>CBDULQ010000218.1:0-6006 GCA_965368115.1 uncultured Gammaproteobacteria bacterium | reverse complement strand
CACCGGAACAGGTTAAAGACGACCTGGTGCGCGAACTGCGCGAAGCAGCGCTCGATCATAGCGAGTCGACAGAGCTGCTGCAGGCACAATTGCAGCTGGACGCGCAACAGAGTCAGGCCTTTATCGAACGTTTAAGAACCGCTTACCGTATCAATGCGGCCGATGTCCGACTGCAGATGGAACGTCTGGGGCGTATCGGCTTCAGCCTGGACGAACAGGTGGTATTCGTCTCCCAGGCTTTACGTGCCATCGGCCTCACCGAAAACTTTTCTCGCTTTGTCCTGGTGGTCGGTCATGGCAGCCAGTCGGAAAACAATCCTTATGAATCGGCACTGGACTGTGGTGCCTGCGGCGGTAACCTCGGATTATTCAACGCCCGTATATTTGCTAACATGGCCAACAAACCGGCGGTACGTCAACGGCTGCACAAGCAGGGGATTGTCATACCCGACGATGCCTGGTTCGTACCCGCCATGCACAACACCACCACCGACGAAGTGACCATGCATGATCTCGATCTGCTACCGTCATCGCATCCGGTATACCTGGACCGCTTACAGAAAGGTCTGATATCCGCCTGTCGTTTGTGTACACAGGAACGAGTCCCCAGTCTGAACTTTATTTCCGATGCGCCGAACAGCGTGGACGCGGACAAGCAGGCCTTGCGTAATGCTATGGACTGGTCGCAGGTGCGTCCCGAGTGGGGGCTGTCGCGCAATGTGTATTTCATCATTGGACGTCGCGCATTAACCGAAACCCAGTCACTGGAAGGGCGTGCCTTTTTGCATTCTTACGATTATCGGGTGGATGGCAAACGGCGCCTGCTGGAAAATATTCTGACCGGTCCGCTGGTGGTCGGACAGTGGATCAACATGGAACATTATTTTTCCACCGTTGATAACGAACATTACGGCAGTGGCAGTAAGGTGTATCACAATGTGGCGGGTCGGTTCGGTGTGATGACGGGTAATCTTAGTGATTTACGTACCGGTCTACCGGCACAGACGGTACTCGCCGACGGTCAACCGTATCATGAGCCCATGCGTCTGATCACTGTCATCGAAGCACCGTACGAACGGGTGCTGGAGGCATTCAATCGTGTGGCGGTGGTGCGTCGGTTGTTGAACAATGGCTGGATCAGGCTAGTGGTAGTCGATCCCGAATCAGGCAAGACACATATTCATTGCAGAGGCGAGTGGCGTGAACATGTTGCCACGCCTCACGCTGATCAGCTGCAACTCGAAGAGGCAAGCGTATCATGAAAAATCTCAAATTCAGCCCGCTGAAGAAACTCGAAATTATCCTGGAAGGCGAGTACCAGGCCTTCGCCACCGATCTGCTTGATCGCATCGGCGTAAAAGGTTATACCATCGTCAATAATCTGTCCGGTAAAGGCAGCCACGGATTTCATGACGGCCATCTGATGTTTAATGAGGACGATGTGTTAATCATGATTATCGCGGCGGTCCCGGAACAACTGGTGAATCCTATACTGCAGGGCTTTGCACCATTCTATAATGAACATTCTGGCGTGGTATTCATCTCCGATATCCAGGTGACGCGACTGGTGAAGTTTAGCGACTGAAGTTGCCTGATAGGTATGATTCGGTGTATCCGGGTTCGTGGGTTTATGCGGGTAACGCGTGATCGATCAAAACAAAAGCAGGCCGGTTTTCACCGGCCTGCTTTTCTATTTCCTGAAGAACAGCGAATCAACGTGGGTCAAGTTCGATGTTGTAGACTACATCGCCATTGACGTCGCGAATGCTGGCATTCAGTTTGCCATAACCGTCGATGTCGATGGCGCCATAGTTGAACCAGGACTTGGCCTGTGTCCAGGTGGTCACTTCGCTTGCGCTGTCGGCGCCGAAGAAGAACAGGCTTTCAGTGTTCAGCGTGTCGTCGTAGGCGCGGTTGGGGAATACGCCGGCGTTGATCGGACCGGTCACGATTTCGTGAACCTGGAACTCCGGTGCATCGGCAAACGGTGTGTAGCGGAAGGCTTCAGCAAAATGAACGTCAGTCGTAATGAATACGACGTTGTTCATATCATTCTGCTGCATGAAACGCAGAATGTCGGTGAGCTCGTTTTCGAAACCGGTGGTCTGGTCGTAGTTGCCCCAGCCGTCGCGGCCATTGCCGCCGGTAGGAATCGACATGGGTACGCTGGATACAATGACTTTCCAGGTGCTATCGGACGCGGCCAGTTTATGCTTCAGCCAGTTGAGCTGTTCGCGACCTAGCATGGTTTTCGGGCGTTCACTGCTGTCGTCGGCCTGGTTGGCATCGCGGTACTGGCGGGTATCCAGAATGAACATTTCCATGTTCTTACCCCAGCGAATATTGCGATACAGACGATCCGGTGTTTCAGTGTTTTCAGCGATCGGGTTGTAATTTTTGAAGGCAGCCAGACCTTTAGGCAACAGATGATCGCCGGCGGTGTATGGGGCTGTGTCGCGAGTATCATGTAAAGGGCCGAAATCGTTGACGACTTCGTGATCATCCCAGATGGCGTAGTAGGGCATGCTGGCCAGCAGGCTGCGATAACCGTCGTCTTCACGATTATATTTCCAGTGTGCCCAGTAATTGTTCATGTCGTGAGCCTGAACAAAATCACCGGGCACCTGGCTGTTGCCGTAACGGCCGGTGGATTCGCACAAACCGTCAGCATAAATCATGTCGCCCAGGCCGATGAAGAAATCCAGCTTCATGTCATTGATGGCGTTGAAAATGGGGAAGCCTTCGACGCTGTCACGGCAGGTATTCTGACCGGCCAGGTCGCCGCCCCATGCAAAGCTAACCGGGGCAACAGTGCCTGCAGCCGGTGCAGTGTGGAATTGACCTTCGACGCTTTCACCACGATGACCACGCTTGTATTTCGAGTCGCCGAACCAGACCCGGTATTCATACTCGGTGTCCGGGCGCAGGCCGTTGACCTGTACCTGGCCGGTAAAGTCGTCATCGATAGATACAACTGTCTGTTTATAAATCGGGCGACCTCTGCCTTCGGCCTTGACCACAACATGCATGGTGCCGGCAGCATCAGAACGAGACCAGATTACGGCGCTATCGCTGCGCACATCACCCGCGGCAACACCATGGGTTGCCTGGGGTGCTGAATTGTGTTCATAGCGATCAGCATGAACAGTGAAGGGGATTGCAACCGCGGCTGCGATGGCCAGAGAAATAATGTTTTTGTTATAAAGCATGACACTTTCCTGTAGGAGTGGATTGTTGAAGTCGGCAAGTGTCGGGAACAAGCATTAAGTTTATATTACGCCGCGCTGAAAATAGCGTAACAGATTCATTAAAAGTGATGTGGTTTGTTTATTATCTGATGAGTCATTTTAAAAGTATAAAAATGTAATCTTTCGTGATTAGTCTACGGGGAGCTGTCGTTGCCATGAGATTTTTCGGTGCCCTCAATCTTCGCCATTCCGAATGCTTCTGTCGGTAATCTGTTTGGTGGTGGCGGGACTATTTTTTAGCATTGATCGGCTTCAGGGTTTTAGTTCGATTGTAATAGTGCGTAGGCTTTTGGGGGACGACAGAAGCGTTCGGGAACGACACTATTTTATAGTGTTCCGCCATCCTTTGCTTATCGCCATACCTGCGAAAGCAGGTATCCAGTATCTTGAAGACTGGTGAGATATCCGGGGAACTGGATTCCTGCTTTCGTGGCAATGACGCCTGGGTGAGACGCCGGGGGCTTCTTCGTGTACTCACGGCTTGTGCGGTTACGATGTGTGAAAGTATACTCAATGCCTGTTCAAACATCAGGGATGACACATGCCATTTACGCCCTTCCACATGGGGCCGGGAATTCTGATCAAGGCGCTGCTGCAGGGCGGTTTTAGCCTGATGGTTTTCGGCTGGGCACAGATCATCATGGATATTCAGCCCTTGCTGGTGCTGTTGACCGGCGAAGGGCATCTGCATGGCTTTAGCCATACTTATCTGGGTGCATTACTGCTTGGTGCCTTTTCTGCGTTAAGCGGAAAATATCTGGCTGAGTTCGGTCTGTACCTGCTTGGGCTGAACCCCCAGCGCAAACTGCGTATCGCCTGGTGGGTGACACTGCTGTCCGCTTACATCGGTACCTTCAGTCATGTGCTGCTGGACAGTGTCATGCATGCGGATCTGCAACCGTTTTATCCATTCGATCCTGCAAACCCTCTGCTGGGCATCATTTCCGCGGGTAACCTGTACCTGGCGTGTCTGATAACAGGGCTAATCGGTTCGGTACTTTATTTTGCGGGTCGGCTGGTGCGAAAATATCATTCTCACAATCGCTCCGGTTGACACTGGAAAAGTGTTCGGTCGAGTCCGGCCGCGGCCGCTATTGAATGTATCAATCGATTTGCCGGAAGCATAGCCGATTGTCGGTTAAGCTTTGCCAGGATCCGCCGGTGTGATCTAGACTTGAATTCGAAAATTGCTTTTCGTTCGACTGGAGTGACACCGATGAGTAAATACCTGTTGACTGTCCTGCTTGCCGGTCTTCTACCGACTGTCTCCGTACTGGCACAACCCACCGAGGATCTGTCTGCTGCGGAGGCCCATCCCGATGCTTACGCCCAGTTACAGAACTGCTTTGCAAAGGCGGTCGAGCTGGCCGACAACGGCAGTTATGAACGTTTCTGTATGGCTCAGTATGAAGCCGAGTTGCAACAGATGCGTGAAGGCAACGAAGGTCGTTAGGAATTGAGGTTGCCTTTCAAATCATCCCGTGCGGATGAGTAGCAGGTGGGATTCGCCGACTCGGAACCCGCCCGCCTGGTCACGGCGCCAGGGGCAGGGCGGGGGTGACGATTTTGATACTGGTCGACTGATCCGCTTCAAGCCGGCGATGAACCTGCTGCGGCAAACTGACCAGTGCATCGCGACCGTGAATGAAACTCTGCTCCTGTACGATCAGTTTATAGGCCCGATTCAACTGCATCGCTCGTTGTGGGCTGGGCCAGAGCAGCCGGCTGATATCCTGCTGCAAGGCGGCCAGACTTTCCGGTTTCAGTTGACCCTCCGAGGTAAAAAACTTATCGATGACTTCGCGATTGGCCCGGAATTCATCGCCGGCCCGATTGCGTTCCAGATATAAACTGTACTCGCCCTTGCCGTCGATGCGTTTCGGTTCAGCAACGCCACGTATACTGTGCTGGCTCCAGTGATACCAGCCATGTTGCGGTGAATTGAAATTCATCTTGCGCGCAAAGGAAATGACGCCATCCCGTGTCACGCCCGTGCCGCCGTGACAACCCAGACAGAAACCCAGCTCTTCATGGCTTTGCGGTCGAAGCTGGCCCCCGGCGTCTTCGATAAACCCGGCGTAAGTCCAACCCTGGCCGTTACTGACACCGCGTTCGTGGTCGCCGCGAATCTGGCGCAGACGATCGGGGAAGTCGCGTTTTTCCTTGACCTCTGCATCGGCGCGATTACGTAACCAGGCGTAATTCAACCACTGGCGCTTACGTGCATAACGTACTTCCTTGAAACGGGGGGCCAGTTGAATATCACCATTGTCAGCAACATCGATGTAACGCAGTGTGTGTAAAAATTCCGTGCCGACCGGAAACAGGCCGGCGGCGATGTTAATGTCGCCCTGCTGTTGAAGTATATGGGCACGACCGACATACCACATGTGCCGATTTTGCAGCGGCGCCCAGTCATAAACGACTTTACTGGCCCTGGCAATACGACCGTCACGATCGATATCGACATGACCAAGATGTGCTTCGTCTACGGCTTCGATCTCAATATCGCGTTCGCGGATCATCGCTTCGACAATGGCCAGGTTGGTGGCATAAACCTGCGTGTCATACTGGCCGTCGGCTGTTTGCCGGAACGCTTCCGGCAGGCGGATCAGCACATCGTTGGTCGAACCGTTGGTTGGCCAGAAGGTACCGGGAAACGGGTAATAGGCGTAACTGCGCCAGCCGGTGGGCTGGCCTTGCGCATCATGGTCGAAACCCTGCGCGTCGAAATTAAATGCGGCATCCGGGATGAAAC
>CBDULQ010000217.1:0-6064 GCA_965368115.1 uncultured Gammaproteobacteria bacterium | reverse complement strand
GGACAATTTGCAATACCGGGCGGTATCGCTCCACCTTAATGGAATTTTGCAATCGAAGGTAAGAGAAAACGCGGCGCGATACAAACCGGGCGTGAAGCCGGGCGGCGATCCGGGCAGGTCGCGGTTTGGCGCTCACACCTTATGGCTGTTTACGCGCTCGGCCGTAGAGGGCGCGCAGTTCATCCCGGGCGGCTTTGAGCACCGCCCGCCGGCGTGCCGGCAAATTGCGGCCGGCGCGGTTGATATAGAAATTGAGCATCGACATGGCGGAACGAAACGGATCGGTTTTACGCCGTGTGCTGGCTTCAGCCGAACGTTGTAACGACAGTGCGATCTGCCGCGGATCGTCCAGGGTGAAGACACCGGCTTCCAGGTCCAGTGCATGGCTATTACGGGTCACCTGCTGCGACCAGTGTTTGCGCGAAGATGATCGATCCTGCGGCGGTTTTTTCATCGGCCGACCTCGACGTCGTTACTGGTTTTTCAGATACCACACCGCCGCTTCGACGCGCGAATTCAGTTGCAGTTTCTTGAGCAGATTTTTCATGTGCACCTTCACCGTCGCCGGCGAGATGAACAACTGGCGGGCGATGTGTTTGTTGCTCAGCCCCTGTGATACCAGATCGAGGATTTCGATTTCACGCGTCGTCAAACCGGCGCCCTGTACCGAAGCCGGCGCTTTCGCCTCGGCACGCAGTGCTTCGGCCAGCAG
Source organism: uncultured Gammaproteobacteria bacterium (assembly GCA_965368115.1). Classification (GTDB taxonomy): domain Bacteria; phylum Pseudomonadota; class Gammaproteobacteria; order SZUA-229; family SZUA-229; genus CBDULQ01. The sequence goes on along the minus strand of CBDULQ010000217.1, from coordinate 5,352 downwards.
CCGGGTCAGCCGCTCACTCACCACCAGTCGACCTTCGGCTGCGGCGCGAATACTGGCCAGGGTATCCTCCGGTTCCATGTCCTTTAACAGGTAACCGTCGGCACCGGCACGAATGGCATCAATGACGTCTTCTTCGTTGTCGGATACGGTGAGCATGATGACTCTCGATTCGATGTCATGGGCCTTGAGAGCACGCAGGGTTTCCAGTCCACTGATGGTTTTCATGTTGATGTCCAGCAGAATCAGGTCCGGCTGATACTGCAGTGCCAGTTCCAGGCCCTGTTCACCGCTGGCGGCTTCGCCGATCAGCGCCAGGCTGTCATCCATTTCGATGAGATCGGCGAGCCCCTTTCTGAACAACGGGTGATCGTCGATGGTAATGATGGTTTGTCGTTGCACTGCAATCAGTTTCCTTTGTTAGCGCTCGTTCAACCGTGGGCCGCCGGTGTCACATGAAAAAACAGTTTAACAGCGGTACCGCCCAGCTCCGAACTCCCCACATGCAGACTACCACCCAGCCCCTGGGTACGTTCACGCATGATCGCCATACCGTAGTGATGTTCCAGTTGCTGAATATCCGGCATGCCAACACCATCGTCTTCGATGACGATTTCAACCTCACCGGCCTTGTTACCGTTGACGCTGACTCGCGCCTGTCTGGCATTGGCATGGCGGATCACGTTGGACAGGGCTTCACGCACGATCTGCACCAGATGAATTTCCTGGTTCGCGCTGAAGATACGATCACCCATATTGTTGTTCAGGCTGATATCGATGTTACCGCGTTCGCTGAATTCGAGTATCGTATCCTGCAACGCCTGACCGACACTGTCTTCGTTGATGCGTAAACGAAATGTCGTCAACAATTCGCGCAGTTCCCGGTAGGCGCTGTTCAGCCCGTCGCGCAACTTGGTGATGGTATCGCCGACCTTCGGGTCGGCGTGCTGTTGCAGACTGTTCTCCAGCAGGCTGACCTGGATTTTCAGGTAGGACAGGGACTGGGCCAGTGAATCATGCAGTTCGCGCGCAATCACGCTGCGTTCTTCCATCAACGACAACAAACGCTTTTGAGAAATCTGCCGGGCACGGGCAATCGACAGGGCAATATGACTGGCAACGGTATCCAGCAGACGTCGCTGCCAGTCTTCCAGTTCGACACCCTCGGGCACATCCAGCACCAGCACTCCGAACTGCTGGGCCTGGTCGTGGATCGGCACGGAATAGCGCCGCGACCCCTTGAGCCGCAGATCGTCGACATGGATAGTCTGCGCCATGCCACTGCCGAAACACTGCATGCATTCATAGCCTTCGCAGCCATCCTTGTCGTCCTTACCCAGGGTGGTGGCCAGCCGATAGGCTTCGTCGTCACCGATTTCGCCCAGGCAGACCGCACCGCCGCTGACGCCCAGGACGCGTTCCATGGTGCTGACCAGGTCCTGTAGCGAGGCCTGGTCCAGCGGTCGCTCGTTGAGCTGTTTGGTGGTGGCATAAAGCAACTCCAGGGAGCGGTTGCTGCGTTCCAGGTCGAACGTCTTGTCTCTGACCCGCTGCTCCAGATCGCGATACATTTTTTCCAGCTCTTCCGCCATCAGGTCGAAGGCGCTGCCCAGCTGCCCCAGTTCGTTATTGCGGGCCGGGCGATTGCGCCTGGAGAAATCGCCGCGACTCACCTGGCGCGCGAATTCCAGCAGTTCGCTCAATGGACTGACCACCTGCCGGGTCATCAGCCGTAGCACCACCATCACCACCAGCACGGTCAGCAGCAGCACCACCAGCTGGATCATCTGCAGACGGTCGATCTTGCCTTCCGCCTCGTCTTCCAGCTCACGCACCAGGCGGTGGATGGCATCGACGAAACTGTCCACCCGGCCCAGGTAGACACGGCGCAGGTCATCCACCTGGGCGGACGGGTACTGAGGGTTTTTCAGCGCCAGGGCGGAACCCAGATATTCCTGCAACAACGGCTTCATCACCTGGTTCCACTGCCGTTCCACGTCGTCATACGCGTCCATTACCTGCTCTGAGGCGCCCTTGCTGAGGACGTTGTGAATGCGTTCGTTGAGCAGGCGATTCTCGAACTCGTCCGCCAGTTGCTGGGTGCGGCGGGCCGCTTCGGGCAATAGCGCCTCGTCAGTCTGTACCAGACTGGCCGCAATACGGTAGGACTGCATACGCAGGGTACCCGCCTGGTTGATGGCGGCGGCATATCCCTTCGAGGTTTCGGTCATGAAAACCGAACTCGACATGCCGACGATGGCCAGCAGTACGATACTCGCCATAGCCAGTCCGATGTGCAGTACGAGTGAGTTTTTATTGAGGGAAAAATTCATCGACCCGCAGTCCAAATAGCGCCATTGCCACCCCGCCCAGTATGGCGATTCAAGATATACGCTTTATTGATACAGGGCAAACCAGCCCGCGACCGGCCATTCTATAGTGAAATGCCGTAAACGCCGGGGAACATTCCTGTTTTGTGTCACCTAATCGGTTGTAAGGATTGCTAATTCTGGTCATTTTATGATCAATTCAGACCATTGAATTTGCCTATTGGCCAAATAGGGAAATTCAATTTCACCTTATATTATGCAGGGACTATAGTGGCCCCTGGTTCAATTGAACAAACCATTAACAGGAGAAATTTCATGTCATTAAAAGGTACTCAAACTGAGCAGAACCTGAAAGACGCATTTGCCGGGGAATCTCAAGCCAACCGTCGTTACCTGTACTTCGCCTCCAAGGCCGACGTTGAAGGTTACAACGATGTAGCGACCGTTTTCCGTTCCACTGCGGAAGGTGAAACTGGCCACGCTCACGGCCATCTGGAATACCTGGAAGAAACCGGTGATCCGGCGACTGGTCTGCCTTTCGGCGACACTGCGTCTAACCTGAAAACCGCCATTGCCGGCGAAACTCACGAATACACCGACATGTATCCTGGCATGGCCAAGACGGCACGTGACGAAGGTTTCGATGAAATCGCCGACTGGTTCGAAACCCTGGCCAAGGCCGAGCGTTCACACGCCAACCGTTTCCAGAAAGCTCTGGACGGCCTGGACGGCTAAGCATCGGTTCTACCCGATTACCCCGCCGGCCGAACTCATGTTCGGCCGGTGCGGTTTTACACTTTTGATAAGTCAACATTCCATTCCTGACGCGGAGAACAAACACAATGGCAGGCCCCAGAGAAGGTAGTCTTGAAGCACCCACACGCCACCCGCTGGACTGGCAAAGTGAGTCGTTTTATAACGAAGAAGATCTGAACAAGGAGCTTGAGCGCGTATTCGACATCTGTCATGGCTGTCGACGCTGCGTGAGTTTATGTAATTCCTTCCCCACCCTGTTCGACCTGCTCGACGATTCCGAAACCATGGAAGTGGACGGCGTGGATAAAAAGGATTACTGGAAAGTGGTCGAACACTGTTATCTGTGTGACCTGTGTTATCTCACCAAGTGTCCTTATGTTCCGCCTCATGAATGGAATGTGGACTTCCCGCACCTGATGTTGCGCGCCAAGGCGGTTCACTTCAGGAAAGGTGAAACCCGCGGCCGCGATAAAATTCTCAGCAGCACCGATGCAGTCGGCAAGATGGTCACCACCATCCCGCTGGTCGATGTCACCACCAATGCGCTGAACAACAACAAAACCTTCCGCAAGGCCTTGCAGGGTATGCTGGGCGTGCATGAAAACGCACCGATTCCCAAATACCACAACAAAACGCTGCGCAAGCAGGCTAAAGATCTGATCAAACCGCAAACCGCCACTACCGGTGAAAACACCAGAGGCAAAGTCGCGTTGTTCGCCACCTGTTACGGCAACTACAACAGCCCTGAAATCGCCGCCGACCTGATCAAGGTGTTCCAGCACAACAACATCGAAGTCACGCTGGCCAATAAAGAGGTCTGCTGTGGTATGCCGAAACTGGAACTCGGTGATCTGGAAGCCGTGGCAAAAGCCAAGGACACCAATATTCCGATTCTCGCCAAACTGGTGGACGAAGGTTACGACATCGTCGGCCCCGTGCCCTCCTGCGTACTCATGTTCAAACAGGAACTGCCGTTGATGTTCCCGGACGATGCAGACGTGAAGAAAGTACAGCAGGCCATGTACGATCCGTTCGAATACCTGATGCTGCGCCACAAAGACGGCCTGCTCAATACAGAGTTCAAACAATCGCTGGGTGATGTGAGTTATCACGTGGCCTGCCATCTGCGCGTGCAGAACATCGGCCTGAAAACCCGTGACGTACTGCAACTGGTGCCGGACACCAAGATCATTCCGATCGAACGCTGCTCGGGCCACGACGGCACTTATGCGGTGAAGAAAGAGTATCACGACACCTCGGTGAAAATCGCCCGCCCGGTCGCGAAGAAAGTCGACGACGCCAAACCGGATCATCTGGCCAGCGACTGCCCGATGGCGGCGCGGCAGATTGCCGATGTGGCGAAATCCGAAATTTTGCCGGAACACCCCATGTGTTTGCTGGCCAAAGCCTACGGACTTTAAAGGAGCCTATCGATGAATCCATTAAGCCGCAGTGATTTAATGAGTCTGGAAGAATACTCGCAGCAGCGAGTCGACTTCCGCCAGAAAGTGATGATGCATAAAAAACCCCGGCAGATTCCGCTGGGCGATCATCTCACCCTGTACTTTGAAGATCGACTGACCATTCAGTACCAGATCCAGGAAATGTTGCGCATCGAAAAGATTTTCGAAGCCGACGGTATCGAAGAAGAACTGTCCGCCTACAATCCGTTGATTCCCGACGGCGATAACTGGAAAGCCACCATGATGATCGAATATTCCGAGGTGGAAGAACGCAAACAGGCACTGGCCATGCTGATCGGTATCGAAGATCGGGTGTGGGTTAAAGTCGGTGATAACGATCCGGTCTACGCCATTGCAGACGAAGACCTGGAACGGGACACCGAAGAAAAAACCTCCAGCGTGCACTTTATGCGTTTCCAGCTGACACCGGAAATGATTGGCGAAGCCTGTCACGGCGCAGCCATCAGCATGGGCGTGGATCACCAGAACTATTCCGAAAACCTGACCCTGGATGATGCCTCTCGGCAGACCCTGGTGGCCGATCTGGATTGCGGCAGCAGCGACTGAGTAGCGATTTCGAGAGATAGCCCTAAGCGACTTCGGCACATACCGAAGTCGCTTTCTTTCACCATCTCATTTAACTTGCGCAGGTTTAACTTCCGGCGGCGGCTCCGGTTGCGGATTGAAGCCTTTTACCTGTAATGCGTTAACCGGCTTACTGGGCGGCACTGGTTGCGGATTCAGACCCTGAGAACGGCCGGGCTGCTCTGCTGCTGCCGATTGCCGTTGCACCTCGCCCTTGATAT
>CBDULQ010000216.1:0-6065 GCA_965368115.1 uncultured Gammaproteobacteria bacterium | reverse complement strand
GTCTTGCCCGCCACGGTGGCCGGCAGGCTGCTGGCCAGAGCACGTGCGGTGCCGTTACGGGTGACCTGGTTGAGGGCGTAATTGAGCAGATACACCGCATCCTCATTGAGCGTTTGCTCCACCTGGAGGGGATAACGGCTCAGCGACTCGCCCTGGTTGTTGAGCACGTCGCGAATCGCCCGCAAGGGGCTGTTGAAACCGCGGGCCGCCAGGGTCTGGTACATTTCCGCCACTTCGAATGGTGTCAGGTCGAAGGCGCCCAGGGTCATCGACGGATACGGCGGCACGTCGCGCTTAATACCGAGTTTTTTCAGCGTGGTGACGATATCCGCCAGGCCGACATCCAGCCCAAGACGCACAGTGGGCACATTGCGCGACTGGATCAGTGCCTGGTAGAGCGGAATGTCGCCGAGAAACTTGTGGTCGTAGTTCTGCGGCTGCCAGATGGTGCCGTTGCGTTCCTGCAGGCGCAGCGGGCTGTCGTCGAGCAGGCTGGCCAGGCTATAACGCTCCGAATGACTGAGAGCAGCCAGATAGATCGCCGGCTTGATCAGCGAACCGACCTGACGCACCGCATCGCTAGCTCGGTTGAAACCGGGAAAACGCGGCTCCCGATCGGCCACCAGGGCCTGGATCTCACCGCTTTCGGGCGCCGCCAGAATCACCGCGGTCTGTAGCTGTTCCGCCTTCGGGTAGCCTTTTTCAAGGTGCGGGATGACCCGTTTCACCGAGCGCTCCGCCGCGCGCTGGGCGATCGGGTCCAGGGTGGTGAAGATGCGCAGCCCTTCGCTCTGCAGGTCTTCCTCGCGATAATCCTGCTTCAGCTGGCGTTTCACCAGGTCGATAAACGCCGGGTACAGATTGGCTGCATAGGTCGAGCGCGGCACCACACCCAGCGGCCGCTTGCTGAGCAGGTCGAGCTGGGCTTTGTCGATAACCTGCTGCTCGTGCATCTGGTCCAGCACCTGGTTGCGGCGTTGCAGGGCACGGTCCGGATGGCGACGCGGATCATACCAGGAGGCGCCTTTGACCAGCCCCACCAGCAGCGCCAGCTGATCCTTGCTGAGCCGGTCCAGCGGTTTGTCGAAATAATAACGACTGGCCAGCGCGAAACCGTGGATGGCCTGGGCACCGTCCTGGCCCAGGTAAATTTCATTGATATAGGCTTCCAGGATCAGCGCCTTGTCGAAATGGGCTTCCAGCATCAACGCCATGATGGCCTCATTGGCCTTGCGCCACAGGCTGCGTTCCGAAGTCAGGAACATATTCTTCACCAGTTGCTGGGTCAGGGTGCTGCCGCCCTGTACCGTGCCGCCGGCGCTGATATTGGCCAGCAGGGCCCGGGCGATGGAACGCGGATCGATGCCCCAGTGCTCGTAGAAGCGTCGATCTTCCACCGCCAGCAGCGCCAGCACCAGGTAATCGGGCACCTCATCCAGTTTGAGCAACTCGCGATCTTCCGCCTGGTTGGGATAGATACCGCCGATGCGTACCGGCTCCAGACGTGCGATCGGCCGCGGCTCATGACCATACAGGTCATAAACGCCGCTGACCCGGTCAGCGGCAAAGTCCACGCGCAGCGCCAGTGACGGCTGGGTACCGTCGGCAAAATTAAATTCACGACTGATCAGCTCGAAGTGATTACCCTGCCAGCGACGATACTGACCGGCGCGGGTGGGAATCTGCGTCACCCGCTGATAATTGAGCAACTTGAGTTCGTGTTCGAACTGGTCCGCGGTGATCATACGTTGCTGGTACAACTCCAGCGGACGGGCGAACACATGAGATGGCAGCGACCAGAGCTTGCCTTCGAAACGGGACACTACCCGCACATCGAGATAGATCAGGTACATGCCGATCACCAGCAACAGGATCAGCAAAACCGTCTGCACATAACGATTACGCAACCAGCCGAATCGGGCGGACCGCTTTTGGGCCGCCGGTCTGCGCGACGTTTTTTTGCGGCTAATGCGCCGCCGACTGGGTTTGAGCGGGGTCTTTTTTGCGGAAGATTTTTTCGCGGTCTGTTTGCGAGGCGATTTTTTGTTTGCCATGTGAGCGTTATACTGGGGTCTGAATTCGATACCATTTCAGACAAAAAAGTCAGGCAGATGCCGAACTCCGACAACACCCTCGTTAATGCCATGCTGAAAGCGGAATTTTACAATCATCCGGTGCAGCAGGTGCAATTAATTGAAACCCATATTTCCTGGGTCTTTCTGACCGGCGAGTACGCCTACAAGATCAAAAAGCCGGTGGACTTCGGTTTTCTCGATTTTACCCGACTGGAACGACGTAAATTTTACTGCGAAGAAGAACTGCGCCTCAACAGCAGACTGGCGGCAGACATCTACCTGAATGTGATACCCATTACAAAAGTTGATGGAACATTCCAGCTTGCCGGTAACGGCGAGCCTGTGGAATACGCCGTCAAAATGAAACAGTTCGACCCCAACAGCCTGCTCAAACAACTGCTCGAGAATAATCGGATCCATTTGCAACACATCGAGCAACTGGCGGACAAACTGGCTGACTTTCATCAACAGGTCGAGTGCGCAGGCGCAGATACACGCTTCGGCCAGTTTGCGGAAGTCATCAAACCGGTGGCCCAGAATTTTACCCTGTTACGCGATATCGTCGTTGACGCCCAGGACCTGAACAAACTGCTGATCATCGAACAGGCAGCGATGAAACTGCATCAGCAACTTAAAAGGGTTTTCGATGAACGCAAACAACAGGGCTTCATCCGTGAATGCCACGGCGACATGCACCTCGGCAATATTGCACTGATCGATGACCGGATTCTGATTTTCGACGGCATCGAATTCAATGACAGTTTCAAATGGATCGACACCATGAGCGAGCTGGCGTTCCTGGTCATGGACCTGCAGGACCAGCAACGCGATGATTTCGCCAATCGGGTGGTTAATCGATACCTGTCCAGAACCGGTGACTACCCGGGCCTGCAGGTATTGCGTTTCTACCAGATGTACCGAGCCATGGTACGAGCCAAGGTCAATGGTTTACAGATGCAGCAGCAGACGGATGACGCGGCACGTCAGGAATACCAGCATGACATGCGCAATTACCTTGACCTGGCGATTCGCTATACGGAAACCCCGATGCCGTTCATTGCCATTACCTACGGCCTTTCAGGAAGCGGTAAAAGCTGGCTCGCGGCACAACTGGCGGAATACAACGGCGCGATCATCATCCGCTCCGACGTGGAACGCAAGCGGCTGTTTTCAGACCAGGATAACTTATACAGCACAGACGTCACCCGACAGACTTATGATCGCCTGGTCCGCCTGGCTACCGACATCTACGCTGCGGGTTACCCCGTGCTGATCGACGCCACGTTCCTGGAACGTGAAAATCGCGACAGGTTTAAATCCCTGGCGCAACAGCTCGGAGCCCGTTTCAGAATCATTCACTGCCATGCCGACATCGAAACGTTGCAGCAACGTATCAGGCAACGCCAGGCAGCGCGCAAAGATGAATCCGATGCCGATATCGAGATATTGGACATGCAACTGGCCAGGCAACCGGACCTGGCCGAAGATGAATTGAGTTATACGCTGGATGTGGATACCGGCGGAAAGCCGGATATGACCGAACTGGCTGAGCGCCTGGCCGGCGCCGGGAGCTGAGGCCCGGCCCGACTTTAGCTACCGGCTATTTACAGATCGACAGGAATTTGGCTTTCTTGCCCTTACAGGGGTCGGATTCGAATACCGCGTTCTCATCCACTTCGGGTACGGAGGATTCTTCCTGACCTGACTGCTGCTGAGCAGCGGCGGCCGCAGCGGCGGCTTTACGCTTACGTTCCGCTTCAGCGCGTCGGCGTGACTCTGCCGCGGCGGCGGCCTTATCGTCTTCCAGCTGGCGACGTTCTGCAGCGGCCTTGCGAGCTTCTTCCTTACGTTGCGCCTCACGCCTTGCCGCCAGTTCGCGTTCGCGCGCCTTGCGGGCTTCTTCTTCCTTACGCGCTTTTTCTTCCGCTTCTTTTTTCTTGCGTTCCGCTTCGGCCGCAGCCCGCTGCTGTTTCTCGCGGACCTCGACACGGGCGATTTCATCTTCAATGATCACCAGTTCGGACTCGGCTTCCGGTACGCCATTGAAAGTGGCCTTGCTCATCCAGGACTGGGCTTCCTTCAGATTGCGTTGGACACCCACGCCATTCGCATACATGCGACCGACAAAATACTGTGCATCGGCAACACCGGATTTGGCTTCCCTACGCAGTTGATCCAGCTGCTGCTTGCGTTGCGGATTCATGCCGTTCTTTTCGATATCCAGATACAACAAACGATATGATGATTTCTGATGTCCCTGCTTTGCCGCCTTGTCGAACCATTCACGCGCTCTTTCCTTATCGGCAACGACACCCCGACCCAGCTCATACATTTCACCGACTTTATACTGAGCTTCCGGGTTGCCCTGTTCAGCCAGTTTGTACTGAAAGCGAAATATACTGCTGGAGGCATCAGCAAAACGAAAATCCGGCGCCGCCTTGACAACGAAAGGCAGTCCCATCAGCAGGAATACAAACACTGTAAATATAATGCGCATCTCACCCACTTCCATTTAGAACCAGACGACGCAGGGGCCGCCTTCAGGATGATTTTCACCGGCCTTTGTGGGGGCCTGGAAAATATTGTTTTAATAATTTATGCGCCATCAGTCGGCGCGGTCAGTCGATCGTCGGCCGGCCCACAGACCGGCCAATCGACCGATGACTTAGAATATTACGTCGAGTGCCACACTAACCACGGAGGCCTTGTCTTCGGTTGCAAAGGATCCGGGCACATCCGCGGTAAAGAAACCGTTGGAGAAGGTGGCTGAATCCAGTTCAATGGCCTTGTATTCAAACTTGAATGCGGCACTGTCATTCACTTCGTAACGCAGACCCAGAGTCAATGAATCCTGGGTATTACCCTGACTGGCACCGGACGTCAGTGGCAGCGGGTCTGCTTCAACACTGGCAACAGTGATGTGTGGCAGGAATTTACCGGCGCGGTAACCGAAGGTGGCATACCAGCCGTCCTGATCCGGGAACAGGCCTTCAACAGAACCTGAAATATCACGCGTTACATATTCAGCGTAACCGACGAAGTTGGAGATATCGAAGGAGAAACCAACACTGGACAGTTCCGCCTCACCGGTGGCCGATGCATTGATCGTCTGTACCGGACCCGGCGACGGTGGCGTGGTCGGTGTACCGGGCGACGGGCCACCAACGGTCAGGAAGCCTACAGTCGCCACATCGGTTTTCAGGGTACTCGCCTGGAAAGTAAACGATGGAGAACTCACCTGAATCGCCGCGCCGTAGAAATTGGTGGCATCGAAGGTAACCGCACCATTGGTACCGGGTACCGCTTCGCTGTTACTGCCCAGGTAAGGCTGGAAGATGATCGAGGTCCGACCATATTGTGCAGTGAACAATGCCTCCATACCGACGATGGTGTTGATCGGGTTATTGTTGTAGACCTCTTCCGGTGGACGAATCCAGGGATAGGCATAACCCACTTCGAAATAGTCTGAAATCAGGAACACCGGCTCTTTGACCTTACCACCACGCAGACTCACATGGTTACTGATGGTGTAGTCCAGATAGGCCCATTCCACGTCCATGTCATAGTTTTCGTCGGCACCGGTGGCCAGCACCTGGGCGACGGCCTGCATGTCTTCGAACACGTCGGCGGTAATCTGTAAACCGAATTTGGAATCGTTGTCGAAGCTGACGTCTTCTTCGATGGAATTAAGATAGGTGGCCGGAGTTTGAGTGTCAGGGATACCGTCACTGTTGCTGTCATACATCATTTCCGGCATGTCATGAACCGCGAAACCCGCGGTCAGAAAACCATCGAACTCAACTGCGTTTCCCTGGCCAGAAGTAAGTATCGCTCCCACCACGGCCGAGCATACCAATGCTTTTTTCATAGCAAGCCTCTTGTTGTTCAACCAACACTAATCAATTAATTAAAAAGTTAGGATATAATTTTGAAATTATTAGAATTATTCGGAATATAGTTAAGGATTCGGGATTGGTCAAATAAGGACAC
>CBDULQ010000215.1:0-6093 GCA_965368115.1 uncultured Gammaproteobacteria bacterium | reverse complement strand
CATATGAACTCCTTGGGGGTAATGATTGATGTCACCCCTGGCAGGAGCAAGATTTTGGCCAGAATCCAGAAGCTCACAACTGAAAAACTTTTTCATCAATTTCAGGAAGTAAATATCTGATCTTATTGAACATATTTCAAACCCAGATTGCGTACTACAAAGATCCGCCGGATTACGCCGTATCGCATCCACAGGACTCGGCTTAAACATACGACAAATTAGCGCATATCCTACAAAATCAGCCGCATTAACGTTTTCAGAACAATTGCCGCACAACAGCCGTTTTCTCTTGACGCCAATCAAGCTGCCTGTCATTAACAAAAATTAGTTACTGAGTGCCTCTTTGTATCCGGCGTAAAATCAACACGGCTCACTGAACAATGAACGCCTGACAAACGACAACCTAGCAGACTGTATTTTCAGATCATGTTGCCCAAAAAACATACGGAGTGTTAAAAATGAAAACGTTCTCGCTTACCGCTTCTCTGGTGATTCTCCTGCTGACGAACACCACTCTTCAGGCTGAACAACCCTTACGCCAGGAGGGAATAAATTCATTCATCGAAACCGGTGTCACAAAACCCGACAATGCTCCAAGCTGGTACGCCCCCATGGTTGCACAACCTTATGCCCCGGTATTTGAAATACTCGCCACCAAGGGCACCCAGGGGCGGTACTATCCCTACACCTATGCAGTCACCATCAAGGACATGATCAAATGGCATGGCCACGATTGCGAAGGCACAACACATGCGGCCAACATGATGAAAATGGCATTCAATATTCTATTTCCGGACGGCATCATCGACCGCAGTGTATTAAAAGGCATTTCCGGCACCGGTCCCTGCTGGTCGGATGCGGTGGCCTTTCTCACCGGTGCACGTCTTCAGTACGGCAATCTCGGCTTCTTTAAAAACAAAGACTACAATCATGCCGTCATCATTTACCGGGAGGACACTAAAGTCGCTGTCCTGGCCACCTGGAAAAAAGGCATTAACAACATCCCGGGTGAACCGGTGGTGCTACCTGATAGCATCAAATGGAAAACCAGGATCAGCATGCAGGATGTCATCAACCTGAAAAAAGAAGTGAAGAATGCGAAAGGTAATCCCACACCTCTACAGGTCGACCGCTTGCGTTATTACCAGTGGGCCCATGTCAATGACATTCTCAATCACCCCATCGAAGAGAGCTACCAGGCTAAAATACTCGACAACTTCGACTGGAATGAATGGGTAGACAGCAACAGGGCCGTCGCCAAACCCATAAAGCGCTCCGATATTCGACTCAGGAATTTTAACTATAGAGACAAACCGATCGTCGACCAGTAGTTGCCCGTAAAAATCAGACAACAGGCCTTCCGCAGCAATCTACTGCTGCGGAAGATTTAAATTGAGAAAGCCACATACACCGTTCATTAGCTGACGCGAGGTCGAAGGGATGTCAGCTTCAGAATCATGACCGTCAGCACTGGGAGAAAAGTCAGGGTCACTATAGCGGTACCCAGCAAACCAAACATCACGATCACGCCTACACCGCGATACAGTTCGGTGCCCTCGCCAGCCAGCAACACCAGCGGAGCCAGACCAAATACCGTGGTCAGAGTCGACATCGCAATGGGACGCAGTCGGGTGGATACCGCATCACGCACCGCTTCCAGGGGCTCCATACCTTCCTGATTAACGTTAGTCATCGCCTGATGCACGATAAGGATGGGATTATTCACCACCGTACCCATCAAGATCAGAAAGCCGAGCATGGAAATCATATCGAAGGGCAGGTGCAGCGTATTGAGTCCAAGCAACGGAAGCCAGCCACCCACCAGATTGAACAACCACAAGCCCAGGATGCCACCGGCCACCCCCATGGGAATGGTCGTCATGATAAACAGCGGATACCCCCAATGCGTAAAGATGGCAACGAGCAGCAGATATATCATGACGATCGCAACCAGGTAGTTCGAGGTCAGAGCATCCCGAGTCGCCTGCAACTGATCGCTGGCACCTGATATAGATAGATTGATGTTGCTGGCAATCGCGCCACTATCCCGTAGATAACCCACCACATCATTGCGAACGACTTCAACACCGGTTTCCAGCGCCACATCATCAGGCGGAATAATATTCAGGGTTACTGTACGCTGACCGTCGACCCGACGAATAATGTTGGTATCCACGGTTTCCACCACCCGGGCAATCGACGACAGGGGAACTACTGCGCCGATCGGCGTGTACACCGGCATCTGACCCAGGTCATCCAGTGCCGCATCAGTACCGGCATGGCTGTACAGATATATATCGATTTTATCATCGTCCATAAAGAACTCGTCGACAAAAGCACCGTCAGTCAGTGCCGCTACCGTGTACCCGAAATCCTGGGTATCCATACCGACTTCACTGGCTCGCGACCAGATGGGTTTGACTTCGACCAGGGGCTGCGACAACGATAATGTAGACGGATCGGCACGTAGACGCGGGGATTCGAACACCTCCTCGGCGCGCCGATACGCCTCGATTGCAGTATCGTAAATATCCGCCAGATTCGGGCCCGAGATATCCAGGTTGACACTGCGTGTGCCGCCGGAGTTACTGGTGATGATTGAACCGCGGGTCACAAATGCCCGCATCGCCGGATACTGTTCATATTTGTGTTGAATTGCCTGCATCAGATCCTTGATCTGCGCAGGATCTTTCGGCTGAGATATAATGCGGATGCGTTGTGACTCCACACTTAGATTAAAATACGCCATGGCCGGTACTTCGGTCTCACCGTTAGCATATTGCTCCGGGCTATGTTGCAGAAAAGTCATAAAGTATTCCTGCAGCTCAGCACCTATTTTCGCCATGGTTTTCAGATTGTAGCCAGGCGGCGAGGTCAGCGATGCGAAAGCCTTGGGCTCTTCACCTTCCGGCAGATATTCAGCGGGCGGGGTCAGAAAAATAAAAACCCCCAGACTGAATGCGATCACCGTAAACAGCACCTGAACCCGTCGCGCCGGATGTTCCACCAGAGCAGCAATTCCGCCAACGATACGATCACGTAGCCGTTCCGCCTTCCTGGCATGCCGAGAACTTCCCGACTCAAAATCCAGCCGTGCACTCGCCGTGGGTATAACCGTTATCGCCACAAGCATGGAAGCAAGTATGGCAGCAGAGATGGCGATGGCGATATCGGAATACAATTGCCCCGCTTCTTCCTGGATGAAAACGATAGGAATAAATACCAGCACGGTGGTCATGGTCGACGCCAGCACGGCCGGCCAGACTTTCTGCACTCCCACCACAGCCGAGCGCAACCGGTCCAGGCCTTTGCGCCGTTGTTGCTCGATGCTTTCCAGCACCACGATACTGTTATCCAGTGTCATACCGATAGCAAACGCAATGCCTGCAAGCGAAATCACATTGATGGTACGCCCGGTCATTAACAGGCCGATAAATGCAGCAATAGTACATACCGGAATACCCATAACACCGACCAATGTGGCTTTACCCGAACGAAGAAACAGATACATCACCAGACTGGCCAGTAACGCCCCCAGGCTCAGATTAATCCAAACATTGTAGATCGAAGCCTGCACATAACCCACATCATCCGCAATCAATCGCATGTACATACCTTCCGGTTCAAGCACCTCACGATTAATGTTCGCCATTTCGTTCAACAGGGCGTCCTTGATCGCAATCACATTGGAACCGGCCTGGCGTCTTACCGACAAACCGATCACCGGATCACCATCGGTATAGGACAACCGACTCAATTCAAAATGATCGAATTTAACCTGGGCCACATCACGTAATCGAATAACCGAGTCACCGCGCCGATCCAGAATAAGATTGCGCAAATCATCCAGGTCCTGGAATCGTCCCACCGTACGTAACAGATAACGACGCTTACCGGATTCGACTTCACCTGCCGAGATATCCCGGTTACGTGCGGTAATCGCATTGCGCACCTGATCAATCGTGATGTTACGCTCCGATAGACGCGCCGCATCCAGCAGAATCTGAATCTGGCGTTCCGCACCACCATAAACATTCACCAACGATACGCCTGGTACGGTTTCCATCCGGCTACGCACATGATCATCGATAAAATCCTGCATCAGCACCATGTCGAGATCTCTTGGATTACCTTGCAGAGGTGCCACGCGGAAATACATGAATGAATTACTGGAGAACGAGGTCGCATAAATGCGTGGCTCGTCTACATTGAGTGGATAGGACGGAACCTGGGACAGAGCATTGTTCACATGGATCAGGGTTTCATTTAGATCGATACCGAAAGGAAACTCCAGTTCGATGGACGCTCGACCAAATGAAGATGAAGAAATGATGCGTTGCAGGCCCGGTATACTGCGCAGATATTCTTCCTGCTCGACCACGATTTCCTTTTCGATATCCTGGGGCGTTGCACCAGGCCAGGCGGTGCGCACGGTGATGGTTCGCACTTCCAGATCAGGAATCATCTGTACCGGGATACGCAAGGCCGCCACCACGCCCAGCACACTGATGATCAGCACAATGACCGCCATCAGGGTTCCCCGTTTTATGATTGCCTCGAACATCCTTCTCCCTGCCTTTATTTAAGGCCTCTGGATACGTACCGTCTGGCCCTGCAGCAGAGCCTCGTTGCCACGAATTACCACATAGACACCCGCCTGCAAACCCTCGGTAATAACAACTCGACCGTCAAAGCTGTTGCCAATGCTCACCTGCTGCTCACTGACGGTTGCTTCGCCATTCGGTTGCGAAACCGTCCACACGGTGATCCGCCCGTCCGGATAACGCAATAGCGCGTCGCGAGGAATCACCACGCCTGTGGTACCCGTCGCCAGATAAAGACGCCCGCGCACGGACATGCCCGGAGTGACAGGTACATCCTGATGATCAAAACTGACATGAATGAGAAAGGTTCGGGCATTGGGGTCGCTCACCGGCACTACCGCATCGATATGCCCCTTGAAAGCCTGCCCCGGCAAAGCATCCAGATTGACGGTGACACGGCTGTGTTCGTCGATCTGCATGAAAAATTCCTGCGGGACTCTGAACTCGGCGCGCAACTGATCCAGCGCCACCAGAGTAAACACCGGGTTGCCCGGCTCGATCCACTCACCGACGTCGGCATGGCGTTCGCTGATCACGCCCTCGAAAGGTGCCTTAACCCAATGCCGTTCCACCACCGCCTGCTGCCGACGCTGTTCAGCCTGCTGGCGTTGTAGAGCCGCCTGCTTGATTGCGACCTCAGCCTCCAGCAATTCCAGCTCGTTCACCGAGCTACTGTTCTGCTTGCGCAGCCGTTGTCCGTTCTCGAAGCGTCGCTCTGCATCGGTCAATTCTGCCCGAGCCTGGGCAGTCGCCGCGATACTCGCCTGCAACCCAAGACGCTCGAGCTCATCATCGATCGTCAACAGGACGCTTCCAGCCGTGACCTGCGCGCCGACCTCTACGGCAATGGAACGCACCTTACCACTGACCTGAGCCGACAGCGCCGATACGTGAGGAGACGTCATGGTACCGGTAAGCGGCACCTGTCGAACGACGTCATCGCGATGCACTTCACTCACGACCACCAGAGGCGCCTTAGCCGAGAAAGCGCTTTCGGCACCAGAGAACATGAACAGCAACAACGCCCAGATTCCAGTACCCGGAATAAGGAAATTTGTTGCAGGCCTGAAGACAGCAGCGAAACCCGACATGAGAACCCTTTTTGATTTTCCCGGACCGGTGAGATCACTCCTCGATTTCTCAAACCCTCTGACCGGCCAGCCTCTCTCGCAGCGGTTCGGGTTTTCATCCCACCAATTTTGTTAGGGCGTGTTTTGGCTATCGAGTTCCTTTTTTCTTCGATTTGTCGGCTATGTTTTGAATTTTTCCTGCATCGATGATAAATCCCGGACAGGCAACGGGGCTAGTGTGTCCGGTCAGGACTGACCGCGACAGCATGATATTCACAGGGTGATGATTTATTTTTCCACAGACGAAAAATGATTGTTCCAGGGTACGGAATCGAGCTTTTTCAATTCCCCATCGACCAGACACTGGTATACGCGCGCCAGACGACTGGCCATCTCTTCCGAAGTCCACTGTTCCACGT
>CBDULQ010000214.1:0-6132 GCA_965368115.1 uncultured Gammaproteobacteria bacterium | reverse complement strand
GCCAGGGATGGCAAATTGAGTTCTGATAAGCACGACTGCATGGATGCAGGAGGTACGATTACTTGGATGTAATCGATAGAATCGAGTCTGAAACCGAGATCAAGACCAACGCACGCCTATAGGGATATAGGCGGTAGAGCGATTCATAGCCACACGGATGTGGAGTAGTAGAATAACGCAGGAGCAGTTGTCGAGGAGACAAAGCCGAGGAGCAGTTTCCCGATGAGCGAAACTGTATTCACTAAATAGGGGGCGCAGATTTAAATGATGGTTAATCAGTTTTAATACTGGGCACTGACAATGAAAAGTAGCTAAAACCATCAAGCCCACCCATCTCCAAAACCCCCACAAAAAATGTCAAAGTTACTCCAACACCACCACCCAATGTAGCATTCCCGACAAACAACAACCCAAATAAATACATAAAAAACAACAGCTTACAACTTGGCACACCCGTTGCACCTCCACAACCAAAGCCAACATTCCGCCCGTGGGGCGGAATCAGCCCCAGGACAGCACAGGTGCCCGCATGAAAGCCAAAGACATTGCCGAACTGCTCGATGAACCCGCTTGCAATCACAACAAGAAATCCAAATCCGGTTGTGCCAAGCCCAAGCCCGGTTCGACTGCCGGTGGCTGTGCCTTTGACGGTGCGCAGATTGCCTTGCTGCCGATTGCCGATGTTGCCCACATTGTGCATGGATCGATTGCCTGTGCCGGTAGCTCCTGGGACAACCGGGGTACGCGATCTTCGGGTGCGAAACTGTATCGCATCGGTATGACTACCGACCTTACCGAACAGGATGTGGTCATGGGGCGTGGCGAGAAACGTCTGTTCCATTCCATCAAGCAGGCGATCGATGATTACAGCCCGGCGGCGGTGTTTGTGTATAACACCTGCATTCCCGCACTGGTGGGTGATGATGTGGACGCGATCTGTAAAACCGCGACCGAGCGTTGGGGTACACCGGTGGTGCCGGTGGATGCCGCGGGTTTTTACGGCACCAAGAATCTGGGTAACCGTATTGCCGGTGAGTCGATGGTGAAGTATGTCATCGGTACCCGTGAACCGGACGAGATTCCGCAGGAAAAATTGCGTGACGGTATTCCGGTGTACGACATTAACCTGATCGGCGAATACAACATCGCCGGTGAGTTGTGGCATGTATTGCCGCTGCTCGATGAGCTGGGTATTCGCGTGTTGTGCACCCTGTCCGGCGATGCACGCTTCCGTGAAGTACAGA
The DNA here is from genome assembly GCA_965368115.1 of uncultured Gammaproteobacteria bacterium. Lineage (GTDB taxonomy): Bacteria > Pseudomonadota > Gammaproteobacteria > SZUA-229 > SZUA-229 > CBDULQ01. The sequence continues at coordinate 4,888 of CBDULQ010000214.1, read as the reverse complement.
CCATGCATCGTGCTCACGTCAACATGATGGTGTGTTCAAAAGCCATGTTGAACGTGGCGCGTAAACTCAAAGAGAAATATGAGACACCCTGGTTCGAGGGCAGTTTTTACGGCGCCACGGACGTGTCGCAGGCGCTGCGCGATATCGCGCGTTTAATCGGTGACGATAACTTAACACAACGCACCGAAGCTCTGATCGCGAGAGAGGAAGCGCAACTGGATAAGGACCTGGAGCCCTGGCGTGATCGCCTGCGCGGCAAGCGGGTGCTGCTGTATACCGGTGGCGTTAAGTCCTGGTCGGTGATTTCGGCTTTACAGGATCTGGGCATGCATGTGGTTGCGACCGGAACCAAGAAATCCACTGAAGAAGATAAAGCGCGTATTCGCGAACTGATGGGACGCGAAGCAGTGATGCTGGAAGACGGCAACCCCAAACAGTTAATCAACATTGTTCGCCAGGAGAAGGTCGATGTGTTGATCGCCGGGGGCCGTAATATGTACACCGCATTGAAAGCGCGCATTCCTTTCCTGGATATTAATCAGGAACGCGACTTCGGTTACGAAGGTTACACCGGCATGATCGAGCTGGCCCGCCAACTGGCGCTGACTATTGAAAGCCCGGTCTGGGAACAGGTGCGTCGACCCAGTCCCTGGTCGCGGCCTAAAGCCATCGCCGAAGATCAGGCCGATACAGAGCAAGGTACCGTTGCCATGGAAGGTGACGCGTCCTCCGAGCCGGCAAAAACCGCGGAGGCTATGTGATGCCAAAGATCGAAAAACGTAGCAAGGCCCTGTCGGTCAGTCCGCTCAAGTCCAGTCAGACCATCGGCGCCGCTCTGGCATTCCTCGGTTTTAATCGCGCCATGCCCATGTTGCATGGCTCACAGGGTTGTACCGCATTCGGTAAGGTGTTCTTCGTGCGTCATTTCCGCGAACCGATTCCGTTGCAGACCAGCGCTATGGACCAGGTGAGTGCGGTGATGGGTGCCGATGATAATGTCACCGAAGGCATCAAGACGATTTGTGAAAAATCGAATCCGTCCTTACTGGGTGTGCCGACCACGGGTCTGGCGGAAACTCAGGGCTGTGACGTGAAGCGTGCCATCTACACCTTCCGTGAAAAATATCCAGAGTACAACCACATTCCTGTCGTACCGGTTGCGACACCGGACTTTACCGGGTGTCTGGAAACCGGTTTCGCATCCGCGGTGGCGGCGATATTCGAAAACCTGGTCCCGCTGGCCGAAGATGCGGGCACAAAACCGGGGCAACGTAAAAAACAGGTCACCGTGATCACCAGTTCACAGCTGACACCGGGAGACCTGGAACAGATCCGCGAGATTGTCGAAATGTTCGGACTGCGTCCGGTGCTGGTGCCCGATCTATCCGATTCACTGGACGGTCGACTGACCGACCAGGATTTCAGTCCGCTCACCATCGGCGGTACCACGGTCGACGAACTGCAGACACTGGGTATGTCGACCGCGACACTGGTTATTGGTCCTTCCATGTATAAGGCGGCGGATATCCTGCACAAACGCACCGGCGTGCCCGACTACCGCTTCGATCACCTGATGGGCCTGGATGCGGTGGATGAGTTTGTACAGATACTCGCTGAAGTGTCAGGCGAACCGGTACCCGAAAAACTGGAACGTCAACGCGCCCAGTTACAGGACGCCATGCTGGATACTCATTTCATGCTGGGCATGACCCGGGTTGCCATCGCTTCAGATCCTGACCTGCTCAACAGCTTCAGTCATTTTATGAGTAGCATGGGCTGCGAAGTGGTCGCTGCAGTTGCACCCGGTAACGCGCCCGCGGTTAAAAAGGTCGCTGCCGAGACAGTCAAGCTGGGCGACCTGGAAGAACTTGAAAAACTGGCCCGCACACATGATGCGGAAATTCTGATCAGCAATTCACATGCGGTGGAAAGTGCCGAACGTCTGGGCATTCCCATCCTGCGTGCCGGCTTCCCGCAATATGACTTACTGGGTGGTTATCAGAAAGTCTGGGTGGGTTATCAGGGTTCGCGACAAACCCTGTTCGATCTGGCCAATATATTGCTGACTCTGGAGCGGGGCGAAATTCATCCTTACCGTTCCATCTACGCACAGAAACCGGAATACGCCAATGACATTGAACAGGCGACTGAAAATACTGGACTGCGCCACTGATCAGCGGCCGATGGAAGACGGCGCATTGCGCGTCGCCTTCGCCAGCACTGACATGAAAACGGTCAATCAGCATTTTGGCTCGGCGCAATCATTCGTGACTTATGCGGTAGACCCGGAACAGCACAGGATGCTCGAGGTCGTGCAGTTTGGTGACCTTGGCCAGGACGGTAATGAAGACAAGCTGGTGGAAAAGTTCGAAGCGCTAAACGGCTGCATTGCCGTTTATAGCCAGGCGGTTGGTGCATCAGCGGTACGTCAGTTAAAAGCGCTGGGCATACAACCGGTTAAAGTGAGCACCGGCACAGCGATCGATGATCTCCTGGACTCCATCCAGGATGAATTACGTAGTGGTCCGGCGACATGGCTGGCACGCGCCATCGATGCACAACGACCGAACAACCCCAATCGTTTTGACGATATGGAAGCGGAGGGCTGGGATGAGTGATCACGAAACGACAGCCATGCTGGAAGAAACCGGAACCGTTATTGAAGTGACCGGTTCTTATGCGGTCATCGAGACTCAGCAACGGTCCGCCTGTGGTCAGTGTAGTGTCAGTTGCGGTACCTCGGTGCTGGCCGGGCTGTTTAAAAACCGACGCCAGCGGGTTCGACTGCGAAATCATCTTGGTTTACGCGCCGGTGATCGTGCGGTGATCGGTATCAATGAATCGGTGCTGGTTTCCACTGCGGTGATGGCTTACATGCTGCCCCTGGTGCTGATGATACTGGCAGCTGCCCTGAGTCATGGTATGGGCTTTGGTGATGGCGTTGATTTTCTGGCCAGTATGAGTGGCCTGTTTATCGGCATGCGTCTGGCCAATCGCATCATGGGGCATCGTGATTTTCAGGGCCGGGAAATTGTATTACTGCGCAATGCGGATGAAGTCATCGTAAATCGCTTCGATCAGCAGGCCGTGTAAAGCGCAGTTCAAATAAAACTATTCATCTTTTTGAGAGAGGAAAGACCATGAGTGAAGCAGCAGCTGTTTTGATTACCGATGACGATCCGGTTCTGGAATCGGATTTTTCAAAAGAAATGATTCGCCAGATGCGAGCCATCGATACCTACGGTACTTATGACGACTGGACCGAAAACAAAATCCTTGAACCGTTTGTTTTGACCAAGGAAATGAAGCGGGAGATCCCCATCGTCGGTGATCCGGACGAAATCACCATGTCCCGTGTAAAAGCATTTTATAACGCCATTGCTTCGCTGATCGAGAAAGAATGCGGCTTGATGGCGGTACCGATGATTAGCCTGAGTCACGAAGGTTTCGGCCGCGTGATCATTACCGTCGGCAAGCTGGTCGTGCTTGATAAGACCCTGCGTGATATTCATCGCTTCGGTTTTCCCAGCCTGTCCAAAATGAAAGACGAGGGTGACAAGTTCCTGTCCGTAGCCCTGGAAATCATTGGTAAATACAGCGAAGTCGCCGGAATGTAAGGAGTTTGATCGATGACACCTGAAGAATTGAAAGCACTGCGCAAAGCAGCCAGTAAAGCCAAGCGTATCGCAACGGAAAAGGCCAGTGAACTGCATGATCTGGTCGAAGATCGTCTGCCGGCCGGATATCAGGATCTGCCTGCCATGGCCGAGGCCTGCTATGCGGCATGTCAGGACTGGGAAAAGGCCAATGCAGAGTATGAAGCTGCACAGTCCGAGTCCGAAGCCGTTGCAGCAGCAAACTAGGGGAATGTGATGAGTAATATTACCGGTATCACCCGTGGCGGTGTCGAATGGATACCTGCCTTCATCGTAGACCTTAATCAAGGCAACTGCATCGGCTGCGGTCGCTGCTACAAAGCCTGCCCGCGCGATGTATTTGAACTGATCGATCGTGAAGATGTAGAAGCCCTGGCGGATGAAGATCTTGATGATGATGATTACTACGACGATGACGACGACGGTTTTTCCGATGACACCTCGATGGTCATGTCACTGAAAGATATGATGGACTGTATTGGCTGTGAAGCCTGTTCACGGGTCTGTCCGAAAAACTGTATGACACACGAACCCCAACCCATGAGTGTTTGATATGCCCAAGCCTGAGAAACATGTTTTTGTTTGTACCCAGCAACGTCCGATGGGTCATCCGCGCAGCTCCTGTTCGGAGAAAGATTGTGCTTCGGTCATGGAAGAGTTTCTATGGCAAACCCAGCAGCGCGAGCTGTTCAACAAGATCCAGGTCACTGCGACCGGTTGCATGGGACCCTGCAGCGAAGGTCCGACTGTACTGGTTTATCCCGAAGGTGTGATGTACGGCGGCATCAAGAAAGACGATGTCACCACCATTATCGATGAGCACCTGCTTAACGATAAGCCGGTCGAAAGCCTGTTGATGAATCCTGAGTTCTGGAGCTGATCTTGAGCAGTATGCAGGTTCTGGAAGAACGCGTTCATTTCGGCAAGGATATTCATCCCGAAGTGAACGCCTGTCTGCAGGAAGCAGTCGCCTGCGCCAGTGATTTCGATCGGGCACGGGCGTTGTTGTACAAGGCCAGAGACATCCAGCCGGATCAGCTCGAAGTTTACGTGGCCCTGTATAAATTCTGTTTTTACCGGGGTTTTCTCGATGAAGCGGAACAGGTAGCCAGGGACGCACTGCAACAATCCGCTCGCAACGGTGGTTTCGAAGCGGACTGGCAGCAGCTTGACGAAAACAGCACCGACTGGACGTTGGGTGAGGGCCCGGCACGGCTTTATCTATACAGCTT
>CBDULQ010000213.1:0-6195 GCA_965368115.1 uncultured Gammaproteobacteria bacterium | reverse complement strand
CCTCTACCCTTGCCAATGAATTTAACGAAGCCTCGGGCCTGCACATGTCGGCGCTGATCGCACTCGGGCTGATTCTGTTCATGATTACTTTTGTCGTACTGGCCATCTCGCGCTGGTTGTTAATGAAGCTGGAGCCTCCTCAATCGTGAACAGGAAACCCACACACACGATGATGAATCGCTATCGACGCCGCAAGCTGGTCAATCGAATGAACCTGGGCATCTCAATGTTGTTCACTCTGTTCGGACTATCGATGCTGGCCTGGATTCTTGCCGTACTGGCCATGCGTGGAGCGCAGTACATCGACTGGGCGGTATTTACTCAGATGACGCCACCACCAGGACAATCCGGGGGCTTACTCAACGCCATGATCGGCACATTGATCATCACCGGCTGCGCCGTGTTGCTGGGTACACCGGTCGGCATACTGGCCGGGACCTATCTGGCGGAGTTCAGCAGTAACAATCTGTTCGCTCGTGTGGTCCGTTTCATTAACGACATTCTGCTATCCGCACCATCTATCGTCATCGGCGTTTTTATCTACACCGTTATCGTCAAACCGGTACATCATTTCTCCGCACTGGCCGGCGGATTCGCGCTGGCGATCCTGGCTATTCCGGTGGTATTGCGCACAACCGAAGACATGCTGCACCTGGTACCCCGACAGATGCGCGAAGCGGCGGCAGCACTCGGTGCACCACGCTGGAAAGTCACCACCATGGTCGTTTATCGCGCGGCATTGAGTGGCATGCTCACCGGTATCATCCTGGCCACGGCGCGCATCATGGGCGAAACCGCACCGCTATTGTTTACCGCGTTGAACAACCAGTTCTGGTCGACGGATCTGAACAAACCCATGGCGAATATGCCGGTGGTAATTTATCAGTATGCACTCAGTCCTTATGATGACTGGCAACATCTGGCCTGGGCCGGCGCACTCATTATTACCCTGAGCGTCCTGGTCATGAATATCGTTGCGCGCCTGGCACTGAGAAGACGCCATAGCGAACACTGATGAGTTTTTAATGTGGAGTGAAGCATGATATCAATTTCCTTTTTCGACGGTGTTTCAGCAAACGATGAACATCGGCATACAACGGATGACATGAATCCGCAACCGACCATTTCGAGAACGGCGGACGACAAAATCAATGCGATTCGCCAGGTGGATAATCCACGACTGGATATTCGCAATCTGCATTTTCATTACCGCAACTACCATGCGCTGGATGGCATATCCATGCAGATCGCTAAAAACCAGGTCACCGCGTTTATCGGTCCCTCCGGTTGTGGCAAGTCGACACTGTTACGTGTTTTCAACCGCATGTATGACCTGTATGCCGGTCACCGGGCATCCGGTGAAGTCATCCTTGACGGACATAATATTCTGGCCGGAAACATCAACGTGAATCTGCTGCGCGCGCGTCTCGGTATGGTGTTCCAGAAACCCACGCCGTTTCCCATGTCGATCTACGATAACGTGGCCTTCGGTATGCGCCTGTATGAAAAACCCGGACGTTATGAACTGAACGAACGCGTCGAATGGGCCCTGCGCCGTGCCGCACTCTGGGACGAGGTCAGGGACAAGCTCAAACAATCGGGCAATGCGCTATCCGGCGGTCAGCAACAACGCCTGTGCATTGCCCGCTGCATTGCCGCCAGACCCGAAGTATTGCTGCTCGACGAACCCACTTCCGCCCTGGACCCGATTTCCACAGCGAAAATCGAACAACTGGTGGATGAACTGAAAAATGATTTCACCATTGTGATGGTTACCCACAACATGCAACAGGCGGCGCGAGTCTCCGACTACACCGCCTTCATGTACATGGGGCAACTGAAAGAATACGACTATACCAATCTGATTTTTACCAACCCGGAACTTCGGGAAACCGAGGATTATATTTCCGGGCGTTTTGGCTAAAGACCTCTATTCCTGCAACGATGTTCACGCACGCTGCTCGCCCGATGCCGGTTCTTGATTCAACACCGACAGGTGCGACCCCGTGTATTTTGAAGCCGGAAACAGATCTCGTTGATATGCCGAGATCCCCGGGCTTGCTATAGATCAACACATCGCAAGCTTGCGTACCTGAACTTAAATATCACAAGCTATTCCAGGTGTTTGATTTAGCAGCCTGTGGCCACTCAATTTCCGAGAAACGCGCTGGGTTATTTTTCGACGAACGGCGCAATCCTGTCGGCACGCCAATGGCAAACCTGCATCGCTCTCCTATACTTTGAAATAGCAACGAACCTGGCACCCGGCAGGGATCTGGTGGTGCAACTCACCCTGAGTTACAGCAGAGGCCGCCTTCTTGAAACGTAAAAATATAACGCCAACAGCAAACGAAAAACTGATGCGGGAAAACGATTTTATCGTTTCCAAAACCGACATCAGCGGGCGCATCACCTACGGCAACCGCATTTTCATCGAGTTTTCCGGCTATAGCGAAGAAGAACTTCTCAACACCCAGCACAACATCATTCGTCACCCGGATATGCCTCGCGGTGTCTTCAAGTTGCTGTGGGATACGCTTAAACTGGAAAAAGAAGTCTTTGCCTTTGTAAAGAACATGGCTAAAGACGGTTCTTTTTACTGGGTTTTTGCCAATGTAACGCCCTCTTACAATGCCGACAGGCAGGTTGAAGGTTATCTGTCGGTGCGTCGTAAACCCAACCCCGAAGCGGTCAACATTGTAACCGACCTGTATCGCCAGATGCTGGATCTGGAAAACGCCGCCGGCCCGAAACAGGCCTGCGAGACCTCGATTGATTTTCTACTGGATTTTATCACCCAGAAAGGTACCACCTATGAAGAACTGGTGCTTGATCTCCAAGGTTAAAGTCGCCATTGCGCTAGTAGCAGTCGGCCTTGCCGTAAGCCTGTATCTGGTTTTCCAGGCCCAGGCCACAAGTCCCGCATCGTTTCTGCTGGCCGGTACATCGATTGCCGTACTCGCTTTAATGGTACTGATCTACCGTCATACCCGTTCCATTTACACCACCATGTATGATGTGGAAGATGTGATGCAGAATGTCGCCCAGGGGTATCTCGGCGCCCGGGTCACCCATATCTGTAACCAGCATTTTATCGGCCGCATCGCCTGGGACCTGAACGATGTACTCGATCAACTGGAAACGTTTTTCCGTGAGGTCAACACATCGAATGAGTACATCGTTCAGGAAAAACACTTTCGTCTGCCCATTAGCGGCGGGTTACACGGCGAGTTCCGTAACACCATGGACAAGATTCGTAATTCAATGAGTGAAATCATCGCCAATCAGGACCTGGGCCGGAAATCCGGTCTGATTGCCGAACTGGGCCAGATCAATGCCCAGAACCTGCTGCTCAACCTGAAGCAGAACCAGAACGACATGATCAACATCAACGGCAAGCTGTCTGAAGTCGAAGTCATCGCCAGCAATACGGCAACCAAGGCCAAGGACAGTAATCAATCCATAGAGGAAGTGATCGATTCGCTGGGCAAAATCGTCAGCATGAGCAACGAGATGAACCAGACCATTCAACAGTTATCGGAAAGCACCAGTATCGTCTCCGGCTCCATCGAGCTGATTACCAGCATCGCCGACCAGACCAACCTGCTGGCACTGAATGCCGCGATCGAAGCCGCCCGCGCCGGGGAACATGGTCGAGGCTTCGCAGTTGTTGCCGATGAAGTCCGTAACCTGGCCAATCACACCAAACAGGCCACTGAAGAAATTGCACCGGCGATTGCCGATTTCGCTCAGCAGGCCAAAGCCATGTTGAACAATGCCGAACATATGAAGGCCATGGCCGACAGTTCCAATTCGAAAACCCGGACCTTCGGCAGCCAGTTCAACGAGTTCGCCGATACCTCTGCCGAAGCGGTCGCCAAGCTGAAACATGTCCGCGACATCAGCTTCGCTTCACTGGCCAAACTGGATCACGTGATATTCAAGCAGAACGCCTATCGCATTATCGAAACCGGCGTCAATTCTGAAGAAGCACACTCCGTGTCGCTGGATCACCACCAGTGCCGACTGGGCAAGTGGTACGACGAGGGCGACGGCCACCAGTCCTTCAGTCATGTCGCCAGCTTCGACAAACTGGAAGACCCGCATCGGCGTACCCATGAAAGCGTGCATCGCGCACTCGATCTCCTGGCCCTGCATGGCATCAACGACAAGGCAATCTACAGTGACTTACTGGCCGCATACAATGAAGCGGAAACCGCCAGCCTTGACGTTATCAGGACCATCGAAAAAATCGTCGAAGAAAAGCACACCCACAATCAGTGAAACTGCGCGGGTCGATGATCAACCGGGGTGTTACCGAAACGGGAAAGCAGAGCCGGCGGCTCCCGGGTAAGGGGGGGGGTGCAGTGCAGTCGGTGAGCAGGGTCTTTTCCGGTGGAATAGAGTCGAGCAGGCACTCGGGCACTGGCTGGCCACCCCATGACCGGCCCGGCACCTGAAAAACACCCCTATCGAAAATAAAACGATACAAAACCAGTAAACCTGTTATACTCCGCCCAGGCCTTCAGAAAAGACTGGCTTTTGCAACAAATTGAACCTGAATCACTTCGTAACATCACTTCTTAGTTTATCAAGACCTGCTGTCCGAAAGAACTTCACTTTCCTCTTGTTTGTCCTTAGTACCTGATCATCCATGTTGGCCACGTGCGATTGCACAACATATTTTTATTACTCAGGAGACATCATGTCTAAATTAACTGGAACCGTTAAGTGGTTCAATCCCGACAAAGGCTTCGGCTTTATTGCACAGGACAACGGCGGCGAAGACGTTTTTGTTCATTTTAGAGCGATCGTAGGCGAAGGCTACAAAACCCTGAACGAAGGTCAGAGTGTTAGCTATGAAACCGAACGCGGACAGAAAGGCCTGCAGGCCGCGAATGTCACACCCGTGTAAACCCTCGTTTACCGGGTAAAAGAAAGGGCGCTTTTTGGCGCCCTTTTTTATTGCCACGGGAAAATCCCGGATCACTCCATTCGGGTCAGAGACAGCACGCATGCATGGTGCGCATCCCAACGCCATTCGGCACTGGGCGTTAACTCGACACCGCCCAGCCAGCGTGCCGCGGGATCGCAATCGGACCAGTCGATATCGCCCGCGAGCAGGCGACGTCCCGTTTCGGTGAGCTCCAGGGTGCGTTTATGCCAGGGTTGTGCCGGGTCGACATCACGGTAAACAATGGCCGGACGTTGTGCATTGGCCAGTTGTTCAAGAATATGCCAGTACATCACGTCGCCCAGCCAGGGCCGTGGGTCCCGATGCGTCATCAACGCATGAAATGCACGACCCGCGGTTATGGCCTCCTCCGCCAGCATCTCCAGTGTCAGTTGCTGTGTCAGCCCCAGGCCGTTGAAGCTCGACGGCAATTCCTGCAAATGACGCAACAGCGCCCCGCCCATATCCGGCAACATCTGCAGAACTGACGACTGTCGTAACTGATCCAGCGCCAGCGGCGAATCCGCACACAGAGCCTCCCACACCTGAAGCCCTGCAGAATATTGTTGAGCCGTAACCGGCTGGCGCTGTTGCCATAACATTCTGATGGCTTCCGGCGGTAACTGTCCCAGTCCGATAAACCGCGCATTACCGGGAAAGTGATGAATCGACAACAGCTCGACCTGCGCCGGTCGTTCCTGCTCGGCCAGTATCGCCAGTATGCGAGCCAGGATCAGTTGATCGTAGCTGTCGTGTTCGAACCAGAGAACCATACGCGAGTATTGTTGTGCCGCCCCGGCCAGGCGGCTTTCGGCTTCGATCAGTCGATTGCTCAGCTGCCGGGTCGACAGGTCCATGAAACCACCGTAGCTGGTTTCCAGAAAGGCCACGCGTTGCTCCAGCGCGTCCTGCCGGCAACTGACCGGCCCCTGACAGACCGGGTCCGAATACTCCAGAAAATCACCCTCGAATCCTGCCGCCGGTAAGGTGCCCTGTAAATCGCTGCCGCAACGTACATGAAGTGTCGCCATGTCCGCATCGGGGGCTGTCTGACCTGACTGTATATCCGCCTCGGCCCGGTTCAATGCCTGAATATGCATTTTCAGTTTTGCCCAGCTGGCCAGTCCCAGTTCCCGCGCAATCACCAGCTGTGCATCGGCCAGTGCAATGTCCGATCCGCGGGTAAAGCGTGCAGATTGTGGATGGTGCTGCTGTATTCTGGTCAGCGCGAAAGGGTCATT
>CBDULQ010000212.1:0-6198 GCA_965368115.1 uncultured Gammaproteobacteria bacterium | reverse complement strand
CGCTAATATTGGGGGGCAATAATTTAACTCACCAACCCTTTTTCAAATCAACATGAGATCACGTGGGGAGGATCACATGAGCAATGCAGTCTGCAAAAAGAAAGTTAATGCAAAGGGCGTCAGTGAAGGTTTGATCGATGACGCTGAGTTAAATGACTCAGAGGAGATGTTTCTGGATGATGTCGCCGAAGACGACGAACTGAAGGATCTGGATTCAGGAAACGAAGAAGCTGAAATGTCATCCGATGATGACAGTGAGAGCGTTGAAGAAGTTAAGAAATTTGCTGCCAGCACCAATGTCAGTCGAAAAGAACTGGATGCAACCCGTTTGTATCTCAGGGAAATCGAGTGTTCACCGCTGCTGACCGCTGAAGAAGAAGTTTACTACGCACGCCTGGCCCGCAAAGGGGTCGAGTCGGCGCGCAAGAAGATGATCGAATGCAACCTCCGCCTGGTGGTGAAGATCGCTCGTCGTTACATGAATCGCGGTCTGGCGCTGCTGGATCTGATCGAGGAAGGTAACCTGGGCCTGATCCGCGCGGTCGAGAAATTCGATCCGGAGAAAGGTTTCCGTTTCTCTACCTATGCGACTTGGTGGATTCGTCAGACCGTAGAACGTGCACTGATGAACCAGACGCGTACCATCCGTTTACCCATCCACGTCATCAAGGAACTCAATGTCTATCTGCGTGCAGCCCGCAAGCTGGAGCAGACCATGGAGCATGAGCCGACTGCCGAAGAAATCGCCCAGCTGGTCGATCGTCCGGTTGAAAACGTGGAAAAAATGCTGGGTCTGCGTGATCGCGTGTCTTCCGTTGATGTACCGGTTGGCAAGGACAATGATCGCCCGCTGCTGGAAATCATTCCTGATCAGAGCAACCCGGAGCCGTCCGCTATCCTGCAGAATGAGGATGTGATGGCGAATCTGGAAATGTGGCTGAACCAGCTCGAAGAAAAACAGCGTCAGGTTGTGGTTCGTCGATTCGGTCTGCACGGTCACGAGCGTACCACCCTGGAAGAAGTGGGCCGTGAGCTGGGTGTGACCCGCGAACGTGTTCGCCAGATCCAGATGGATGCGCTGCGTCATCTGCGCAAGATCCTGGAGAGCCACGGTTTTTCCGAGGAATTGCTGCTGAACGACTAAGGTTAAACGAAAAAGAAATGGATCCGTTAAAAGGATTCAATTAACGATAACAGGGCTTATATAACAATAATAAGTGAAGGCGGGAATTTCGATTCCCGCCTTTTTTTGTGCCGGTCAGATGATGATGGCGGCGACGACGCGGCGATCTTCCGCCAGCAGGATATTGTAGGTGCGGCAGACGGCGCCGCTGTCCATGAATTCGATGCCAACACCCTGGCTGACGACCGGGGCATAGACCCGGGGATGGGGAAAACGCAGGCGCTGGCCGGTGCCGATCAATATGACTTCCGGTTCGTGGCTGAGTAATTGCTGCAGGATTTCGGTGCTGAGGTCGTCGATACTCTGTACCGGCCACTGGCTCTCCAGGCTGGACTGGGATACCACCAGGCTGTCGCGATACAGCTTGCCGTTGATGTTGATACCGTCCTGCTGGTAGGACTGGATCACGTAATGGCCGGGGACCTGTTCTTCGCTGAATTTCATAATGATCCTGATCTGGGGGAGGGCTCATTATAACGCGATTACACCCCGACTTTGCAGGGGGCTCGGGGCGCCGATAATCCGGTTGACAGGGGGCTGATTCACCAGTAGTTTCCCCGCTTTGCACTGAATTTGGGACATGCCAGCTTGCAAGACGATTTCGCCAGAATAAAACGCCTTCCACCTTACGTATTCAACATTGTCAATGAACTGAAAGCCAGCGCTCGAGCACGGGGCGAGGATATCATCGACTTCGGAATGGGGAATCCGGACCAGCCCACGCCGCAGCATATCGTCGACAAGCTGGTGGAGGCGGCGCAGCGTGGCGACACCCACCGCTATTCCATGTCGCGTGGCATTCCCCGCCTGCGCAAGGCGATTACCGACTGGTATCGACGTCGCTTCGATGTGGACCTGGACCCGGAAACCGAAGCCATCGTCACCATCGGTTCCAAAGAAGGTCTGGCTCATCTGGCGCTGGCCACGGTCGGTCCCGGCGATGCGGTGCTGGTGCCCAATCCGGCCTATCCCATTCATCCTTATGGTTTTGTCATTGCCGGGGCGGATATTCGCCATGTGCAGTTGACCGATGACGTGGATTTCTTCGAGCAACTGGAAAAGGCGATCAAGGATTCCTGGCCGAAACCTAAAATGCTGGTATTGAACTTCCCCGGTAATCCCACCACACAGTGCGTGGAACTGGAGTTTTTCGAAAAAGTGGTGGAGATCGCCCGCGAGCATGAAATCTGGGTGGTACACGACATCGCTTACGGCGAAATCGTTTATGACGGCTACCAGCCGCCGTCGATTTTGCAGGTGAAAGGGGCCAAGGACGTGGCAGTGGAGTTTTATTCTCTGTCCAAGACCTATAATATGCCCGGCTGGCGCGTTGGATTTATGTGCGGCAACAAGACCCTGGTGGCGGCACTGGCACGTATGAAATCCTATCTGGATTACGGCATGTTCACGCCGATTCAGGTGGCCGCGATCACCGCGCTGGACGGTCCCCAGGACTGTGTCGAGGATATTCGTGAAATGTACCGCAGTCGCCGCGATGTGTTGTGCAAGGGACTTAACGACGCGGGATGGGCGGTGGAGTCACCGAAAGCCACCATGTTCGTCTGGGCGAAGATTCCCGAACAGTACCAGCAAATGGGCTCGCTGGAGTTTTCCAAAAAATTGCTCACTGAAGCCCGGGTGGCGGTGTCCCCCGGTATTGGTTTCGGCGAATACGGCGACGACCATGTGCGCTTCAGTTTAATCGAGAACGAACATCGTACCCGACAGGCGATTCGTTCATTGAAACAAATGTTCAAGAAAGACCAGGGTCTGTAACAGGTCCTGTGACTTTTCATCCTGGAGATAATAATGAAACCGGTAAAGATTGGTTTAATGGGGCTGGGTACCGTCGGTGGCGGTACGGCAACCGTATTGCTGCGTAATGCAGAAGAAATTGCCCGTCGCGTGGGCCGCGATCTGGAAATCAGTCGAGTGGCGGCATTCGGTATCGACAGTCAGACGCTGGTAGATCCCGGCAAGGTCAAATTGTCCGAAGATGCTTTCGATGTGGTGAACGATCCGGAAGTGGACGTGGTGGTCGAGCTGATCGGTGGTTATTCGCCGGCCCGTGAACTGGTGATGAAAGCCATCGAAAACGGCAAGCACGTGGTGACCGCCAACAAGGCGCTGATCGCCCTGCATGGCAATGAAATTTTCAAGGCCGCCAACGAGAAAGGTGTCATCGTGGCTTATGAAGCAGCGGTGGCCGGTGGTATCCCCATTATCAAATCGGTGCGCGAAGGCCTGGCGGCGAATCGTATCGAATGGATTGCCGGGATCATCAATGGTACCGGTAATTTCATCCTCACCGAGATGAAACAAAAAGGTCGTGATTTCGACGATGTTCTGAAAGAAGCACAACAACTGGGTTATGCCGAAGCGGATCCGACCTTCGACGTGGAAGGTATCGATGCCGCACACAAACTGACCATCCTGGCCTCACTGGCGTTCGGTATCGAATTGCAGTTTGATAAAACCTACACCGAAGGTATCAGCAAGATCACCCCGGAAGACGTGAAATATGCCGAAGAACTGGGCTATCGCATCAAGCATCTGGGTATTGCGCGCAAGACCGATACCGGTATTGAAATGCGCGTGCATCCGACACTGATTCCCGAGCGACGACTGATCGCCAACGTGAATGGCGTGATGAATGCGGTTCTGGTTAAAGCCGATGCAGTCGGTCCGACCCTGTATTACGGTGCCGGTGCCGGCGCCGAACCCACGGCTTCCGCTGTCGTTGCCGACCTGGTCGATGTGGCGCGCGCCATGGATGCTGACCAGGCGCATCGTGTGGCATTGCTGGGTTTCCAGCCTGAGGCCATGTCCGACACGCCGGTGTTGAGTCAGGATGAATGCGTAACGGCGTATTACCTGCGCATGTTGGCGGAAGACAAGCCCGGTGTACTGGCGGACATCACGCGTATCTTTGCCGACAAAGGTATCAGTATCGAAGCCATCATCCAGAAAGAGCCTGAGGAGGGTGAAACCCGAGTTCAACTGATTCTGCTTAGTTCACGGGTGGTGGAGAAGAATATGAATGCGGCCATCGCCGACATCGAAAAACTGAAAGTGATCGAAGGTCAGGTGACGCGTATTCGCATGGAGCATCTGGGTTAAATCAGAACGGCGCCTGGAATGAGGCGCCAGTAAACACCAGTTCGTCTTTAGCGGGTGCAGATGTATCATCTGCACCCGTGTTTTCATTAACAGACTTCCGTTACAAGCCTGCGGGAATGACGACGGTGATTAAGTCATGAGTACCTCATGGGGCCGTCATCCCCGAAAGCTTCTGTCGGGGATCTCCTGAATCCCCGCATATCACATCTAATCAAATAAACTTCAGTATCTCCGCTTCGATATCCTGTTTGTCGATGACGGTTTTCTGCGCGACGGGTTTATCGAACAGTTCGCGAATCATCGCAGGAATCTGAATGCCGGCGGTTCTGGCGATCGATTCCAGCGCCTGGATGTCATGGGTATCGACTTCCCCGGTCAGTGCATTGGCGATCACCGGCGAAAATTTGGTCCATTCGGCTGTTGAATAGACGATGGTTTTCAACGGCTGATCGCGACAGGTGTCGTAGGCCTTGAAGCAGGTGGCGGTGTGCGGGTCCATCAGATAGCCGTCATTGAAGGCGGATTTGATGTATTGTTTGCCTTCCTCGTCGTCGCAGAAATCAGCGGCAAAAATAGTCTGTAACTGCGCCAGTTCGGTTTCGCTGAGTTGGTAGTGGCGTTCCTCGTCCAGTTCCCGCATCAGTTCCCGAGTGCGTTCCGCACCCAACAGATCGAACAATACCCGTTCGATGTTGGACGATTTAAGAATGTCCATGGCCGGCGAAGTTGTCGGCACAACGGACAGGTTACGCATGTCGTAAGCACCGGTTTTTATCAACTGGGTAAGAATATTGTTCCTGTTCGAAGCGATCAGAATTTTTTCTACCGGCAGTCCCATCTTCATGGCGTAGTAGCCGCCCAGAGCGTTGCCGAAGTTGCCGCTGGGTACATTCAGGTAAATTTTTTCACCGCACTGAATTGCACCCTGGCGCACCAGCTCCAGGTAGGAATGAATGTGATAAATAATCTGGAAGATAATCCGTCCGAAGTTCACTGAGTTGGCGGCGGACAGGTAGATTTTTTTTGCCTGCAATTGCGCGCGGAAGGTATCGGAGCCGAGCAGGTGTTTCAATGCGCTCTGCGCATCGTCGAAATCGCCGCGAATGCCGATGACTTTCAGGTTGCTGGCATCTTCGGTGACCATTTGCAGGCGCTGCACATCCGAGGTGCCGCCATCGGGATACAGGCAGGCGACACGAACATTTGCGCGGTTCTTGAACGTTTCCAGTGCAGCCGGACCGGTGTCGCCGCTGGTTGCGGCCAGTATTAGATACTGTTCGTCGCGTTGCTGAGCGATGGACGACAGTACGATACCGAACGGCTGCAAAGCCATATCCTTGAAAGCGCGGGTCGGGCCGTGATACAGCTCGCTGACGTAGAGATCCTGTTTGACCCTGACCACGGGAACCGGACTGGCTGGATCGTCGAAGTTATCGTAAAGCGCCAGGGCCGCTTCGATCACATCTTCGGCAATATCGATTTCGAATGCCGCGAGCAGGTTGCGAGCAAGGGTTTTGTAATCCGCATGCAGATGCTCATTGATGAACGCCATGCCCAGTTCGGGCAAGGTTTCCGGGGAATATATGCCACCGAAAGAGGAAATGGGATTGAGTATGGCCTCGGAGAAACTCACCTTGAGCGGGCGCTGGCCGTCATTGCCTCGGGTTTCGATAAACTTCATAGTGAATCCAGTCAGTCAAAATGAGCGCCGATTATATCGAAATAAGCGGCTCACGCCCATTTAAGCGGACCATTTCCCGGGCTGCTCGTCGTCCCCCGTATATTGTCGGACGAGTTCGGCGAAGCGGCGGCGTGGGATCATCTCCGCCCCCAGGCTCTCCAGGTGCGGGGTGTGCACCTGGGCATCGATGAGCTGGAAGCCGCGGGCCTGGATG
>CBDULQ010000211.1:0-6329 GCA_965368115.1 uncultured Gammaproteobacteria bacterium | reverse complement strand
GTTCTGTATCTAATTGAAATCATTAAAGAAACGTCTTCTAAAAACTTGCTTTTTCGGTACAATGGGCGAAACTAGAGTTAACGCCTGCTCTGTAACGAGGTGTCAGAGTGAAAAAGCAACGTCGACAATTCTTTACTCAGCTCGCCGGTATCGGCAGCCTGGCCGCCGCGCCCATGATGGGGTATGCCGGTGCGGCCGCGGTTAAAGTCAAAAACATCCGCCTGTCCCGGAGCGAGGACCAGACGCGAATCGTGTTCGACCTGGATTCGCCGGTACAGCATAAGCTGTTTACCCTGCATAAGCCTGAACGTGTGGTCATCGACCTGAAGCAGACCCGGCTGGTCGACGCCGGGCTCATCGAAGACCTGCATACCGATTTACTCAAAGGTATTCGCACCGGTGTGCGCAATCTGGATGATTTGCGCGTGGTGCTGGATCTGAATGAAAAGTCCCAGCCGCGTAGCTTCCTGCTCGAGCCTTCCGATGGTCAGGGCCACCGTCTGGTAATCGATCTGCAGGAAAAAGGCGGATCGAAAAAACACCAGGCCAAACCGCGCCCGCAACGTGATGTGATCATCGCCATCGATGCCGGTCACGGTGGCAACGATCCCGGCGCCATCGGTCCGCTGGGCACTCGGGAAAAAGACATTACCCTGGCCATTGCGCGCCGTCTGGAAAAGCTGATCAAAAAGCAGCCGGGCATGAAGCCGGCACTGGTGAGGACCTCGGATCGCTTTATGCGCCTGCGCGATCGCATCAAGCGCGCCCATGATCTGAACGCGGACCTGATGATTTCCATTCACGCTGATTCCTTCCCCGACAAACGTGCCCGCGGTGCCTCCGTGTATGCCCTGTCGGTGAGTGGTGCAACATCCGAGTCGGCGCGGCTACTGGCGGAAAACGAAAACAAGGTGGACATGCTGTTCGGCAACGTGAAGCTGGACGACAAGGATGAAATGGTGCGCCAGGTGCTGCTCGACCTGTCGTTGACCGGTACCATCCAGTCCAGTCTGGATATCGGTGACGAAGTGTTGCGCGAACTGACTCGCGTCGGCCGTGTGCACAAGAAGAAAGTCCAGCAGGCCGGATTTGCCGTGTTGAAAACGCCGAATATTCCCGCCGTGCTGCTGGAAACCGCATTCATTTCCAATCCCAAGGAAGAGCGCAAGCTGCGCAGTCCGTCCCACCAGACCAAGGTCGCCCGGGCGATTCTGCGTGGCATGAATGACTACTTCGCGCGCAAGGCGCCGCCGGATACCTGGTTTTCGCAACAGGCCAAGACCTATGTGATTCAGAAAGGCGACACCCTGGCGGAAATTTCACAGCGCTTCGAGACGCCGGTGAGCCACATTCGCAGTCGCAACTCGTTGCGTGATGACCACCTGCGAGTCGGCCAGCAACTGGTGATCCCAGTCACCTGAATATTTCTCAACGACCCATCCGAAGCCGAGTTACTGGCTTCATTTTGGCCCGCCGTGTGCGGGCTTTTTATTGCCGGTGGAAAAATCAAGACTGCTCGGGCTGTTGATTCCCTGTTAAAATTCGACTCCCGAATCGAGGAATGTCATGTCGTCCCGCATCCAGCAAATGCCTGATCAACTGATCAACCAGATCGCCGCCGGTGAAGTGGTCGAGCGACCGGCGTCGGTGGTGAAAGAGTTGCTGGAAAACAGCCTCGATGCCGGTGCGCGCAAGATCGACATCAGCGTCGAGCAGGGCGGTATCAAGTCCATTCGTATTCGCGACGATGGTGCGGGCATCCACAAGGATGATCTGCCGCTGGCCCTGTCGCGTCACGCCACCAGTAAGATTCGCAATCTCGATGACCTGGAAAAAGTACGCAGCCTCGGATTTCGTGGCGAGGCGCTACCGAGTATCGCCTCGGTCAGTCGTATGAGCATTACCTCACGCCAGGCGGAGGCCGATGGCTGGAGCATCCAGGGGCAGGGCAGTGATAGCCTGCAACTGAAACCGGCACCGCACGGTCCCGGTACCACGGTGGACGTGCGGGACCTGTTCTATAACGTACCGGCGCGGCGCAAATTTCTCAAAACCGACAAGACCGAATTCGGTCACCTGGACGATGTGGTCAAACGCATTGCACTGAGTCGTTTCGATGTCGACATCAGCCTGCAGCACAATCAGAAACCGGTACGCCAGATGCGCGCCGCAGACGATTTGCTGGGGCGCGAGAAACGCATCGCCGAAGTGTGCGGCAAGGCGTTCGTCGAACAGTCATTGCATATGGAATTCGAAGCCGTGGGCCTGCGTATTCATGGCTGGATTGCATTGCCGAGTTTTGCCCGCGCCCAGGCGGACATGCAGTATTTTTTCGTCAACGGTCGGATGATTCGCGACAAGCTGGTCAGTCATGCCATTCGCCAGGCTTACCAGGATGTGCTCTATCATGGTCGTCACCCGGCTTTCGTACTGTACCTGGAGCTGGACCCCCAGCAGGTGGACGTCAATGCGCACCCCACCAAACACGAAGTGCGCTTCCGCGATAGCCGACTGGTGCATGACTTTATCTTTCGTTCGATTCACGGTGCGCTGGCGGATGTGCGTCCCGAGCATCGGGTCGCCGCCGAAACCGAAGCGTCCACGGTACCGTCGGGATACGACTCTGTTGCAACGTCCGCCCCCTACAACGCACCACCTCGGCAACAACCCATGCCGTTACAGATACAGGAACAGATGCAGTCCTATTCGCGACTGCTCGACAATGTCATGCAGTCCGCGTCCACCGGTAGCGAACCGGCGATAATCAACACGGACGATGCGCAGGGGGAACATATTCCGCCACTGGGATTTGCCGTCGCCCAGTTACACGGCGTTTATATCCTGGCCCAGAACGCGCAGGGACTGGTGGTGGTGGATATGCATGCGGCCCACGAACGTATCACCTACGAACGCATGAAGCAGGCCCTGGACGATGCTGGCCGTCTGAGTTCGCAGCCTTTGCTGGTGCCGATCGCCATTTCGGTCAGTGAAAAAGAAGCGGCGCTGGCGGAAAGTCACGGCGATGTGTTTCGCGAGCTGGGTTTCGAACTGGATCGGGCCGGACCGGAAGCGCTGACCATTCGACAGATTCCGGTGATTCTGGCGCGCGGCGATGCGGAAGCGCTGGTGCGTGACGTGCTGTCGGATCTGGTGGCCTATGGCAACAGCCAGCGCATTCGTCAGGCCATCAACGACGTACTGTCCACCATGGCCTGTCACGGTTCGGTACGCGCCAATCGGCTACTGACCATTCCGGAAATGAATGCCCTGTTACGTGACATGGAAGCCACTGAACGGAGCGGTCAGTGTAATCATGGGCGTCCGACCTGGACCCAGTTCAGTCTCGATGCCATGGACAAGTGGTTCCTGCGCGGTCAGTAAATTCGGCATGACACCGCTCATCATTCAACGGGCGCCGATTGATGATGCGCCCATCGATCATGTGCCAAGGGCCATCTTTATCATGGGGCCGACCGCCTCGGGTAAAACCGATCTTGCCGTGCAATGTGTGGAGCGCTTCGATGCCGACATTGTCAGTGTCGACTCGGCACTGGTGTACCGTGACATGAACATCGGTAGCGCCAAACCGGACGCCGAAACCCTGCGCCGTGCGCCGCATCGTCTCATCGACATCATCGATCCCGCCGAATCCTACTCCGCTGCACGCTTTCGCGATGATGCGCTGATGGCCATGCAACAAATTTCCGATCAGGGGCGAATACCTCTTTTAGTGGGCGGCACAATGTTGTACTTTAAAGCTCTGCAAGAGGGTTTATCGCCGTTGCCTTCCGCATCTGTTGAGGTGCGTGCGGAGATCGAGCGCGATGCCGAGCAACGGGGCTGGGCATATGTTCACCAGCAACTGGCGGAGGTGGACCCGAAGTCTGCGCAACGCATCCATCCCAACGATCCGCAACGTATTCAGCGTGCACTGGAAGTTTACCGGGTAAGCGGCAAAACGCTGACCGAGTTCTGGGCAACCCAGTCGTCGCATGGTCTGGGGTATGATGTGATCAAGATTGCCCTGTTGCCCGACGATCGAGCGGTGTTGCGGCAACGTATCGCGGACCGCTTCATGCAGATGCTTGAACTCGGTTTTGTGGATGAGGTCAGACGGCTTAAGCAGCGTGGTGATTTGCATCTGGATATGCCATCCATGCGCTGCGTGGGCTATCGGCAGGTATGGGAATATCTGGATCAGCAAACGGACTTCGACAACATGGTTGAAAAAGCCATCAATGCGACCCGGCAACTGGCCAAGCGCCAGATGACCTGGTTACGCAAAGAGCAGCAATGTAACTTTTTCACCATAGAAACGCTAAATACTTCAGAATTACTGAAAAATTTAGAAAATTCGCTATTCTTATAGTGTCCGAGCTTGAAATAATAAGGCCAGGCCTTATATTCAGTTTTTAAGATATAGGGCTTTATCCATACCCAGATACGTCCGTGTATGTATTAGGCAAATTACAACAATTACAGTTGGGAGAGGACCATGCCAAAAGGGCAATCATTACAAGAACCCTTCCTGAATGCGCTACGTAAGGAACGCGTGCCAGTATCCATCTACCTGGTAAACGGTATCAAATTGCAGGGACAGGTCGAGTCATTCGATCAGTTCGCGGTACTGCTTAGAAATACGGTCAGCCAGATGGTGTATAAACACGCAATTTCAACCGTGGTTCCGGCGCGACCGGTCAAGTGGACCGCATCGTCCGGGGATGATTCCGGTAGCAACAATAACGGTGGTTTCGACGAAAACTATTAACCCACAGCTAATACCTGAAACTCCGTCAAACGGCTGCCCGAGTGCAGCCGTTTTGCATGTATAATGAACAGAATTTCTCAAGCCCCGGAGGCTGCCCCGCTTGTTTGAACGCCCCGCCATTGGTGAAAAGGCGATCCTGGTCCATATGGACCTCAAAGACGAAGATCACCGTGAGTACCTGAGCGAATTCGAAGAGCTGGCTCGATCCGCCGGCGCCGACGTCGTGGATGTGGTCACGACCCGACGCTATGCCCCGGATCCGAAATATTTCATCGGCCGTGGCAAGACTGAGGAAATCCTCGATCTGATCGAACAGCAAGGTGCCGAGCTGGTACTGTTCAATCATGCCCTGAGTCCGTCCCAGGAGCGCAACCTGGAGCGTCTGTTTCAGTGTCGCGTGCTGGATCGTACCGGGCTGATCCTCGACATTTTCGCGCAACGCGCGCGCACCTTCGAAGGTAAGCTGCAGGTGGAGCTGGCTCAGCTCAAACACCTGTCCACGCGCCTGGTCAGGGGCTGGACTCACCTGGAACGGCAGAAAGGGGGTATCGGTTTAAGAGGTCCGGGTGAAACCCAGCTGGAAACCGACCGTCGATTACTCGGCCAGCGCATCAAGCAGATTAACAAGCGGCTGGAAAAAGTGCGTAAGCAACGCCAGCAGGGACGTCAGGCTCGACGCAAGGCGGAAGTGCCGACGGTGGCGCTGGTGGGTTACACCAATGCCGGCAAGTCGACCCTGTTCAATGCGTTGACCGCCGCCGATGTGTATGCCCAGGACCAGCTGTTCGCGACCCTGGATCCGACGCTGCGCAAGCTGCAGCTTGAACATGGGCAGTCGCTGATACTGGCCGACACGGTGGGCTTCAT
This sequence comes from uncultured Gammaproteobacteria bacterium, assembly GCA_965368115.1. Lineage (GTDB taxonomy): Bacteria > Pseudomonadota > Gammaproteobacteria > SZUA-229 > SZUA-229 > CBDULQ01. The sequence continues at coordinate 694 of CBDULQ010000211.1, read as the reverse complement.
TCGTCACCTGCCGCATGACCTGGTGGAGGCGTTTCGCTCGACCCTGCAGGAAACCGAAGAAGCCCACCTGCTGCTGCATGTGATCGATGCCTCGGACGATATGCGGCTGGAGAACATCCACGCGGTGGACAGCGTGCTCCAGGAAATCGGCGCCGACGAGGTGCCGCAAATCCAGATATTCAACAAGATCGATCGCCTCGAAGTGGCACCGCGCATCGACCGCGACGAAGATGGCCAGGTGACGCGCATCTGGGTGTCGGCGAAGACCGGTGCCGGACTGGAGCTGATTCATCAGGTGTTGACGGAACGCTTCCGCGAGGACCATGTGCACGGCAGTCTGTGCCTGCGACCGGATCAGGCACGCATTCGCGCGTTGCTGTACAGTATCCAGGCGGTGGAAGCGGAACAGATCGACAGCGACGGCCAGTACCTGCTGACCATCAACGTGCCGCGTCGAGATTTGTTGCAGATGGCCAGTCGTGAGCAGGTGGACCCCCTTGACCTATTACCGGACAGTGATCAGGGGCTTGAACCGGGCGCCGATCTACGCGCCATCGGCTGAATAAGCTGTTGATTGATAAGACCTGTCGAACTAAGCCAGATTCTCTATGTCATCAAGGAGTTAGTCGGGCTAAAGCGCTTGCGACCCCAGTCCAAGCCCCCTACAATTGCCAATTCTTAAAACGAGTATCAA
>CBDULQ010000210.1:0-6344 GCA_965368115.1 uncultured Gammaproteobacteria bacterium | reverse complement strand
CTTTACGCTTCCCCGGGCAGTATCATGACCGGGCCACGGGGTTGTTTTATAACTACTATCGGTATTACGATCCGGACATTGGACGCTATATCACCAGTGATCCGATTGGGCTTAATGGTGGTATTAATACCTATGCGTATGTGGAGAGTAATCCGTTAAATTTAATTGATCCAGATGGCTTGAATGGTATTCGAGCAGGCTCTTGGGGGAATGGCTCAAGGCGTGGTGGTGGCTTGCCGCCATCAACGCGTACGGCGTTTAATAATTTCAATGCACCATATTTGATACGCCAGATTCAGCAAATAGATCCTAGCTTTAGTTATTCAACGATTGGGCGTCTTAATCGGGGTTATTCATCTTCAGATGTCGCTTCGTTGCGGCAATATTTAAATAATGCTCAAAATGCGGGGTTCTGTGGGCTTGGTGCATCACGATCAAATAATACAGGCTTTAAAGGTAATAAAGGTTTTCAGCTTCAAAATGCTTCTTTTCAACCTAACAGAAATAGTCCTGCGAATATAGGAGGACGTGGCTTTAGTGGCCATGCTCTTGATCAAATGCAAAACCGTGGGATCATGCCATCTGTAGTTGAAAATGCTATAAGAAATGGGCAGCCATTCTCGACTAGATCAGGGACTTCCGGTTTTCATGATTCAGTTAATAATATTCGTGTTATAACAAATGCTCAAACAGGGCGAGTTGTTACAGTTATTCCAGGAGCGCCATAATGAGTGAAAATTTAGAACGAGCAAAAAACCTACATACAGAAATAAAAGATATTATGCTGAGAGACTGGGATCCGATTGGAATACAGGATGTTCGTGAGGCATCAGATGAGTATGATTCGTATGTGCCATCAGTATATAAGTTGCTTATTTCACAAAAACCTATTCATGAAATATTTGAATATCTCTGGTGGGTTGAAACGGAGCATATGGGGTTGATTGGTGATCGTCAAGCAACAGAAGCTATAGCTAAAAAACTACAATCTCTTATTAGCCAGAACGGGGTCTAGCCAGAACGGGGTCAGGTCTAATGAGATGACCCCTTTGAGGTTGCAAAAGCTTTCAGAGATTAGGGTGAATTGAGTAACCCAGGAAAGGGGAGGTTCAACCTGAACTTCCCCCGGTTTATTCCGGTGGCAGGCTCTTGCCCGTATTGAGAATATTGTTGGGGTCGAATTCGCGCTTGATGCCGTGCATCAGGCGAATTTCGCTGGCCGACAGTTCCTTGTACACATAGTCCCGTTTTTCCAGTCCCACACCATGCTCACCGGACAGCGTGCCGTTGAGTGACAGCACCAGGTCGAACACCTTGTCCAGGCATTGGTGGGCGTTGCGCATCTGTGCCGGATCATCGGGATCGACCAGCAGGTTGACATGAATATTGCCGTTACCGGCATGGCCGAAATTGACGATGGGAATGTCGTACTGCTGGCTGAGCAGGTTAAGTCCGTTGATCAGTGCGGCCATACTGGAAACCGGTACCACCACATCTTCGTTGATTTTTTTCGGCGCGATTTTACGCAGGCTCGGCGACAGTGCCTTGCGGGTTTCCCACAGTGCTCGGGTTTCCTCGGCGGTACTGGCGGATTTGATATTCAGGCAGCCGTCGACTCTGGCGGCCTGACTGATGATGTCCACGTCCGCGTCCAGATGGCGTTCGTTGCCGTCGACTTCGATCATCAGCATGGCGCCGGCCGTTTCCGGCAGCTCGGCGGTGGAATATTCGCGCACCATGTTGATGGCGTTTTCATCGATGAATTCAAGTGCACAGGGCGTGACCGGCTGGGCCATGATGGCCGACACCGCCCTGGCCGCCGCATCCATGCTGTCGTAGGTGCACTGCAGGGTGCGTTTACCTTCCGGTTTGGGCAGTAGTTTGAGTGTGGCTTCGGTGATCACTGCCAGGGTACCTTCGGAACCAATGATCAGTCGGGTCAGGTCGTAACCGACCACACCCTTGGTGGTGTACACGCCACAGTGAATCAGTTCACCGGCACCGGTGACGGCCTGTAACCCTAAGGTGTTTTCCCGGCAGGTGCCGTACTTGACCGCGCGCGGGCCGGCGGAGTTATAAGCCAGGTTGCCGCCAACGCTGCAGTAGGCGGCGCTGGTCGGATCGGGCGCCCAGAAAAAACCCTGTTCCGCCGCGGCGTCCTGTACCTGCTGATTGGTTACGCCCGGTTGTACCACCATCACCCGGTTGTCCGGGTCGATCTTGATGATGCGATTCATGCGCTCGAACGACATCACCAGTCCGCCGTCCTCGGGCACGGTGGCGCCGGTGGTGCCAGTGCCGCGACCGCGCGCCAGCACCGGTACGTGGAATTCATTGCAGACCTGTAACAGTTGCTGGACCTGGTGCGTGCTACGCGGGAATACCACCAGATCGGGGATGGCCTGACGTCGACTGTTGTCATAGCCGTAAGTCAGGCAGTCGGCGCGTTCGGTGAGCAGGTCCCCGGCGTCGACGATGGCGCCGATGCGGCTGACGAATTTCGGGTCCACAGTGTCTAGCCTCCCATCAACTGATGGTCGATCAGGTCGCAGAGGCAATGAATAATGAAGCGATGCATTTCCTGAATGCGCGGTGTGGCCCTTGACGGGATGCGTATTTCGATGTCGTCCGGTTGCAGTGTCTGCGCCAGTTCCAGGTCGTCCTGGCTACTGAGCAGGATCACATGCATGTCGCGCTGGTGGGCGGCGTTGATGGCCTGCAGCAGGCTGTTGCTGGCGCCGCCCGCCGATAGCACCAGCAGGATGTCGCCGGTGTGCCCCAGCGTCTGCAGTTGTTTGGCGAATACCTGGTCGAGCAACCCGTCGTGGGCGATGGCGTTGAGCGTGGTACTGGCTGTCAGCGCGATGGCGGGTAATCCCGGGCGTTCGGTCTCGAAGCGGTGCAGCATCAGCGAACTGAAATGCTCGGCATCGCACAGGGTGCTGCCGTTGCCGCAGCTGAGAATTTTGCCGCCGGCGAGCAGGCAATGGGTCAGCATCTGAGCGGCCAGTGCAATGTGGTTCTGTAATACCGCTACCGCATTCTGTTGAATGGCGATGCTTTCGGAAAAATTTTTTTCAATGCGATCGAGTAGATTCATCTTATCGGGATGGTGACGGATGGTGTTAACAGGCCCTAGAAGGCGTTGCTGATCCATTCCAGTTGTTGTTGACGGCCGGTGCCGGTAATCGCGATTACATCGAAACGCACATTACATTGCCCTGACCGATGCTGCATATAGTGTAATGCGGTTAGCTGAAGTTTTTCCTGTTTTTTTGCCGTAATGCTGGCAGCAGCGCCACCATAGTCGAAGTTTTTACGGTACCGCACTTCAACGAAGACCAGGCTGTTGCCATCGCGCATGATCAGATCGATTTCACCGCGTTTGCAACGATAATTTTTTTCCACCAGTTTCAGACCGCGCGCCAGCAGGTAATCACAGGCCTGGAGTTCGGCCTGTGATCCGCTGCTGGCACTACTGGTTTGCGGCGGTGCTGTCCGGGTCAAGGGTAATGCTCGCGGGCAGGGAATTGAGGTCGATCAGTGTGGGCTCGCCACGCACGAACTGGGCCCAGAGCAATTCGCGATGCAGGCGATGGTAGGGGTCCAGATAAATGTTGCCGGTCTGCCCCGAGAAGCGCTCGTAGCTTTTCTGTTGCAGGCGGCCCATGAACGGGATCAGGTTGTAGGCATCGGCGCCCATGGCAAAGAATCGGGTGTACTGCTGCTGTTCCGGCCAGTAGGTGTGTAATGCCTGTTTCAGTGGTTTCGACGGATTCAGTATCCAGGGCATGTCGCAATAATACAGGTCGTCGATATCGCGATCCGCCTGCGGGTTCAGTTTGCCGGTGTAGGCGTGCGATGTGGCGTATACCGGTAATTCACCGGCGTAGTGAAATTTAAACTGGGGTTTGAGCTGACGTGCATCCTTGGGTGTGGCGGCAATGAAAATCGAGTCCACGTCCTGACGCCGATAAGGGATGAATTTGACATCGCCGCCGATGATGCGGTGCACTTTTTTATAACGCGCGTAGCTGTGATGAATGTTCAGCAGACTCTGGATCGGCCGTTTGAAGTCATTGGCGCCGGGGGTGTAGGTCTGAGCGCTGATCAGTTGTCCGCCCAGTTCCTCGAAACGTTGCTGGAATGCGGTGACCAGTCGATGGCCCCAGTCGCCCTGCGGGACCAGTGCCGCGGCCAGCTGGTGACCCTGACGAAACGCCATTTCCGCGGCCTGGCGGGCTTCGTCCTCCGGCAATAAACCGAACTGGTACAGGTTGCCGGTGATTTCCTGCTGACCGTGGGCATAGTTCAGGGTCAGTGTCGGCACGTCCAGTTCGGTGGCCTGGGCCAGGTTGTCGACGGCGGACTTGAGGAACGGGCCGACCACGAAATCGGCACCCTTGTCGACGGCGCGGCGATAGGTGTTCCAGATTTCCGCCGGGTTTTTACCGGTATCGTAAAAGGAGATTTTCGGTCGCAACTGCGGGTCCGGGTGTTCGTAGTAGGCGGTCATGAAACCGTCGCGGATGGCGCCGGCGACACCGGCATAGGGACCGGTCAGTGGCAGCAGCACCGCAATGTGCGAGGGCCGGTCCATCAGCTCGATCTGTTTGCGGCCAAGTTCCTCGATGAAGAACTCGGCGGCCGGATGATTCGGATAACGTTTGCGCCAGGCGAACAGGCCGTCCTGCAGATTCTGCCAGTCGATCTGGCCACGTTTGGCGATTTTTGCCAGTTCCACCCAGCCCAGGAAGACCGGGTTCAGCGGTGCCTGGCTGAGCTGGTTCAGGGTGGTTGCGGGCAACAGCGACAGGGCCTCCCAGATCGCCTGCTGATTACTGCGGCGCGCGGCTTCGTCGCTGAGCAACTGATCCATCTGCATGCGCGTTTTCGCCGCTTCCAGCGGATAGCCGGCATCGAGGAAGGCCTGGGCGCGCAGGCGGTGCACGCGAATCTGCATGTCATTGTCGAGGATGGATGAGAATTCCAGCAGTTTCAGCGCTTCGCGAGGGCGACCCTGGCCGAGTTCGATGCGCGCCGAAACCCATTGCATCATCTGCATGGTGCGGGTGCTGGCACTGGCCAGACTGATGGCCTGCAGCTGGGCGTTGGCCGCATCGTAGTCGCCGCGGTCGATATACAGCTCGGCGGCGTGCAGCAGATGGGCGTCACGTTCTTCGCCCTGGGTCTGAGCGGCGAGTTGCACATATGTTTCAGGATTTTCTTCGGGCACCGCCGAAGGCACCAGTAGATCGCCCTGGGCGTCGACGGCTGTCTGGTCAGGGGTCGGTGTGGTCGGCACACCGGTACAGGCATTGAGTAACAGGGCGGTAAGGGAATAAACAAGGAATCGCGTGCGAAATATCATTATGAATCAGCTTCTGACCAGGTGTTATTATGGCGCTCCAAAGTATCTTGTGTGGAGCAAACCGTGTCAATGAAACAGGGCGTACTGTATATCATTGCAACGCCGATCGGAAATTTGTCCGACATCAGTCAGCGTGCTATCGACGTGCTGGCTAATGTTGACCTAATTGCCGCTGAAGATACCAGACATAGTCGACATCTTCTGAGCCATTTTCAGATCGCGACGCCGCTGGTGGCCTATCACGATCACAATGAACAGAGTCAGACGCCGCAACTGGTGGAAAAGTTGCAGTCCGGTCTAAGCATCGCGCTGATCTCCGATGCCGGTACACCGCTGCTCAGCGATCCCGGCTACCGCCTGGTAAAAGCGGCCCATGATCAACGCATCCGGGTCAGTCCGATCCCCGGCGCCTGCGCTGCAATAGCCGCCCTGTCCGCGTCCGGCCTGGCCACTGATCAGTTCTGTTTTGCCGGGTTCCCGCCGGCCCGTACAGCCGCCCGACGGCAGTTCTACGAGGTTTTCAAACAACAGCCGCAGAGCGTTATATTCTATGAATCCAGTCATCGCATCCTGGACTCCCTGCGGGACCTGTGTGCGGTGGTCGGCGAACAGCGAGAAGTCCTGCTGGCGCGCGAGCTGACCAAAACCTTCGAAACCCTGCGCCGCAGTCCGCTGGGCGAACTGGTCGACTGGGTGGCCGGTGACGAGAACCAGCGTAAGGGTGAATTCGTGTTGATCCAGGCGGCGGCGGATGCGCAGCCGGATGAGCACAGGGTGCAGGTTGAAACCGTGCTCGATGTGCTGATGAGTGAGTTGCCGTTGAAACAGGCCAGTGCGTTGACGGCACGCATCACCGGTGCCAAGAAGAACCAGGTGTACAAAATGGCGCTGGCGAAAAATGGTGAGAGCTGATTTTTTCCAGGTGACCGATTGCCGTTTGTCGGATTATTTTACACTCTGCCCTGTCTATAAT
>CBDULQ010000209.1:0-6396 GCA_965368115.1 uncultured Gammaproteobacteria bacterium | reverse complement strand
GATTTAAGCTACGTTTTAAAAGTTCATCGAAGGTGGTCTACCGATACAACTCTATAAAAAACTGAATAATTGGCATCACTCCTGTTTTCCTATATCGTTCCTCCATGACGTCCGCAACATCTTTATCCTTCCCAATCAACGAACTCCTCCCTGGCTTGCTCTCCACACTGGCAAGCCAGCCCAACGTCGTCATCCAGGCTCCACCCGGCGCAGGCAAAACCACCCAGGTGCCGCTGGCCCTGTTGTCGGCCGAATGGCTGGGCGACAAAAAAATCATCATGCTCGCACCCCGGCGCATTGCGGCGCGGGCGGCGGCTCGGTTTATGGCATCCAGTCTGGGTGAGACGGTCGGCGAATCGGTGGGCTATCGGGTGCGGCTGGATCATAAGGTGGGGCCGAAGTCGCGTATCGAGGTGGTGACCGCGGGTGTGCTTACCCGCATGTTGCAGGACGATCCTGCGCTGGATGATTACGGCGTGGTGATTTTCGATGAGTTTCACGAGCGTAATTTGAATTCTGATCTCGGCCTGGCTCTGTGTCTGGATGTGCAGCAGGGACTGCGTGACGATCTTAAATTGATTGTCATGTCCGCGACGCTGGATGGTGCAGCGGTATCGATGCTGCTGGACAATGCGCCCTTGTTGACCAGTGAGGGGCGCAGTTTTCCAGTGGTTATTCAGCATCAGGCTCTGAAGCATCAGTATGCCCGTGACCGGCGTGGGTTTCTGAGTGAGGTGGCGCAGCGCATTGTTGCGGCATTGCAGGATGAAGCCGGCAGCATGCTGGTGTTCCTGCCCGGTGCGGGTGAGATTCGTCAGGTGCATGCGGCATTGATTGAACATCAGCTGGGTGATCACATTGTGCTGGCGCCCTTGTTTGGCCAGCTCACTCCGGCGGAGCAGGATGCGGCGATTCAGCCGGCGCCGCGGGGCAAGCGTAAGGTCGTGCTGGCCAGTGCCATTGCGGAGACCAGCCTGACCATCGAAGGCATTCGCATCGTCGTGGACAGTGGTTTGATGCGCATGCCGCGTTTCGATCCGAATACCGGTTTGACGCGGCTGGTGACTTTGCCCGTGTCCCAGGCCAGTGCCGATCAGCGTTGCGGTCGCGCCGGGCGTCTGCAGGAGGGTGTGTGTTATCGATTGTGGGCGCAGAGCACGCCACTGGCGGCGCACACTTCGCCGGAAATTTTCGAGGCGGATCTGGCGCCGCTTGTTTTAGAACTGGCGCGTTGGGGTGTGAGCGACATCAACAGTCTACGCTGGCTGGATGAACCACCCGCACCCCATGTGGCCCAGGCGCGGGATTTGTTGAAGCAACTCGGCGCACTGGATGACAATGAGCGTATCACGAGCCATGGTCAGGCCATGGCGAGCTGGGGCACGCATCCGCGTCTGGCGCATATGCTGTTACGCGCTCGTGATTTGAATGCACCGGTCGAACTCGGTGCACTGGCCTGTGAAGTGGCGGCGATTCTGAATGATCGCGATGTTCTGCGCGGTATCGCCGGTCGGGACTGTGATCTGCAATTAAGGGTAGAGGCTTTGCGCGATCGCGGTTCCCGTGATCAGGCCACACAACGGGACATCGATAAAGGCGCATTGCACCAGGCCCGTGATGCGGCGGCGCAATGGCAACGCCAGTTAAAGGTTAAACCGGAACCGGGTGCCGAGGACCTCCACTGGCTCGGCGTGCTGCTGGCGTTTGCTTATCCGGATCGCATTGCGCGGCGTCGCGATAATACAAGCCGTTATCGATTGAGTAACGGTCGCGGTGCGGTGTTGAATGAAGGCGATCCATTGTGTATGGAAGAATTCATCGTTGCGGCCCATCTTGACGGCGCCCGCGAGGCGCGTGTTTTTCTTGCCGCGGCCATCCATAAAGAAGATCTGCTGCAATACCACGGCGATCTGATTCAAACCCGTTCGATGGTCGAATGGGATGAACGCAACGCCTGTGTGCAGGCGCGGGCGCAACAATGCATCGGTGAGCTGGTGATCGACGATGCGCCTTTGACGGATATGGATCCTGAAGTGGTAACTGATGCCTTATTCGATGGTGTGCGTATTCACGGCCTGAGTTGCTTACCCTGGAACGACAAAGCCCGCGCTTTGCAGGCGCGTATGCAGTTCATGCATGAGCATGTGGATGATAGCTGGCCGGATGTAAGTGATGCCACTTTGCTGACGACACTGGATGACTGGTTGCGACCCTATGTTCCGAACATGTCGCGATTGTCTCATCTCGACAAGCTGGACCTGCACAATATACTACTCGGCCAACTGAACTGGGATCAGCAAAAGGAACTCGATCACCAGTTGCCGACGCACATCACCGTGCCCAGCGGTTCGCGTATTCGTCTCGATTATTCACAGTACCCGCCGGTGTTACCGGTGCGATTGCAGGAAATGTTCGGCCTGGCGGATACGCCGCGTATTGCCAACGGCAGGATTGCGGTGCTGTTGCATCTGTTGTCGCCGGCGCAACGGCCGGTGCAGATTACCCAGGACCTGGCCGGGTTCTGGCAGTCGTCTTATCACGATGTCAAAAAAGATCTTAAGGGGCGTTATCCCAAACATCACTGGCCGGACGATCCGATGACGGCGCAGGCGACGGCGCGGGCAAAGCGGAAAGGGGAGTGATGGTGTTGGGTTGCTCTGGTTTGGAGGTTCTATTGCGTCTGGAGATTCCCGGCAGAAGCGTTCGGGAATGACGGCTTTATTGTTAGTCGTCGCGTGTTCCATGAGATCAGCGTCATACCCGCGAAAGCGGGTATCCAGTGTTTTGCAGTTTGATGCCGTATTGTGGCACTGGATTCCTGCTTTCGCAGGAATGACGGTGTCGGGATTTGCTTTCGTTTGGGAATGCTATTGCGTCTGGAGATTTCCGACAGAAGCGTTCGGGAATGACGGCTTTATTGTTAGTCGTCGCGTGTTCCATGAGACCAGCGTCATACCCGCGAAAGCGGGTATCCAGTGGTTTATCAGTCGCACAATGTTGAGGGAACTGGATTCCTGCCTGCGCAGGAATGACGGTATTGAATTACCTTGTAATGATGTTGAGGTTCTTACCGGAACAAATCACGGCATTTCAAATGCGCCGATACTCGGAGGGGTGTTGTAATCGCCCCGGTCATAATCGCCTTCCAGTCCGCCAGTAACCGACTGACCCTGGCCCGCGGCCGGGCTGCCGGCGGTGATTCGGTAGTTCGTATCCAGGTTGGGATTCTGTTGAACAATCGACCGGGTTTCCGGTGGAATGCTGCCGCCGAGATAAGGGCCGCTGAAGGAAGGGTTGTCCATGGCGTACCACAGGTTGGAATCGAAGGTGAACGTGGAGGGCAGGGTGTTGGCGCCGATGTTGACGAAGGTGCCGACCTGGCTGTCGTTGAAAACGATGATGTTATTGATGTACTGGCCATTGCCACCGGCACTACGTGAGGTGTTTTCTTCGAGAATGCGTGCCACATACTGTTGCGGTTCGATCACCGTGTTGTTGGCGAAGATGCAGGCATTGCAGCCGACGAAAGCGACCGGGGTCGAGCCGGGTCTGATGATGACATTGGCGATCATGCGGATGTCGCTGCCTTCGTAAGTCGCGTTGATGGGTCGGAAGAACGGATCGCCAGTGGAACCGCCGGCATTGATGGCGCGCTGGCTGATGTCTTCGAACCGGTTACCGTGGATGAGAATGTCGGCGGAGCCGCCTTTGGTGTTCATCGCGTTCAATGGCATGTCATGGAAATAATTACCGGTAATCACACCGTCGTGGCAGCCGACCATGTCGATGGCCTCACCCTGATTACAGTTTTCGAATTCGCTGTTTTCGATATAAAAGTGATCCACGCCGGACAGTTTCAGGCAGTCGTTATTACCGCCGTTGCCGACATTACGAAAATGCATATTACGCATCACCAGGTATTCGGTCGGCGAGGCGTAGTCACCCCCGTCGTCCACATTGATACCGTGGGGCAGGGTGTTCTGGATGGTGAACCCGTCGATGATCAGGTAACGGGCATCAGTGATGTGCATGGCCATTTCGCTACCGCCGCCATCGATGGTTACCGCACCATTGGCCACCAGTGCAATCGGCGCATTGGCGGTACCCTGCAGGTTCGAGAAAAAGCCGAGCGGCGCATAGTTGCCGGCTGCGACGTTGATGCGCGTGCCTGGTGTGGCATTGAGTAAGGCTTCAGTGATGGTGTCGTAGGGTTGTGCTGCACTGCCGTCGCCGCCAGACCCTGCGGTGCTGGATACGTAGATTTCCGATGCATAGTTGATGCTCTGGTCAAAGGCCAGGGGAAAACCGTTCGCGGTCGTCGGGGCGGTCGTGTTGGTATTGCCGGCGGTGCCGGTATTGCCCGCGGATGAGCTACTGCTTCCGCCGCAACCGGACAGGCCGAAGATACTGAGCCATGCAAAAACGATCAGGTATGATTTTGTGAAATGATCTGTCACCACGGTGGAATACCTTTTTTAATTTATCACGAACACACGACAGCTAACGGCGTGTCGATTACTCAGTGAATTTTAGATCGAAGCGGTGCAGCAGGGCATCGAGCCGGGTCGAATTTGGCCACAATTATTGGTGAGGCCCGGGCAAAAATCCATTCATTGTGATGCAAATCACACGCGGATCCAGGTGGATTTCAAATGAAGTCGGGGATATAACGGCGTTGCCGGCCCGGTCAGCGGGGCCGGCGGTGCGTTGAGGCCGAGTGCGGGATTTCGGTATCCGGATGCGACTCGGCAGGCGAAGCAGGCGGCCTAGTTCTTGTGCCTGAAGTTAATCCGTCCCTTGGTCAGGTCGTAAGGTGACATTTCGATGGTGACACGATCGCCGGTGACGACGCGGATGCGGAACTTGCGCATTTTGCCTGCGGTGTAGGCGTTGATTTCGTGTCCGTTTTCCAGTTCTACGCGGTAGCGTGAGTTGCGCAGGACTTCGGTTACGGTGCCTTCCATCTGAATTAACTCTTCTTTAGCCATAATCTATAGATATCTCCATCTGCTCATGTGTCGCGACGACACCATGCGTGCAGAGTGTTTGCGGTTGATTTGTGATGAGTTAGCGAACAGCTTGCTGTTTGGAAATTTTGAGACAGTATGCGGAATATGAAGAAAAACCGGAAATACTAGAATTTGGCTGTTGCTGGTGCGGGACTATACAGGAAAGTGGGGTGAAAATCCATTTTCATTCGATTTTTCTGAAAATCATCGGAAAAATCAGCTTAAAACGTGCGAATCAGTCGCGTTTGCCGGCTATTTGTGCAACACGGTAGTGCGTAAGTTATTGCCGATACGCCGCAATCCATCATTTTTTTCCGGGTGAAACAACGAACCGGCGCAGAGCGCCGATCCGTGATCCCCAGATAACATTTACCAGACACGTTCGATGACGATTTTCGCGCTGGGGTTCAACCACCCGTGGGTGGCCGGCACCAGGTCGCCGATGCCGTGAACGCCGTTGTGAATGTGGGTAAAGCCTTCACCGGGATCATTCGGCGAGTAGCCTTCACCACCCAGGCCGGCGACGGTAGAGCCCAACTCGTCGTTGGTTTCACTGCCGGCATCATAGGCGGGTGCATAGTAGGTGACTTTCTTTTTGAACCAGGGCACCGGTGCATCCTTGATGGCGAAAAAGGCGTCATTGGTGGCACCCAGCATGGCGCCGACGCTGATGTGAGTAATTTTACGTTTGGACGAAATCATCACAGTGGTGGAATGACCGGGGAAGGTCAGGCCGTCGGTGGAGACGGTGGCTTCGTCGACACCGGGCATGGCGCCCAGTTTTTCGGCCATGGGCTGGCCGTTGCCGGCTTCAGCCAGTTGCGCGAGTTCGTCGCTGGGAGCGCCCCCGTCTTCAAAAAATTCCACGCCGGGTCGATGGGTGGCGACCATGACTGGTGCCAGCGGCTGTCCGGGTGTGAGATTGGTGATGGTGACTTTATACATCAGCGACTTGTCGCCATAGGCTAAAGCGCTACCGGCGCCGAGCAGTGATGCGCCCAGCAGGCAACCGGCCATAAGAGTGGATGTTTTACTCATTTTGAATCTCCTTTGATGATTTTTGTGCAACGGGTTTGTTTAAAAAATAACCACGAGCGCGATGTTCCTGCGCAGGGTTACTGTGGCGGAGAGACTTCACTCTGAGGTCACTGAGTTATCACTTTTTTATAACGGGTTGTTAGGAATGGATTGTTGGCCGGAACTGACCGATGTTCGTTTCTTGTATGATGTCGAAATGTATTGACGTCATACCCGCGAAAGCGGGTATCCAGTGGTTTATCGGTTTCGCGATGTTGCTGTCCTGGATTCCTGCCTTCTCGGGACTGACGGTATTGTGTGGAATATTCTGGTTTGATTTTAGATGTGCGTTTGCAGCTTCCCGCCACAG
>CBDULQ010000208.1:0-6550 GCA_965368115.1 uncultured Gammaproteobacteria bacterium | reverse complement strand
TCGACGAAGAAACCTCTATCCGTGACGAGCCGCGTGCCGTCATCGAAGTGAACCAGGATGGTCGGGCGGAATGGCTGGCCGAGCTGGATGATTTCGAGGCACCCAAAAAACAACTGAAATATCTGCTGCGCGTTTACGACAGCGAAGGCCATTATGATGAAACACGGGCATTGCCTCTGTGGCTGGTGGACCAACTGAAGCTCTCTGAGCCGTTGGACGAACGCGATCGTAAAAAAGAGTTGCTGGTCGGTTACGGGGAAAACCATCTTGTCACCCAGAATATTCCACTCAAAGGCGGTACTGTGTTTGTGACCGGCAAATATATTCCGCAGGATCATAGTGTATGGCTGGCCGGTCGACCGATACCGGTCAATGACGAAGGCGAGTTCGTCAATGAACAGATTTTCCCGATCGGTTTTCATACCATCGAAGTTGCAGTGCTGGATCAGGAAGGCAATGGCGAACTCTACCTGCGTGATCTGGAACTGGAAAAGAGTGACTGGTTCTATGTGGGTGTGGCCGACATCACCATCGCCAAAGATAATACCGATGGTCCTGCCGAGTTGGTCACCGGTGATCTGACACATTACGACAACGATACCTTTATCGATGGTCGCCTGGCCTATTATGTCAATGGCCAGTTCGGTGACGGCTGGGAATTGACCTCGAGTGCGGATACCCGGGAAGGACCGATCGATGAGCTGTTCAGTAATTTTCTCGAGAAAACGCCGGATGCCCTGTTCCGTCGTATGGACCCGGATTACCACTATCCCACCTTTGGTGATGACAGCACCCTGGAAGAGCATGCGCCGACGCTGGGTAAGTTTTACGCCAAGTTAAGCAAGTACGACGATTTTGTGCTCTGGGGTAATTTCGATATCGATTATACCGATACCGAGCTGGCCCACATCGACCGTGGTTTATACGGTATGAATGCTCACTACGAAACCGATGCCGTCACCAGCTTCGGCGAAAAACGTTTACTGATCGACGGTTTCGCAGCCGAGCCAGGCACGGTTGCCGGTCGTGATGAGTTTCGCGGTACCGGTGGTTCGCTGTACTTCCTGCGCCATCAGGATATTCTGACCGGTTCAGATCGTGTCCGCATCGAAGTGCGTGACCGGGATTCCGGTATGGTGATCGGCGTTAAGAATCTGACCTCGGCCATCGACTACGACATCGATTACATTCAGGGGCGGATTCTGTTGAGCGAGCCCCTGTCTTCCATCGCTGACGATAACCTGCTGGTCGATAACGGCTCTATCAGCGGCAACCCGGTTTACCTGGTTGTCCGCTACGAATATACACCGGGCTTCGAAGACCTGAACGATGTCGCGTTCGGTGGTCGTATGCATTACTGGCTCAACGACAATGTGAAACTGGGTATAACCTCCAGTAAGCAGGAAGAAATCGGCAACGAAAACAAGCTGAACGGCGTCGACCTCACGCTGCGCAAGAATGCGGGTACCTGGTTGAAACTGGAGATCGCCAGCAGTCAGGGGCAGGGCGTGGATACCCTGAGTTCCAGTAATGGTGGTTTTAACTTTACCGACATCAGCCCTGACCTGGGCTCGGATGTCGATGCCGATGCCTATCGGGCTGAAGTCGGTTCGCGACTCGAAGATATTGTGCCCGGGCTGCGCGGCAACACCACTTTCTACGTGCAGGAACGCGAAGCCGGTTTCTCATCGCCGGGTCAGTATACCGCCACTGATATCAGTCAGTTTGGCGGCACCCTGAATATGCCGGTGACCGAACGCATCGATGTCAATGTTAAGCTGGATAAGAAAGACCAGGACCAGGCACTGGAAACCGGTTCCTTGGAAGCGGATGCAGGTTACCGACTCAATGAAAACTGGCGCTTGAGCAGCGGTATGCGCGTCGATACCCGCGAAGATAATTCTGTTAATGTACCAGCCACCCAGAGCCAGGGTGATCGCACCGATATCGCTTTCGAAGTGGCTTACGATTCACGTGAAGACTGGAAAGCCTACGGTTTCACCCAGTTAACCGCCAATACCACCGGAAATCGCGACGATAATAATCGACTCGGACTGGGTGGTAGTTATCGGGCCACCGATCGTCTCAGTATGGACGGCGAGCTGTCCGGTGGAAATCGCGGAGTCGGTGCCAAACTGGGTACCGAATACCTTGTGACCGATCGCACCAATGTGTATGCCAGTTATACGCTGGATAACGAACGTGCCGATAATGGTATTCGTTCACGCCAGGGTAATATGGCGACCGGTGTCCGTTCACGATTCAGTGATACCACCAGTGTGTATGCTGAAGAAAAATATACCCATGGTGATGTGCCGACCGGACTAACCCATGCCATGGGTGTCGACCTGGCACCGAGTGATCGCTGGAGTTACGGTGCGACTCTGGAAACCGGTACCCTGGAAGATAACACCACCGGTGCCGAGACCGATCGACTCGCTCTGGGTCTTAATATGGGGTATACCCATGGTGACAGCAAGTATGCCAGTGCCCTCGAGTATCGTACCGATGATACTGAAACCTACGATGCAATAAGCAACCAGGTAAACACCAACGAGAGAATCACCTGGTTATGGAAAAACAGTCTCAAGTATCAGGTCAGTGCGGACTGGCGTTTTGTCGGCAAGTTGAACTGGTCGGAAAGCGAGAGTTCGTTGGGCGAATTCTACGACGGTAATTTCGTCGAGGCGGTGATGGGTTATGGTTACCGTCCGGTGTTGAACGATCGCTGGAATACCTTGTTCAAGTACACTTATTTCTACAACGTACCAACCACCGACCAGGTGACCGTGCAGAACACAGCGGTCGAATTTATTCAGAAGAGTCACATCGTATCCATCGACACCATTTATGACCTGACTCAGCGCTGGAGTCTGGGTGGTAAATATGCCTACCGCCTGGGTCAGGTCAGTCAGGAACGGGAAAACCCCGAGTTCTTTGACAGCCGGGCGAGTCTCTACGTGCTGCGCGTCGACTGGCACTTCGTGAATCGCTGGGATGCATTGATCGAAGGGCGTTTACTTGATCTACCCGATGCACAGGATAGTCGCAGTGGTGCGCTGCTGGGCATCTATCGTCACGTCGGCAAGAATCTCAAGTTTGGCGTAGGCTATAACTTTACCGACTTCTCCGACGACCTCACCGATCTGGATTATGACAGCCAGGGCTTCTTCATTAACCTGATCGGTAAGATATAAGGCACACATTCCACATTTTATCTCGCTTCAGAGGTCCAGTTCGCTCAATCCGGGATGTTCATCGGGGCGTCGTCCCAGCGGCCAGTGAAATTTACGTTCGGTCTCCGCGATGGGCAGATCATTGATGCTGGCAAACCGGCGCATCATGAAGCCCTGTTCATTGAATTCCCAGTTTTCATTGCCATAAGAACGGTACCAGTGACCGGAATCGTCGTGCCATTCATAGGCAAAACGTACGGCGATACGATTGTCTCTGAACGCCCACAGCTCTTTGATTAATCGATAGTCCAGTTCTCTGGCCCATTTGCGCTGCAACAATTCCCGTACCTGTTCCCGACCACAGGGGAATTCCGCGCGATTCCGCCACAGGGTGTCTTCTGTATACACCAGCGCAACGCGGTCCGGATCTCGGGTGTTCCAGGCGTCTTCGGCCATACGGACTTTCTCGATGGCTGTGGCCTCGGTAAACGGCGGCAAGGGTGGTTTGGTTTCCATGATACTGACCTCTTCTTGGTTATGTAGACAGATCTGTCTACATGCGGAAGTCTACCCAAAGTAGACAGATCTGTCTACAATAGAGGTATGACAAAAAACACTGCATCTCCATCGGCCCGCGAGCGGATACTGCTGACGGCTCATGATCTGTTTTATCGCCATGGTATTCGTGCCACCGGTATCGACCGGGTGATCGCTGAATCTTCGGTGACCAAGGTGACCTTTTACCGACACTTTCCCAGTAAACACGAGCTGATACTGGCGTTTCTGGAATTTCGTCACCAGCGCTGGATGGACTGGTTCGACACCGCGCTACAGCGCCATGGCGATGACCTGGATGCCCTGGCCGTCAGTTTGCAGGAATGGCTGTCTGCGGACGATTTCCGGGGCTGCGCTTTTCTGAACAGTGTTACGGAGCTTGCGGAAGAACTGCCTGAAGTGCTGGAAATTACCCGTCGGCATAAACAGCAAATGGTGGAACGTATCGCCCGGTTGTTGCCAGCATCCCGCAATCGTATGCGCGATGCTCATAGCCTGGCGTTGTTGGTGGATGGGGTGATTGTGCACGCCCAGTTCGAAGACGACCTGAAAATAGTGATGCGGGATTTCAAGCGTATGGTTTACTTATTGGCTGAATAAAGATGACGTTTTTTGGAAATGGATTTTATTGATGTATCCCCTTAAAAACTATAAAAGCAGGCTATGGTGCAGTATTCAAATTAGAAGAATAGTACCTTCCTTGAATATGCTATGTCTGGGTATAGGATTGATAGGCCATGCTTTCGCTGTCCCATTTTTCCTTGGGTTTATAGGGATTATATATTTTGTAGATGAAATTAGGTTTTTCATTAAACACAGGGAAATTAGAGATGATTGCTTGAGGCACCTTTTCTATGAAAATAAAGTTTTCTTGAAAGAGTTAAAAAGAATGATGCTGGTTACCGTGGCATTGGGTGTCATAGCCAATGTGTTGTTATTGTCTGGAATGAAGATTGTGGCCGGGTGGGTTCTGTTTTTCTGGGTTATTTATTCTCTAGTGGTATATATTCGATTACGCAGATTATACGAGTAAGAGGGGCTTAAACGGTATTATCTGCGACGTTTTCTGTTGCAACGGTTTCCCTTAGAGCGCGCCTTTTTACTGGAATGTTATGTCTTTTATATCCTCAGTTTCTGATTGTCTGGATTATCTAGTAGCGACAAAAATGAAATTACAGAAAGGTCATAAGTTATTTAGCTATTAATGCCATCATATGCCTATATGCCTGGTATAGATTATTTATATTTTGTTTAGAGTCACACATTTGTCAATCGCCCAGCTGACTGCAGCGAAACCAAAGCCGGCGGTGACGAAGGTGGCGGAGCCGAAACCGAAATTGCAGTCCAGGCTGGCGCCTTTGACGCCCGGTTTCTGATGGCCCACGCTGCCGTCTTCCCTTGGGTAACGTTGTTGTTCGCCGGAGAATACACAGGGCACGCCGAAGCTGCGTTTGGTGTTTTTGCTGAAACCGTAGCGGTTACGCAAGGTGGCGCGCACCTTGGCAGCCAGCGGGTCGTTCCAGGTGCGGCTGAGGTCGATGATTTGGATTCGGGTTGGATCGGTCAGGCCGCCGGCGCCTCCGGTAGTGATAATGGGTATTTTATTCCGCTTGCAGTAATAAATGATGGCGGCCTTGAACTTGATGCTGTCGATAGCGTCGATGACGACGTCGTAATTCCCCTGCAGGTGTTTTTCCAGGTTGGCATCGGTGATGAAGTCGTCGATCGCGTTGATCTGGCAGTCCGGATTGATCTGCTTGATACGTTCCGCCATCACCTCAACCTTAGACTGTTCCAGAGTGTAGCTCAGGGTGTGAATTTGCCGATTGGTATTGCTGACCGCGATATCGTCATGATCGATCAGGGTGATCTTCCCGACACCGGATCTCGCCAGTGCTTCCACCGCCCAGGAGCCGACACCACCGATACCTATGACACACACGTGACTGCTGGCGATCGCATGGGCAGGCGCTACACCATACAGTCGGCGGATGCCGCCAAACCGTTGTTCGAAATCATTCATGCTGGGATTGTGGTGAGACGATGGGGATCTGTCAACGCTCAGCAGACTTTACTCGGGCAGAGCTTGAACGAGGCCAGCAACGGGGTGTGATCAGACAGGCGCCGCCAGGCGTGGTTGTGCAGACGATGGCACTCTTCCGGCATCAGCCCGCGGCAGTAGATTCGATCCATCGGTAAGGTCGGCATCCAGGCAGGAAAACTGCGCGCATGTTGTCCTGTGGTTTCCTTGAACACTTCGAACAGGTTCAGGTCGTCGTTGAGATGTTTTTCGGCGCGGCCTTTCCAGTCGTTGAAGTCGCCGGCGATGATCAATGGTTCGTCATCCGGCACGTGAGAGCGGATACGCCGGGTCAAAGTCGATAACTGTTTTTCGCGCTCCGCATCGAACAGGCCCAGGTGTACGCAGATGACGTGGATGCGCACACCTGAATCGGTGTCGATGGTGCCATGCAACAGACTACGACTGGCACTGCGCATCGGTGATACGTTGATATTCTCCCAGGCGACAAAAGGGTATTTGCTTAGAATAGCATTGCCGTGATGACCTGATTTGTAAATCGCATTCTTGCCGTAAGCATGATGATTCCACACCTGGTCAGCAAGGAACTCGAACTGACTGTCGGTCGGCCAGTCGGCCACCCGGGTTTGACGTTTGCGGTGTTCGCCCTGAATCTCCTGCAGGAAAACGATATCCGCGTCGACATCGCGTAACGCTTCCTTCATTTCATGCAACACGAAGCGACGATTGCCGACGCTGAAACCTTTATGAATATTGTAGGTCAGGACTTTAATATGAG
>CBDULQ010000207.1:0-6605 GCA_965368115.1 uncultured Gammaproteobacteria bacterium | reverse complement strand
CATGGGGGTCATTAGCCCTGGAACATGGCCAGACAGGACATTATGCCAGCGGGAATAGCTTAGCATGACCCCGCCTCGGGACGGATATATCTATATGGAATAAATCAACTTGCCGCAAATAATTACCCCGGTTGGCGGACACGGGTGACCGTATCCTTGCGGGTATAGCCTGCATATCGCAGGCCAGATTCCGTCATGCCTTATTGCAGAGCGCAACGCACCCGGAGCAGGTCGGGCGCCCCAATTTGGATCACAACAGGCGCGACGCGTACCAATTAGGTGCACTGGCTTGCCGGCACAGGATCGATGCGGTCCGGATGGCGGATGAAAAATTCAGCGGTTGTGAGGCGTCTTTTTGAGCGGCTCGGAGCCGCTTGGGTACGAGGCATAAGCAATTGCTGATATAATCTCCGCCTTTTGCGTCCCCCAGAAGCCGAGGTTAGCGATGTTCCAGCTAGGTTGTGCCAGTCGAGCCTGTTTTCAGAATGAGATATTGTCCGGTCTGACCGTGGCCCTGGCGCTGGTGCCCGAGGCGGTGGCGTTTGCGTTTGTTGCGGGTGTTGATCCGCTGGTGGGGCTCTACGCGGCCTTCATGGTGGGCCTGCTGGCATCGATTTTCGGCGGTCGACCGGGAATGATTTCCGGCGCCACCGGCTCCATGGCGGTGGTGATGGTGGCGCTGGTGGCGGATCACGGGGTGCAGTATCTGTTCGCTACCGTGGTGCTCACCGGGGTGCTACAGATCGGCGCCGGCGTGCTGCGGCTGGGTAAATTCATCCGCATGGTGCCTTATCCGGTGATGCTGGGTTTCGTCAACGGCCTGGCTATCGTTATCTTTCTGGCCCAGTTGCAGCATTTCCAGCTGCCCGGGAGCGACGGTGAGCATGAATGGATGTCGGGCCAGACCCTGGCGATATTCGGCGGCCTGATCCTGCTCACCATGGCGCTCATTCATTTCCTGCCCAAACTGACCAGCAAGTTTCCGTCCTCCCTGGCGGCCATTCTGATCGTGTCTCTGCTGGTGATCGGTCTCGATATCGACACCAATACGGTGGGCGACCTGGCTTCCATCGAAGGTGGTTTCCCGGTTTTCCATATGCCTTCGGTGCCCTTCAACCTGGAGACCCTGCTCATCATCCTGCCCTATGCGGTGGTGCTGGCAGCCATTGGCCTGATCGAGTCCCTGCTGACCCTGAGCCTGATCGACGATGTGACCAACACCCGTGGCCGCGGTAATCGCGAGTGTGTGGGGCAGGGCATCGCCAACACCGTGACCGGCTTTTTCGGCGGCATGGGCGGCTGTGCGATGATCGGCCAGAGCATGATCAACGTGAACTCCGGCGGCCACCAACGCCTGTCCGGGGTAGCGGCAGCACTGTTTCTGCTGTCGTTCATCCTGTTTGCCTCATCGTTGATCGAGCAGATTCCCATGGCGGCACTGGTGGGTGTGATGTTCATGGTGGTGCTGGGTACCTTCGAGTGGTCCAGCCTGCGTATCATGGGCAAAGTGCCGACCACCGATGCCTTCGTGCTGATCCTGGTGTCCGCGGTGACCGTGGCCACCGACCTGGCCATGGCGGTGGTGATCGGCGTCATCGTCTCGGCCCTGGCCTTCGCCTGGGAGCATGCCAAGCACATCAACGTGCGCACCTCCATCGACGATAAGGGCTCGAAGATCTATGAGCTGAACGGGCCGCTGTTTTTCGGTTCGGTGAAGAATTTCGCCGATCTGTTCGATCCGGAGAACGACCCGGACGACGTGATCATCGAATTCCAGAATTCGCGGGTGGCCGACCATTCCGCCATCGAAGCCATCGACAACCTGGCCGACAAGTACATCCAGGCCGGTAAAACCCTGCACCTACGCCATCTTAGCCCGGAATGCCGGGATCTACTGAAGAAGGCCGGGGACCTGGTCGAAGTCAATGTGATGGAAGATCCCCGCTATCACGTGGCCGACGACCAGCTCGCCTGAGCACGCCTTTTCCCCAGCATTCGCGCGTATTTATCCGCATATAAAATTTTTAGCTTGGAGTTCGCCCCGCGGGGCGGGCACAATGCGGTCCCACATAATCATTCCATAGATTCCGCCGTGCGGCTGCAACCGCTGCACGCGCATTTGCTCAATAAAAAAACAGGGGTACACCATGAAACTGATTCTGTTAGGCGCGCCCGGCGCAGGTAAGGGCACGGTCGCCAAAATGCTCACTCAAATCGACGGCTCCGTACAGATTTCCACCGGCGACATTCTGCGCGCTGCAGTGGCGGCCGGTACCGAGCTGGGCAAGAAAGCGGAAGCCGCGATGAAAGCCGGCGACCTGGTATCCGATGACCTGATCATGGGCATCATGGAAGAACGTCTGAAAGAAGACGACTGCAAGAAAGGTTACCTGCTGGACGGTTTCCCGCGCACCATTCCCCAGGCCGAAGCGCTGAAAGATCTGCTCGCCAAAATGGGTGAACAACTGGACTGCGTGGTCAACATTGACGTACCCCGTGACGTGATCCTGGATCGTCTGACCACCCGTCGTACCTGTGTCGATTGCGGCGCCATCTACAACGTCAAATCGCATCCGCCGAAGGTGGAAGGCAAGTGCGACAAGTGCGGTGGCGACGTGGTGCAACGTGACGACGAAACCGAAGAAGCCATCGGTAACCGTCTCGATGTATACAACGAAAAAACCGCACCGCTGGCCGGCTTTTACGAAAAAGAAGGCATGCTGCTGACCGTATCGGCCACGTCCAGTGAAGCCGTGATCGACGCGATCAAGCAACGCATCGGTATGTAGTTTTTCTACGAACTGTGCTCGCCGTGCAGAGCGGAAAACCGGAAGGTTTTCCGCTTTTTTTTCGCCTGCTGAAATCGCCTGTTGACGTTCCCGGGAATTTTTCCTGTGTCACGGGGTCATCTGGTCTATAACTTTAGAACTGAAAAAATCCCCCAGGAGGCTTTATGTTTCATCCGATTACCATTCCATTTGGTTGTGTCATGCTGTTCAACGTGGTCAAGCTGAAACCCGGTGTCACGGTTGAAGACGTTGAAATGGAACTGGGCGAAATGTGCAATGTGGTGAAGAACACCTACGGTGACGACCAGGGCGGTTTCATCGGCGGTCAGGTGTTCAAGTTTACCGGCTTTATTTCCGATGAAGGTTCGGTCGCACCGCCGGAACGTACCACCGATGATCATATCGCCATCCTGACCTACTGGCAGTCGTTCGATCAGCACGAAGAATCCCATGCGGATAAGGTGTTCAACGAAAAGTTCAGCGCTCTGGCGGAGAAGTGTGAAGAAACCTATGAAGTGGGTTATGAAATGCTCTGGCAGGGTGTGCCTGAATAAACAGTCGACCCCATTTATCACCAATAAAAAAGCCGTCCCGAGGACGGCTTTTTTGATGCAGCGAGTTGTTGTTCAGGTCGATGGACCGAAGTCGAATACCGCGTCTTCGCCGGCACCCAGGGTGACGATCGTTTCGTGTGAGAAGCTCAGTACATCGTCTTCATCGTTGGCATCCTGACCCGCATCACAGGTAAAGCCGATCCGATAGTCACCCGGTGGCAGAAAGCCTGCACTGTATGTGAAGGGGCCCTGTTCCGGCAGCGCGCTGCTGAAGATCGGATCATCGACGCCGTCCAGATCATCCAGCACCCGTTCCGCATTGAACAGGTACACGCCGGGCGCGCAACCTTCGGTGACCAGTGTGTTGTCGACACTACCGCTCAATGAAGCGGCCTGTTCGGTCTCAACAATGCGCAATGTGGGGCGCATCATGTACTGGCCGTTGCCGGTCATGTGGACTGATTTGCGCAGATCGAAATCAATGGTGAAGGATATTTCACCGTCGCTGGCGATGTTGAATTCGCGGTTCAGTTTCAGGCCTGTGGTGTCGCCGCTGGGAATGCGCAAACTGTGTTGCTGGCCCATGCTGTCGACGATGTAGGTCATGGCCGGATCGTCGTCGATGGCCAGACGAATCCATTCGTAATCACCGGCGGTGAGTACCATGTCGTCAAGTAATACGGTGGAGCTGGTGCCGGACAGATTAAGCAGATCGATCTGCAGAGGTTGATCCAGCATGATGATCTCGGCTTCTCCGGATGCCGGTTTGATGAGTACCGAGGTGAAGGTGACGACGACAGACTGAGCGCCGTCCACCGGGGCGTCGGTAATAGCCAGAGACAGACTACCGGTGTCCTGGCTGTCGTTGCTGCATGCGTAGAGGCCTGCGCTGCAGACCAGTGCAGCCACCAGCAGGTATGACAGGTTTTTGAATGGGTACAACATATTCGGCCTTATCATTTAATGTGTTGAAGTTATCGAATATGTTAACAAAACCGGGATGGTCCGTTCTGCGACATTCATCGGAAAATAAAAAAGCCTGGCAACCAGGCCAGGCTTAATTCCTTATGCAGATGTGGATGTATTAAATATGAAACGGTAAATGCTGTTGAATGTCCGCGGTGTTGTGGCGGACCAGGTTCTTGTCGATTTCGGAATGCACCGAACGACGGGTTTCCGCGCTGAGCTGCTTTCTGAGCTGACCGAGGAAGCCGGGAGGCGACATGATGATGAGTTTATCGAACTTGCCTTTGTAATGCGCCGCATCCAGGTGCTGGCCGATGGTTCTGGCGAACTCCATGGATTCGTGCTCTTTTGCACTGACCTGTGTGCCCATTTTGTGACTGCCGTGACCACGGCTGTCCTGGGAACGACCCGGTAAGTCTGAGGTGAGTGCCTGTTCATGAACACGCGACGGTGTGTGGGCAAAGCCTTCCAGCTCTTTAAGGGGGAGATTACGCTTTTGTAACTCGTAGATTTTTGCTCGGCTGCTTTCTGCAACGACAACCCAGGTTTTTGGCATAAGGGTACTCCTTGCGTAATGAGTGTTTATTGGGTAACAGAGAAAATTAGAGGCCTCCTTCTGGTCAGGGTTTAATTTGATTCTCTACCTTAAAATTGAATGTTTCCAGTGCTTTCTTGATCAAAAAATTTTATTGTAGAGAGCACGACTTTGATTAGTGTTTGATCATATTCTGATCAACTTGATGCGGTTTTTAACAGAGCTGCATAACTGTCTGTACCGCATGAGTTATTTTTTATCGAATCCGCAGGCATCCCATATTGAGCTGAATCATGCTTTTGTGGAATTGGGCTATTGATTCTGCATGGCGGAATGATTCACGGGGCTGGCCTGGTTATTGCTACCAGTATCTGCCAATTGACCAAGACAAACAGGAAAAGAACCACCCATGTCTGAAGAAATCCGAACCACCTGTCCCTATTGCGGCGTCGGCTGCGGCGTACTGGTGAATGTCGAGGGTGACCAGGTCCGCGTGCGCGGCAATCCCAACCATCCCGCCAACCAGGGGCGTCTGTGCTCGAAGGGCGCGGCGCTGGGAGAAACTCTGTCACTGGACGGCCGCCTGCTGTATCCCGAAATCGATGGTCAACGTTGTGACTGGGATAAGGCGCTGGATTATGTCACCGACGGTTTTCGCAAGGTCATCGACGCGCATGGTCCCGATGCGGTGGCTTTTTATGTGTCCGGCCAGTTGTTGACCGAAGATTACTATGTGGCCAACAAGCTGATGAAAGGCTTCATCGGCAGCGCCAATATCGATACCAACTCGCGGCTTTGCATGTCCTCGGCAGTGGCGGGTTACAAACGCGCCTTCGGTACCGATACCGTGCCCTGTAGTTATGAAGACCTGGAACGCGCCAACCTGATCGTGATCACCGGCTCCAACACCGCCTGGTGTCACCCGGTGGTGTATCAGCGCATCAAGCGCGCGAAAGCGGAAAACCCGAATCTGAATATCGTGGTTATCGACCCGCGCCGCACCAACACCTGCGAAATGGCCGATCTGCATCTGCCGATCAAATCCGGTACCGACAGCATCCTGTTCAATGGTCTGCTGGTGCATCTCAATGTGGTGGGGGAAATCAACCGACTGTTCGTGGACAATTGCACGGAGGGCCTGAAGCAGGCACTGGATGCGGCTTATGAATCCTCCGGTGACGTTAATCAGGTGGCGCGGAGCTGTGGCCTGGACGTCGCCGATCTGGAAGCCTTCTACGCCCTGTTCGCACGCAAGGAAAAGGTGATCACCCTGTTCTCCCAGGGCGTCAACCAGTCCAGCAGCGGTGTCGACAAGGTCAACAGCATCATTAACTGCCACCTGTTTAGCGGCCGTATCGGCCGGCCCGGCATGGGACCCTTTTCCATCACCGGCCAGCCCAACGCCATGGGCGGTCGTGAAGTGGGCGGCCTGGCCAACCAGCTGGCGGCGCACATGGAAATCGCCAATGCAGATCATCGCGCCATCGTCCAGCAGCACTGGGCTTCGCCGGTGATTGCGGAGAAAGAAGGTCTGAAAGCCGTCGACCTGTTCGAAGCCATTCTCGACGACAAGGTCAAAGCCCTGTGGGTGATGGGCACCAACCCGGCGGTGAGTCTGCCCAACAACAACCGGGTGCGGGAAGCGCTGGCCCATTGTCCGTTGCTGGTGGTGTCCGACTGTGTCGCCGAAACTGATACCACGCGTTACGCCAGCGTTAAACTGCCGGCCTCCGCCTGGGGTGAACGGGGCGGCATGGTGAC
>CBDULQ010000206.1:0-6635 GCA_965368115.1 uncultured Gammaproteobacteria bacterium | reverse complement strand
GAACAGTCACAACTCGGCACTCTCCACCGTGAACGGCCTCGGCGATCTGTCCCATGCCTCTATCGTGTATTCGAGAGATGCGCGCTACGCCTATGTCTTCGGTCGCGATGGCGGACTCAGCAAAGTCGATCTACTGAAACAGAAACTCGTGAAGCGCGTGATGCAATCCGGCAACAGCATCGGCGGCGCCATTTCACAGGACGGTACACTGGTGGCCGTGTCCAATTACAAACCCGGCGGGGTGAAAATTTTCTCAGCCGATACACTGCAACTGGTCGCGGATATTCCTGCGGCTTACCACGGCGACAAACAGTCGAAGACCGTGGGTCTGGTCGATGCACCGGGACAGAAATTCGTGTTCAGTCTTTACGACGCCGGACAGATCTGGGTGGTGGATATGAAAAAAACTGAGCATCCGCAGGTTACCCGTTTCGAAAACGTCGGCTTACAACCTTACGATGGACTGATCACGCCGGACGGGCGTTACTACATCGCCGGCCTGTTCGGCGAGGACGGTCTTGCCCTGCTCGACCTCTGGCATCTGGATAAAGGTGTCACCCGCATTCTCGATCACTACGGCAAGGGTGAACAGAAACTGCCGGTGTATAAAATGCCGCACCTGGAAGGCTGGGCCATGGCCGGCGATTACCTGTTTCTTCCTGCGGTGGGTCAGCATGCGGTATTGATCGTGGACAAAAACAGCTGGCAGCAGGTCGGACGCATTCCGGTGCATGGTCAGCCGGTGTTCGTGATGGCACGCCCGGACGGCCGTCAGGTCTGGGTGAACTTCGCACACCCGGATAATGACACCATTCAGGTCATCGATGTGGAAGGCCTGAACATTATCCACACCATGACCCCGGGCAAGGCCGTGTTGCACATGGAGTTCACTCCGCGTGGCGAACAGGTGTGGATGTCGGTGCGTGATGAAGACCGGGTCGATATTGTCGACACCGATAGCTTCAAAGTGGTGAAATCACTGCCGGTGAACAAGCCCAGCGGCATCTTCTTTACCAATCGAGCCCACACCATCGGACTATGATGACGTGGCTTAAAGAAAATACAACAGGGCAATCAATAGCAGTACGATCAGCAACCAGGCCAGGGCAATGATGCGCCACATCATTCCGGCCCATTTCAGTTGCATGAAATAGTCCACGATGATTTGCCCCTTGATGAATGCGGTCAGCAGCAACAGCGCCACCAGTGCGACGCTGTCCAGACCGGACTTCGCAGCGAGGAATGACCCCAGGGTCAGCAGCAACATAAAAGCCCATAAAACCGTGTAACGCGTTGTGCTCATCATCACCTGACCAGATAAACCAGAGGAAACAGAATAATCCACACCAGATCCACCATGTGCCAGTAAGAAGCACCGGTCTCCACGCCAATATGGTCATCCGCGGAATAGCCGCCCGCTTTTGCCTTCAGCATTACCGCCGCGAGTATGACCAGGCCGAGAATGACATGCATGTAGTGAAAGAAGGTCATGGAAATGTAAAAGGTATAAAACGTATTGGTACTCAGCCCAATGCCCTGAGCGGCCTTTTCGTAGAATTCGTAACTCTTGAGCAACACAAAGATCAGGCCGCTGCCGATCGCCAGCTGCAACCAGAATACGCAACGCCGACTGTCATTGTGCTGAATTGCCTGCACAGCACGCACCACGAAATAACTGCCGGTAATCAATACCAGTGTATTAATCAGACCGAAACCGCGATGCAGGGACAATTGCGAGGCATTGAACAGTTCCAGATTATGACTGCGCACCACTGCGTAGGTGATGAACAGCACACCGAACACCAGCAGTTCGGCAAATATGAAAAACCAGATGGCCAGATCGCCAGGCGGATAGCCGGTGTTAGTGTCGGTCTCTTGCATAGGGTTTCCAGCATGCCGTGGCGATCATCGTTACACATTGACTCACGTCAAGCGCATGATCCGGCTGCAGCTTCGACACAAAGGTTTTATAATGCGCCGGATCACTCAAGTGGAGACAGACCCCATGAATGCCGGCAAGGGTTTTTCCCTCGACTGCAAATGCGGCGGCCAGTACCAGCTGGACAGTTTCGCCATCGATACCTTCACCTGCCAGAACAAGCATGTGTTCTTTTTCAAGTGCCCGAACTGCGGCGCCTTTACCGCCACCGCCATGGCTAATATTCCGCAACAGCGCTGGCCCGAATTCGTCCCCGAAGACCAGCTGACGGACCTGCTTGAACAGTACCGCCAGGCGACGCGCCAGTCCGGCTGAATCGCGGCCGCCGGTAAAATTGTCCTAGGTCAAGGCGTGGCTGAACCTCACTCGCTACTTTGCTAGTCAACAGGGTAGCGGAGTAAGCATCATGACCAGCATTGACGCCAGTCGTCATCGGGTCGGCCATCGAATGCCGGCCTCCCAGTTACTGGAGCTGCTGAACCGGTTCCAGCACGACTTTCCCCTTTCAGCCACACCCTATGCGGATATGGCCGATCAACTCGGCATCCCGGAAGCGGATTTATTGCAGCAACTGCAAAGCTTGCTCGACGATGGCGTGATCAGCCGCATCGGTGCCGTATTCCGTCCCAATCGCGTGGGTGTGAGCACACTGGCTGCCATGGCGGTCCCCGAATATCGCCTGGACGACGTCGCCGCGCAGATCAGTGCCTATCCCGCGGTTAACCACAATTACCAGCGCGAGCATCATTTCAACTTGTGGTTCGTGATCACCGCGGAACATGCGGAACAATTGCAGACCCTGTTGCAGGACATGGAACGCCGGACCGGTATCCGCGTGCTGTCCCTGCCCATGGAAAAGGATTACCACATCGACCTGGGTTTCCCCCTGCAGCTGATCCGGAGTCACGACCATGATTGACGAACGCAAACTGTTATCCGCGCTGCAGAACGGCTTACCACTCAGCCCTCGCCCCTATGCCGAACTCGCCGGGCAAATCGGTTGCAGCGAGAATGAGCTCATCGAACGCATCCGCGATATGCAGAGCAAAGGCGACATCAAACGCTTCGGCATCGTGGTCCGCCATCGTAAACTCGGCTATCGCGCCAATGCCATGGTGGTCTGGGACGTGGACGATTATCGCGTCGACGAACTGGGCCGCTGTTTCGGGCAGTTCGATTTCGTCACCTTAAGCTATCGCAGGCCACGCCAGTTGCCGGACTGGCCGTACAACCTGTTCTGCATGATTCACGGCCAGGACCGGGAACAGGTGATGCAGAACCTGTCGTTTCTGATCGAACGTTGCAACGTTGCCCATGTGCATCATGAAATCCTGTTCAGCACACGCTGTTTCAAGCAACGCGGCGCAGTCTACATCCACGACAAACAGACGGATGTTCGCCATGCTTGACGCCATCGACAAAACCATCATCAACGAATTGCAGGGTGGCTTTCCGATTTGCGAAAACCCCTGGCAGCAACTGGAACAACAGCTGCAAATTCCCGCGGATGTCATTCGCCAGCGCATTGATGACATGCAACAGCAGGGTTACATCAGTCGTTTCGGTCCCATGTATCACGCGGAAAGACTCGGTGGCGGATTGACCCTGGCCGCCATGCAGGTGGACGAAGCCCGTTTCGACGACATCTGCGAACTGGTCAACAGCTTCCCCGAAGTGGCGCACAATTATCAACGCGATCACCGCCTCAATATGTGGTTCGTCATTGCCACTGAAAAGCCGGAGCAGATACAGACGGTGATCGATGCCATCGAACAACGCAGCGGCTTGCGTGTGTACAACATGCCGAAGCTGCAGGAATATTTTCTCAACCTGCGATTTGACGTATGAACAGACCCGCTCAACACAACATCAACATACCGCACAGTGATGACGAGCTATACCTCATCAGCGCAGATGATCGGCGCATCATCCAGGCCACCCAGGCCGGTCTACCCTTAACCGACCGACCTTATCACACGGTGGCCGAACAACTCGGCATGGATGTGCAAACCCTGCTGCAACGCATGCGCGAGATGAGTGACAGGGGCATCATCAGGCGTATCGGCCTGGTGCCGAATCATTACAAACTCGGTTACACCGGCAACGGCATGAGCGTGTGGAATGTCGACGACCAGCGCATCGATGAACTGGGCATGAAGATCGGTGCCCTGGATTTCGTTAGCCACTGTTATCAGCGGCCACGGTTTTTGCCGGAATGGCCCTACAATCTGTTTGCCATGGTACACGGCCGTCATCGTGATGAGGTCCTCGATAAGGTCGAACAAATCGCCATGCTGCTCGGCCAGGACGATCGCGGTCATGATGTCCTGTTCAGCAGCCGTATCCTGAAAAAAACCGGATTAAGAATTGCCTGAGGTGAATCATGTTCAGAATCACTCAATTCATGAAAACACTGCACCAGCCTACACCACTCGGTCGCGCACGCAAGCCGCCCGGCCCGGTGGTGATCTGGAATCTGGTACGCCGCTGCAACCTGACCTGTAAACACTGTTATTCCATTTCCGCCGACAAGGACTTTCCCGGCGAACTGAATACTCGTGAAGTGTTCCAGGTGATGGACGACCTGAAAGACTTTCATGTACCGGTGCTCATTCTGTCCGGCGGCGAACCGCTGATGCGAGCCGACATCTTCG
The DNA here is from genome assembly GCA_965368115.1 of uncultured Gammaproteobacteria bacterium. Lineage (GTDB taxonomy): Bacteria > Pseudomonadota > Gammaproteobacteria > SZUA-229 > SZUA-229 > CBDULQ01. Next base: position 2,042 of record CBDULQ010000206.1, on the reverse strand, counting down.
AGATTTCGAAACGCGCCAAAGCCATGGGCTTTTATGTCGGCCTGTCCAGCAACGGTACCCTGATCGATGAACACAATATCGAACAGATTGCCGAAGTGGGTTACGACTACGTCGGCATCAGCATCGATGGTTTACGCGACACCCACGATCATTTTCGTCGTCGCCAGGGTGCTTTCGACGAAGCCATGCACGGCATCGAGTTGTGTCAGCGACACGGTATCAAGGTCGGCCTGCGTTTCACCCTCACCCAGGACAATGCCGAGGAATTGCCGGATATCCTGCAGATGATGGATGAACGCGGCATCGACAAGTTTTACCTGTCTCATCTGAACTACGCAGGCCGCGGCAACAAAAATCGAGGGGACGATGTCCTGCATAAAATGACCCGCAGCGCCATGGACCTGTTGTTCGATACCTGCTGGCGGCACATTCAGAACGGCGATGTACGCGAGTTCGTTACCGGCAATAACGATGCGGACGGTGTCTATCTGCTTAAATGGGCACAGCAACGCATGCCGGAGCTGGCCGATGAACTGCGTCGACGCCTGGAACAATGGGGCGGTAACTCATCCGGCGTCAATATCGCCAACATCGATAACCTGGGCAACGTCCATCCGGATACTTTCTGGTGGGATTATCATCTGGGTAACGTCAGGCAGCGACCGTTTTCGGCAATCTGGCCCGATACCAGCGACCCGCTCATGGCTGGACTGAAGATGTCACCGCGCCCCCTGAAAGGCCGTTGCGCTGCATGCGGCTACCAGTCCATTTGCGGCGGTAACACACGGGTGCGCGCCTACCAGTTAACCGGCGATCCCTGGCAGGAAGATCCCGCCTGTTATCTCAGCGATAATGAACTCGGCATGACCAGCTCAACCGAACGCATCATCAATCGACCCTATGACGGTCGCCTGAAAAACATTCACATAGCGCGCGCCTGATATGAAGCGATTACCCCTGTTGCTACTGAGTCTATGTTTTCTGAACGGACCGGTTCATGCCGACAGCTCAGACACAACCGAAACCCTGTTTAAAAATCATTGCGCCGCCTGTCATGGTGCCAACCGGCTTGGTCTGATGGGTCCCGCATTGCTGCCGGAAAATCTGCATCGGCTGAAAAAGAAAGAAGCCTTCAAGGTCATCCAACAGGGTCGTCCTGCATCCCAGATGCCGCCCTTCGAAAAAAAACTGGGCGCAGCCGATATCCAGGCGCTGGTGGATTTCATTTACACGCCACCCGAACAACAACCCACCTGGGACATCCACGACATCGTCGCCAGCCAGGTCGTCGAGATCAGCGCCCTGCAACTGCCGGCAAAACCGGTCTGGCAGGCAGACCCGATGAACCTGTTCATCGTGGTTGAACTGGGCGACCACCATGCCACCCTGCTCGACGGCGACACTTTCGATCCCATCCATCGCTTCCAGACCCGCTTCGCCCTGCACGGCGGTCCCAAGTACTCGCCCACCGGACGCTATGTCTACTTCGGTTCCCGCGACGGCTGGATCACCAAATACGATCTGTACAATCTCAAGGTGGTCGCCGAAGTGCGTGCCGGCATCAATATGCGCAACATCGCCGTATCCCATGACGGTCGCTATGTCATCGCCGGCAACTACCTGCCTCACAGTCTGGTGATTTTCTCCGCCGAAGATCTGTCACCGTTAAAAGTGATTGCCGCGACCAGTGGCGACGCCAGCTCGCGTATCAGCGCCGTCTACGACGCCGCACCACGCAACAGTTTTATCGCCGCCCTCAAGGACATCAGGGAAGTCTGGGAAATCCCCTATGCGGACAACCCGCTGCCGGTTTACAACGGTCCCATGCACGACTATCGCATGGACGAAGGCGTCGCCCGCCAAAGCGGTCAGTTTCCGGTGCGCAAAATCAAACTCGATGATTATCTGGACGATTTCTTTTTTGATCAGGATTACAAACTACTGATCGGTGCCGCGCGCAACCAGAAAAACGGCCAGGTAATCAATCTGGACGTGGGCCGCAAAATCGCCGAGCTGGACCTGGACGGTATGCCGCATCTGGG
>CBDULQ010000205.1:0-6721 GCA_965368115.1 uncultured Gammaproteobacteria bacterium | reverse complement strand
ATCTGGAACTTCGTCATTTACGCAGCCTGCTGGCGATCAGCGAAACCGGCAACCTGGCCCAGGCCGCCGAGCGCCTGCACCTGACCCAGTCCGCCCTGTCCCACCAGATCCGCGCCATCGAACATTATTTCGATGTCAGTCTGTTTCATCGCAAACACAAACCCTTGCGCCTGACGTCCGCAGGTGAGCGCCTGCTGCGACTGGCACGGCAGATACTGCCGCAGATCATTGACGCCGAATACGAACTGAAACGCCTGGCCGGACACCAGACCGGTCGCCTGCACATCACCATCGAATGCCATAGCTGTTACGAATGGTTACTGCCGGTGCTCGACCAATACCGAGCACAGTGGCCGGAGGTCGAAGTGGACATTCGCCTGGGCAACAATTTCGATCCGATGCCGGCCCTGCGCCAGGGCGACATCGACATGGTGATCAGTTCCGATCGCGTCGACGACGATGCCCTCGGCTTCGAACCCCTGTTCGATTTTCAGGCGCTGTGCGCCATGGCCTGCGATCACCCCTTAAGCCGCCTCGACAGGGTGCAGCCGGCGGATTTCGCCGACCAGTTGCTGATCACCTACCCGGTGGCCCGCGCACGCCTGGATGTGTTCAGCCAGTTTCTCGACCCGGCACAGGTTAATCCCGCCGAGGTGCGACAGACCGAACTCACCAGCCTGATCCTGCAACTGGTCGCCGGCGGGAGAGGCATCGCGGTACTGCCCGACTGGGTCCTGGCGGAGCATCTCCAGCGCCATTATGTCTGTGCCCGACCACTGGGTCCGCAAGGTCTGCAGGGGCGGGTTTATGCCGCTTTACGCAAGTCGGAATTGCATCGCCCCTATCTACAGGAATTTCTACAGCTCGCCCGGCAAGCGATGATCGACCGGCGTACCGCCCGGCCCGCCACGGGTGCCGATGGAACCGGATAGCAGCCCCTACGCGCGAATGTTTTCACAGTGAATCATCCCTGCCGAGACAGCCCGCATCGTCCGGTGTGATAAACGATAAAGATGGATACCCGACCAGTCCGGCGAACCGACGATGTACTTTTTCTATTTCCCGGGACCAGGTTTGTCGATTTCATAGCGTAGCTCAACCATACCTTCCCCCATTGGGCTCACAGAGGTCAGGCGCAATACCGGACTGAGAACACGACGCGGAAATAAAGGTTTTCCTTTACCTAAAGTCGCTGAACCCAGCTGGACGATTAACTCGTCCAGCAAACCCGCATCGTAAAACTGACCGGCGAGATCACCACCACCGACAACCCAGATATTCCTGCCCTCCGCAGCCGCCTTTAACTCAGCATGAATGTCCTTTACTTCACCATTGAAAAAATGAACGTTTGCACCATCAATCAAAGGCAGTGTACGACTGGTGAAAATCCATGCGGGTTGAGTATATGGCCATGAAGATCCCGTTTCCTCTGCAACCTTGTCTGCGTTACGGTACATCCATTCGTATGTCGCAGAGCCCATCGCCAGGGCACCGACTTCCGATATGAATTCCGGATAGCTGGAATTACCCAGATCACCCAGGGTAAAAAGCCATTCCAGCGAGTCATCTTCGGTTGCGATGAATCCATCCAGGCTTGACGCCGTGTAATACTGGGTTTTCATTGAGTTCTCCCTGTTCGTGTTAAAAAAATGTCACCACCTGACGCGTTCCGGGTATGCCTGGACTTCTGCAGGTAAAGCCGGCGCCACATCAATGATGCTGATTTTGCACTGATCGACTTTTTCCTTGTTATAAAAATCATCCAGCTACTGATTGATTTCAGGTTCAACCAGCTTCGCCAGTTTTTGCAGTGATTCCTGCCAGCCGAGATAACAGGCTTCCAGGGGAATTACATCGGGGATACCTTGTTGCTCAACCGTCATTTCCGTGCCCACCGATACCGCTTTCAATATCACGGTGATTTTCATCTCACCCGGCAGATTGGCGTCATCGAACATATCGGTATAGACAAGCCGCTCATTGGGCACCAGTTCAAGATACTCGCCACCGAATGAATGACTATGCCCGGTGGTGAAGTTCCGGAACGACATTTTGTGTTTCCCGCCGACGTTGGCCTCCAGCTCGTGAACGATGCAGGTAAAACCAAACGGCGGCAACCAGCTGGCTACGGCATCTGCTTCAAGGAAGGCGCGATAGACTTTTTCGGGTTTGGTCGCAATGACGCGATGCAAATGAACTGTATTCGGCATGATAGTTTCCTCAGGTTATGGGATCACAGTACGTATTGGAGTCATCAGGTAGTCGTATGAAACTCGATGATTTCGACATCCTGCCGAAAATTTTTTTCGTCTCATGGTGATGATGATGACACAACCACTGCTGTCACCATGCGGCGTTCAACTGGAAAATAACACTTGCCACTCGGTGAAAATTACCTTATTTTGTGTCTTCGATATTCACGACCACTAAATATTGTGGTCCAGAATATCGCAGGGGAATCCGGTGCAAATCCGGAACTGTCGCGCAACGGTGATAGAGGCGTCTACCTCTTAAGTCCGATTACCTGCCCATCCGGAGCGCCTGAGTCGCGTTCCGGCTTATCAACCTCGAGTCTCGCGTCAGGGCTCAGGCTGGGAAGCCCCTTTTCGGCACTTTCCTGTCTGGACCTCGGGCCCGGGCAAAGGAAAACGCCATGCACAGCTCCTCCATTGTCGACGAACCACCCAGAACCGATTATCCGGCCACCACGTCGAACACAAACACCGCCGCGACCGGCTACCGCGTCATCCGCCGCAACGGCAAACTCACCCATTTCGACCGCAGCAAAATCCAGGTTGCCATCACTAAAGCCTATCTTGCGGTCGAAGGCGGCAATGCCGCCGCATCGCGACGCGTCCATGAAATCGTCGCCCGCATCACCGAGCAGGTGGTGGAAGCCCTGTTCCGCCACCTGCCGGATGAGGCCACGGTGCATATCGAGAACATCCAGGATCAGGTCGAACTGGCGCTGATGCGCAACGGTGAATATAAGGTCGCCCGCGCGTACGTGCTGTATCGCGAACAACATGCGCAACTGCGTGCAGCAAGTGAAGCCGCGCCGACCGACACCGAAGCGGAGCTACAGCTCGTGGGTCTCGACGGACAACGGCGCCTACTGGATCGAGCACGCCTGCAAAAGGTGGTCGACGAAGCGGTAACCGGATTCGCCGATATCAAGGGCGAATCGGTATTACAGGCGATCCTGCACAGCGCATATGACGGCATGCAGGAACAGGATTTTTACACCGCTCAGGTGATGGCGGTGCGCAACCTCATCGACCGCGAACCGGCATACACCTATGTCGCCGCCCGACTGCTGCTCGACAACAGCCGACGCGAAGCCCTGAGCGCCGTATACGGCACGCCGCGCCAGGCCACGCAACAGGAAATGAGCAAGTTATACGCGGATTACTTCAGAACCTGTATCGGACACGCCATCGAACACGAATTGCTGGACCCGACCCTGGCCCAGTTCGATCTCGAGCGACTGGCCGCGGCGCTCGAACCGGCGCGCGATTTCCAGTTCACTTACCTGGGTTTGCAGACCCTGTACGACCGCTATTTCATTCACCACGAACAGCAGCGACTGGAACTGCCACAGGCTTTTTTCATGCGCGTGGCGATGGGTCTGGCGATCAACGAAATCGATCGTGAACAACGTTGCATCGAGTTCTATCACCTGCTGTCCCGCTTCGACTTCATGAGTTCGACACCGACCCTGTTCAATTCCGGCACCCTGCGACCACAACTGTCATCCTGTTACCTGACCACCGTACCCGATGACCTGGATGGCATTTACGGCGCCATGAAAGACAACGCCCTGCTCTCCAAATATGCCGGCGGTCTCGGCAACGACTGGACCCGGGTACGCGGACTCGGTGCACACATCAAGGGCACCAACGGCCAGTCACAGGGTGTGGTGCCGTTTCTTAAGGTCGCCAACGATACCGCCGTTGCGGTCAACCAGGGTGGCAAACGCAAGGGCGCGGTATGTGCTTACCTGGAAACCTGGCACATCGATATCGAAGAATTTCTCGAGCTGCGCAAGAACACCGGCGACGATCGTCGCCGCACCCACGACATGAATACCGCCAACTGGATACCCGACCTGTTCATGAAACGGGTGGTTGAAGAAGGCGAATGGACCCTGTTTTCCCCGGACGAAACACCGGACCTGCACGACCTGTACGGCAACGCTTTCGAACAGACTTACACTGAATACGAAGCCAGGGCACAACGTGGTGAGATACGTGTATTCCGTGTCGTTAAAGCCGTCGAACTATGGCGCAAGATGCTGGGCATGTTATTTGAAACCGGTCATCCCTGGATCACTTTCAAGGACCCCTGCAATATTCGCTATACCAACCAGCATGTTGGTCCTGTACACAGTTCCAACCTGTGTACCGAAATCACCCTGCATACCAATGATCATGAAATCGCCGTGTGCAACCTCGGTTCCATAAACCTGGCTGCGCACGTCAATGAAAACGGCCTCGATGAGGACAAGCTGCGAACCACCATCGGCACCGCCATGCGCATGCTCGACAATGTCATCGATTACAACTACTACGGCGTGTCGAAAGCACGCAATGCCAACTTGCGTCATCGACCGGTGGGTCTGGGCATCATGGGTTTCCAGGATGCCCTGTACAAACTGAACATACCCTACGCCGATCAGCGCGCCGTCGATTTCGCCGACCGTTCCATGGAAGCGGTCAGTTACTTCGCCATCGAAGCCTCGTCGAAGCTGGCCGCCGAACGCGGCTGTTATGCCAGTTACAACGGTTCCCTGTGGAGCCGGGGTATCCTGCCACAGGACAGTATCGATCTGCTTGCCGAACAACGGGGTAACTACCTGGACTGTGATCGCAGCAGCAACCTGGACTGGAATAGCCTGCGCGAAACCATCAAACGGCAGGGCATGCGCAACAGTAACTGCCTGGCCATTGCCCCGACGGCAACGATTTCCAACATCTGCGGCGTCAGTCAATCCATCGAACCGGCTTACCAGAACCTTTACGTCAAATCGAACCTGTCCGGTGAATTTACCCTGATCAATCCCTGTCTGGTGGACCGGCTCAGGGAACATGGCGTCTGGGACGAGGTTATGGTGAACGACCTCAAATATTACGACGGCTCCGTACAACACATCGATCGTGTTCCCGACGACATCAAGGCGCTATTTGCCACAGCCTTCGAAATCGATACCCGCTGGCTAATCGAAGCCGCTGCCCGACGCCAGAAATGGATCGACCAGGCACAAAGCCTGAACCTGTATCTGGCCGAACCCTCCGGCAAGATGCTCGACCAGATCTATAAGCTGGCCTGGGTCAGAGGCTTGAAGACGACTTACTACCTGCGCTCCATGGGTGCCACCCATATGGAAAAAACCATGCCTCGACCTGAAGCCGAATATCCCGATCAACATGAAAGTCCGCGCGTCTGTTCCATCCTGGACCCGGATTGCGAAGCCTGCCAGTAACCATTACGAGGAGAATGAATATGCTTAACTGGGAAGACCCTGTCGCCGCGTTCAAATCGAACGCTCCACAACATCGCTTCGAGGAAGCGGCGATGATTCGTGATGACGATATCACCGACACCGCGTCGCCCTCACCCGACACAAGCGCAGAACCGGTAAACGCGGATGACAAACGCGTGATCAACGGCCTCACCGATATTAATCAACTGGCGCCGTTTAAATATCCCTGGGCCTGGGAATTTTTTCTCAACGCCAACCGCAACCACTGGACGCCGCTGGACATCAACATGTCGAAAGACCTGCACGACTATCATCACCGCCTCACCCGGGAAGAAAAACATGTTTACGAAAACGTGCTCGCTTACCTGACCACGTCCGACATTCTCGCCATGCGTAACGTCGGCCTGGCGGTGATGGAAAAAATGACCGCACCGGAATTGCAGATCTACCAGGCGCGCCAGGTTTACGAAGAAGCTCTGCACACCTGGACCTATCAGCACTGCATTGAATCAATCGGTCTGGACCAGGGTGAAATCTATAATCGATACCGTGTGGTACCCGCCATACATCGCAAGATACAGATGGCCAACACACGCATCGATTCGGTATTACGCCCGGACATCGACCTCCGTGACCAGGACGAGCTGGAAAATTTCGTACTGGCCTACACCTTCTTTGCCGGTGTTTTCGAGGGTTGCTGGTTCTATAACGGCTTCAGTCCGATCTTCGCTCTGCAGCGCCGCGGGCTGATGACCGGTACTGCGGAGCAACTGCAATACATCATGCGCGACGAAGTGCTGCACTGCGCTTTCGGCATCCGCACCGTGAACCAGATTATCCGGGAAAACCAGCTATCGCTGGACCCGCGTAGTATTCAGATGATGTGGGAAGAAGCCGAAGCCTGTGAAGCGGCTTATGCAAACTATCTGCTCAGCGATCCGATTCTGGGCTACAGTGCCGGAGAACATATGGATCAGTTCAGATTCATCGCCAACCGACGCGCGAAGCAGCTGCATCACGACGAGCCGTTTCCGGGCGCGGAAAACACTTTAACCTGGCTGGACGAACAGGCAAATTTACGCAAAGAGAAAAACTTTTTTGAAACCCGGGTCACCGAGTATCAGACCGGCGGCGCATTGAAATGGGAATAATTGAATTCGGCCATGGTTCGAGCAAGACACCGACTGCCCGCACCATGGCCGAATGGTATTACCGGGCTTTAACGTCCCAGGTATCCAG
>CBDULQ010000204.1:0-6734 GCA_965368115.1 uncultured Gammaproteobacteria bacterium | reverse complement strand
GCATATTAATAATATCTTATATTAGAATTTGCTCATGTTATGAATTTGGCCCATGGCCGGTTCATGTAGAGACTCCTCCATCCTCCTTTGGTGGTAATTTTTTAAGCGCGGTACCCCCTACCGCGCTTTCTTTTTGCCTGCAGAAAATAGCCGTCCACACTCTTCAAAAAGCGCTTGTGTCGTGGTTTTGATTTCTGTAACATATGCCGCCTTTCGTTGAGAGCGAACATCCATTTAGGACTAACGAACATGAAAACATTCAGTGCCAAACCAGAGACGGTCAAACGCGACTGGTATGTTGTTGATGCCGATGGCAAAACCCTGGGCCGCCTGGCCACTGAAATCGCCCGTCGTCTGCGTGGTAAGCATAAAGCTGAGTACACTCCGCACGTTGATACTGGCGACTATATCGTTGTGGTTAACGCGGAAAAGGTACGCGTTTCAGGCAACAAGGCATCCGATAAAATGTATCACCAGCATTCTGGCTATATCGGTGGTTTGAAATCCATCAGCTTTGAAAAGCTGATTGCCAAGAAGCCCGAACTGGTTATCGAGCGCGCCGTTAAAGGCATGTTGCCGAAAAACCCGCTGGGTCGCGCAATGTTCCGCAAACTTAAAGTGTATGCCGGAACTGATCACAAGCATGCGGCACAACAGCCGAAAACGCTGGACATCTAACTGGTAGGAATCCTCATGGCAGATACCCAATACTATGCAACTGGCCGCCGTAAAACCTCGAGTGCTCGAGTCTTTATGCGTCCAGGTAACGGCGAATTTAAAGTCAATGGTCGTCCCATTGATCAGTTTTTCGGTCGTTCCACAGATATTATGGTTGTAAAACAACCACTTAGCGTTGTCGATATGAACGACAAATTTGATTTTCACATCACCGTCAAGGGTGGCGGCAGCACCGGTCAATCAGGTGCGATCCGCCATGGCCTGACTCGCGCCCTGATCGCCTATGACGAAAGCTTCCGTGCACCTCTGCGTCGCGCGGGCTTCGTGACTCGTGATGCACGTGAGGTTGAACGTAAGAAAGTGGGTCTGCGTAAAGCACGTCGCGCGACTCAGTTCTCCAAGCGTTAAGCTGTCGATCTTTACCCTTGTGGTACCCAAAAGCCTGCCATTTCGGCAGGCTTTTTTGTGCGTAAAATTCCTTTCGAAATTGCCGTCATGGACTCAACTTGTTGATATATATTAATTTATTTATCATGTTGGGCCGGCTGTTCAGTGGTCGCCTCTGACAGGAATGCTGGTTTAGTCGCAAATTCACCAGGTTGATGCGCTGCAGCTCATCTGATGCAATTTTGCTTTCCTGGTCGCAGCTGGATGCTCGCGTTACATTTCATCGCTCAGTGAGCTTTTGTTGATGACTGAGTTCTCTTCATCAACTGTACAAGCTTGCTTGAATTCATCGGGAAATTACGAATAAAGCTGTTTTAGCTGTCATTAATATTCATGTCATAAAAGCTGATTAATATCGCGCGTCGAATTGAATTGAGATGGGTCAATTCAAGTGTCATTGGCTATATGTGAAACTACCCAAAAATTTGTGCTTCACATTTTTGGTGGGCCATGTAGAATGCCCCAAAAAATGCGGTGCATACGCGACATTTATCCCGAATTAGTCTTGACTTAACACGATAAATGTTTATAAATAACGGTGATTTTTTGTTTGACCACACAAAAAGTCATAGCTATGACAATAAACACAACATGCAGGAGTCTTGCATAATGAAAAAACGTTTCCTAGCAATCGCAATTGCTTCCGGTTTAGCTTCTCCTTTCGCAGCCAACGCTGATGCGACCGTATATGGTATCGTGCACATGACTGTTGGAATGGTTGACACCGGTACTGGCGGTACTGACAACTGGCAGGTTAACAACGTTGCCTCTCGTCTCGGTTTCAAAGGTTCTGAAGATCTGGGCAACGGCATGTCAGCTACCTACAAGCTGGAATACTCTGTAAACCCTGATAGCAACGGTTCAAGCGGTAACGGCATCGGCCGTCGTAACCAGTATGTTGGCCTGAAGGGCGGCTTCGGTGAAGTACGCGTTGGTCGTCATGACACCCCGCTGAAAATGTCTCAAGGTAAATTCGACCAGTTCAACGATACCCGTGGCGATATTCGCAACGTTGGCGCCGCTGATCTGCGTGTAGACAATGCCATTGCTTACATCAACAAGTTCACTGATGAGTTCACTTTCGCAATCGCTCTGGTACCTGGTGAAGGTGACGGCGTAACTGCAGGTGACGGTCCGGCTGACACTATCTCTGCTGCAGGTATGTATGCCTCTGGTCCTCTGTACGTCGCTCTGGCGATGGACACTTACGACGACACTGGTAACAGCGGTCTGAACGCCAGCGGCATGGGTGTTCTGGTTGACAGCACTACTCGTCTGACAGTGACCTACAAAATGGGCAAGATGCAGTTCGGTTTCCTGATGGAAAACCAGACTGGTATCACTGGCCAGCCTGATATCGACGGCATGGGCTTCAGCTTCGGTATGGGCATGGGCAAAAACAAAGCCAAGTTCCAGTACCTGACTGGCGAAGTCGACAACAACGGTGGTGATACCACTAACCTGTCTGTCGGTTACGACTGGGGCCTGAGCAAGCGCACTACTGCTTATGTTCAGTACACCACTTCAGAAACTGAAGTTGGCAGCACTACTACTGCTGAGCTGGACTTCATGGGCGTTGGCCTGAAGCACAAGTTCTAAGATCTCTGATCTTGATAGCTTGAAGAAACGGGGCGTTTACGCCCCGTTTTTTTTGTTTCCAGAACACCGAAATTCGATCCATCCGGAACAACCCAGTATTCTGCAGGTTCTTGTCTTATCCCTGCTGTGCTAGAATTCCGCGCTTTAAGCGACCTTTTATCTGCGCTTCCCAATGACCGCATCTGCACGCATTCGCGAAATTCCATACAACTACACGTCATTTTCTGACCGGGAAATTGTCATCCGATTTCTTGGCGAGCCTATGTGGGCTTTGATCAATGAGCTGCGCGGTTCCAGGCGCACCGGGCATTCGGCACGCATGTTATTCGAAGTGCTGGGGGATATGTGGGTGGTGACTCGCAATCCCTTCATCCAGGAAGACTTGCTGGAGAATAATAAGCGGCGCGGACAACTGATCCAGGCCCTGTATCATCGACTGGATCAGATTGTGGCGCGTGCTAATGGCAATGAAAAAGCGCTGCAGCTGTCTGCCCAGGCGCGCAAGGCCGTGGAACAGTTTCATGGCTGGTTCGAGAAGCAGCAGTCGCTACGCAATAAGGCGCGCCGTTTACTGGGGAGAGTGACTCGAAAGGACAACATCGATTTTAGTGGCATCGCACGTGTTTCCCATGTGACTGATGCGACCGACTGGCGTGTTGAATTTCCTTTTGTGGTGCTGACGCCTGATAGCGAAGAGGAAATCCCCGAACTGGTCTCGACCTGTATCGAACTGGGTTTGAGTATTATTGCGCGAGGTGGAGGCACTGGTTACACCGGTGGTGCGGTGCCGCTGGTGGAAAATACCGCGATTATTAACACCGAGAAACTGGAAGGTATCGGAACTCTCGAAATCAAGCAGATTCCCGGTGTGGGTCAGTCAGTGCCGACCGTGCGCGTCGAGGCCGGTGTGGTCACCAAACGGGTATCCGAGCTGGCGCAGGCGAACGGCTATGTGTTCGCCGTTGATCCCACGTCTCAGGATGCGTCGACGATTGGCGGGAATATCGCCATGAATGCCGGCGGTAAAAAAGCAGTGATGTGGGGAACGACACTGGATAACCTGGTGTCCTGGCGAATGGTAACCGCCGAGGGAGACTGGCTGGAAGTTGAGCGGATCAATCATAACCTGGGAAAAATTCACGATCAGAAGGATGTGGAGTTTCGGGTTAGTCGTTACCAGGCCGGTAGCAAAACGTTGGTCGGTGAACCGGAGATTCTCAAGTTCCCGGGCCAGGCTTTGCGCAAGGAAGGGCTGGGCAAGGATGTAACAGATAAATTCCTCGGTGGCTTGCCCGGAGTTCAAAAGGAAGGCTGTGACGGTTTGATCACCTCTGCGGTGTTCCTGCTGCATACCATGCCGCCGTTCAAGCGCACGGTCTGTCTTGAGTTTTACGGCAGCGACCTGCACCGGTCCGTACCGGCGATCGTCGAAATCAAGGACTATCTCGATAACAACCGGGATGTCATGCTGTCTGGACTGGAGCACCTGGATGATCGTTACATTCGAGCCGTTAAATACAGTCCCAAGGCAGCTCGAGGTGCGTCGCCCAAAATGTTGTTGATAGCGGATATCGTCGGTCATGATGAAAACGCAGTCGCAGCCGCAGCCTCCCAGGTCGTGCATCTGGCCAACAATCGCGATGCAGAAGGTTTCATTGCCGTCAGTGCCGAAGCGCGTCAGCGTTTCTGGGCGGATCGCGCGCGGACGGCTGCTATTGCTGCGCATACCAATGCATTCAAGATTAACGAAGACGTCGTGATACCACTTGATCGGCTGGCTGACTATTCTGAAGGTGTCGAGCGCATTAACGTCGAACAGTCAATCAGTAATAAGCTGCGACTTCTGGACGAGATCAGCGCCTGTATGGATGGCTGTAAACAGGATGCTCTTCAGGCGCTCGATCAGGATGAAGAAACCGAACTCTATATCAATGCCAAATTCATTTCCGCCAGTGCACTGATCGACAAGGTCAGGCTGCGCTGGCAGGGGCTGCTGGACCAACTGGATGAGTCAGTTGCCGGGAATCAGAAATTATTGCTGGATCATGAACAATCGGCTGTGAACGCGGATGATCGCATCATTGCCGCACTGTTGCGCCATGACATTGTGGTTTCATACCGCAATGAAGTCGAGACGCCCCTAAAGCAGATTTTCAGCGGTCACAATATGCAGGGCATCCGTGACCGACTCGATAAAGTCCATGCCAGTGTATTGTCCAGTCGATTGTTCGTTGCCTTGCATATGCATGCCGGTGACGGCAATGTGCACACCAACATACCGGTGAACTCGAATGATTATTCGATGATGCAGCAGGCTGAGCGCATTGTTGACCGCATCATGCAACTGGCCACGTCGCTGGGCGGCGTCATCTCAGGGGAACATGGCATCGGTATTACCAAGTTTCAGTACCTTGATGAAGAGACAATCGACGCTTTCGCTCGCTACAAAGAAAAAGTCGACCCACAGGGCTGGTTCAATCGCGGCAAATTACTGAAGACCAGCGGTGGTCTGGAGCGCGCCTATACGCCATCATTGCGCCTGTTGCAGCAAGAAGCCATTATCCTGGAAGAAAGCGAGCTAGGTGAGCTGAATGATTCCATCGCGCACTGTTTGCGTTGTGGCAAGTGTAAACCCAAGTGTACGACGCATGTGCCCGGGGCCAACTTGCTGTATTCGCCACGAAATAAAATTCTGGCCTCCGGTCTGATCACGGAAGCCTTTCTGTATGAAGAACAAACGCGACGCGGTATATCGGTACGACATTTCGATGAAATGAACGATGTGGCCGATCACTGTACCATCTGTCACCGATGTCTTGCGCCGTGTCCGGTGGATATCGACTTCGGTGATGTCACTATCAAGATGCGCCACATCCTTAAATCACAGGGTCAGCGCAGAACCAATGTGGGCACCCGAATGTCCATGGCGTTTCTGAATATTACCGATCCGCGTGCCATTAAAATGATGAGGGCCGGTCTCATACAATTTGGTTACGCCGGCCAGCGTTTTGCGCGCAAAATGCTGAAGCTTCTTCCTGGTGTGTTACCTCGGAAACGGCGACCGACCTCGACAACCGGTAAACCTGAAATTAAGGAACAGGTTATTCAGTTCTTTAGCAAGCCAATGCCTGCGGGTATACCGGCTCGACCTATGCGATCGCTACTCGGTGTAGAAGACGATAAAGTCATTCCGATTCTACGTAATCCTGCAAAAACAGATATCGAATCGGAAGCGGTATTTTATTTTCCAGGTTGTGGATCGGAGCGCCTGTTCAGCCAGATTGGTATGGCAACGCTTGCGGCCCTGTATGATCAGGGTATTCAGACCGTGCTGCCTCCGGGATATTTGTGCTGCGGTTATCCGCAGACGTCGTCCGGTGATACGGAAAAAGGCCACCAGATTACCACCAGTAATCGAGTGCTGTTCCACCGCATGGCTAACACGCTGAATTATCTGGATATCAAAACCGTAGTGGTATCCTGCGGTACTTGTATGGATCAGTTACTGGAATACCAGTTCGATAAAATATTTCCCGGTTGCCGATTGCTCGATATCCACGAATACCTGATGGAGAAAGGTGTCAGCATGGATGGAGTAGGAGGCGTTCAGTATATGTATCACGATCCCTGCCACACTCCCATGAAACAGCATAACCCGCTCAAGGTGGCATCGAGCCTGATGGGTAAAGATGTGACTCTGTCGGATCGCTGTTGTGGTGAGGCGGGTACCTTTGCGGTGGCGCGTCCGGATATCGCCGGCCAGGTGAAGTTTCGTAAGAAACAGGAAATGCAGCGTGGTATCAAGGCGCTAACGGGGCATGAAAAAGCACTGTCCGGTAACGTCAAGATGCTGACCTCCTGTCCGGCTTGTCAACAGGGTTTGATGCGCTACGAGGAGGATACTCAGCTGGATGTGGATTACATCGTGGTCGAGCTGATGAAACATAAGCTTGGTGAGGACTGGCAGCAACAGTTCCTGAAAGCGGTTCGCAATGGCGGGGTCGAAAAGG
>CBDULQ010000203.1:0-6805 GCA_965368115.1 uncultured Gammaproteobacteria bacterium | reverse complement strand
CTATAAAAATTAAAAATCGCAGTGAGCTGTGAATAAAAGCACGCACATAACATCGAATTCCAGAACTCAATATAAATCCGCTTCGGAGGAACTTAAATGACGGATGTAGTCGCGACCAATGAGACCATCCTCGTGGTAGGTGGAGGCGTGAGCGGCATGACCGCGGCGCTGGAAGCTGCTGAAGCCGGTAAGCAGGTTATCCTGGTCGAAAAACGACCTTATGTAGGTGGCCGCATTACCCAGCTTTACAAATACTTCCCCAAACTCTGCTTCCCGACCTGTGGACTCGAAATCAACCAACGCCGCGCAAAAGGCAACTCAAACGTCACCATTCTGACCATGGCCGAAGTCACCGGCATCAGTGGTAACGAAGGCGATTACACGGCCAGCGTTAAAATCAGTCCACGCTACGTCAATGAAAACTGTACCGCATGCGGCGATTGTGAACGCGCGGTGGAAGCGGAATTCGACGATGAATACAACTATGGTCTGAGCAAGCACAAGGGTGCTTACCTGCCGTACCGCATGGCCTACCCGGAACGTTATGTCATCGATCCACAGATGATCGGCACAGCGGATGCGGACAAGGCAAAAGAAGCCTGTAAATACAATGCAATCGACCTGGACATGCAGGAAGAAAACATCGACCTGAAAGTCGGTGCCATTATCTATGCCACCGGCTGGACACCTTACGATGCAGGCAAGATTCAACCCTACGGTTACGATCGCTATCCCAACGTGATTTCCAGCGTCGAGTTCGAACGGATGAAAGATCCGATGGGGCCCACTGGTGGTAAAATCCTGCGTCCCGGCGACAACAAGGAAGCGAAAGACATTGCTTTTATTCAATGCGCCGGTTCCCGCGATCGCAATTATCTCAAGCATTGTTCGCGCATCTGTTGCATGGCGTCCCTGAAGCAGACCACCTACGTGTCTGAAATGGACGACGGTAAATCCACCGTGTACTACATCGACATTCGCGCCATCGACCGCTTCGAAGATTTCTACAAGAAAGTTCAGGCAGACGAAAAAGTCTCTTTCATTAAATCCAAGCCCGCTAACATCGCGCAGGACAAGGATGGCAACCCGGTGATCCACGGTGTGGATACCGAGGGTTATCACCGTTATGCCAATACTCATGATCTGGTGGTCCTGGCGGTCGGCATGGAACCCAGCATCAAGGGTGCAATGCCGGAAGGCGTGGACATTACCGTTAACGAACACGGTTTCATCGAAAACGACGGCTCCAACGGCGGTATTTTTGCAGCCGGCTGCGCGGCCGACGCACTGGATGTGAATCGCGCAGTACAAAGCGCAACCGCCACCGCGCTGAAAGCGATCCAGGTGGTTAATCGTGTTGCAGGATCGGAGGGCTAAACAGTGGCAGACGAATTAAAAATCGGCGCTTACATCTGTAATGGTTGCGGTATCGGTGATCGACTGGATTCCAGTCAACTGGAAATGACCGCAACCCGCGATGGTAAGGCCAAATTTGCAAAACAACACGACTTTCTGTGCAGCGGCGAAGGCGTCGCCATGATCCAGAAAGATATCGACGACGGCGAAGCCAACCACATTGTGATTGCCGCCTGTTCACGTCGCGCCAAGGCGGAAGCCTTCAACTTCCAGGGTGTACCGATCTCTCGCGCCAACCTGCGTGAAGGGGTGATCTGGGTGCGCCCGGATACCGACGAAGCGCGTGAAACCACACAGGAAATGGCCGACGATTACATTCGCATGGCCTGTGCCGAAACCAAGTACCAGAAACAGCCGCAGGCGTCCGGCGAACAGCCGCTGAACAAGCACATCGTGGTTGTCGGTGGCGGTATCACCGGTATGACGGCAGCCATCGAAGCCTCGAAAGCGGGTTACCCGGCGACCATCATCGAAAAGAGCGGCCAGCTCGGTGGTGTGATGGGGCAGCTGTACAAGCGTATCCCCGACAAGGCGCCGTATGCCGAACCGGCGGATACCCTGGTCGCGGATCTGATGGCTCAGATCGAAGCCGATTCAAAGATTACCGTGCATCTGAATTCCACCGTTGCCGGCACCAAGGGTGCACCGGGGCGTTTCGAAGTGGAAATTGCCACCGAAAGCGGTTCCAGCACGACCGAAACTTTTGGTTCTATTGTGCAGGCATCCGGCATGAAACCCTACGATGCCAACCAGTTGCCTGAATTCGGTTACGACAAGTCGGATAACGTGGTGACCAACCTTGAACTGGAAGCCCTGGCCAAAGAAGCCAACGGTGGCCCGATCAAGCGTAAAGACGGTAAGGAAGTGAAAAGCGTGGTGTTCGTACAATGTGCGGGCCAGCGTAGTGATAAAGAAGGTCACCTGCCGTACTGCTCCGGTTTCTGCTGCGGTGCGAGTATCAAACAGGCCATGTACTTCAAGGACAGCAATCCGGATGTCGACACGGTCATCATGTTTGACGACCTGCGTACACCGGGTGCAGGCGGTGAGGATTTCTACCGCAGCGGTCAGAAGAAGGGCATTATTTTCACCAAGAGCAAAGTGAGCACGGTCGATGTCAGTGGCGGTGATCCGGTGGTCAACTTCAAGGATCTGATTCTGGACGAAGATCAGACTATGGCGGCGGATCTGGTGGTGCTGGCTACCGGCCAGGTGCCGAACTCCGGTCCCGATCCTTACGCTGAAATGATGGAACTGGCTGATGATGCCACCGAAGAAGAAAAGGCCGCCGCAACTGCTGCCCACGAAGTGGCGATCTCGGTCGATTCCATCCTGAATCTGGATTATCGTCAGGGCAGTGACCTGCCACATCTGGCGCACGGCTTCACCGATTCGCACTTCATCTGTTTCCCTTATGAGACACGCCGTACCGGTATCTATGCCGCGGGCCCCGTGCGTCGTCCCATGGATGCAGCCCAGGCGATGATCGATGGAACCGGTGCCGCGATGAAAGCGGTCCAGGAATGTGAGAACGCGGCTCAGGGTCGAGCGGCGCATCCGCGCTCCGGTGATCTCAGCTTCCCGAGTTTCCGTATCGAAGGTTGTACTCAGTGTAAGCGTTGCACGGTTGAGTGTCCGTTCGGTGCTATCAACGAAGACGAGAAAGGTTATCCGCAGTACAACGAATCCCGTTGTCGCCGTTGCGGTACCTGCATGGGTGCCTGCCCGGTACGTGTTATCTCCTTCGAAAACTATTCGGTGGATTCAATCGGCCAGCAGATCAAGAATGTGGATATGCCCGACGAGTTCGATGAGAAGCCGCGTATTCTGGTACTGGCCTGTGAAAACGACGCCTATCCGGCGCTGGACATGGCGGCGCAGAATCGTCTGGAATACAACGCTTTTGCACGCGTGGTTCCAATCCGCTGCCTGGGATCGGTCAACACCATCTGGCTCACCGATGCACTGAACTCCGGTTATGATGGAATCATCCTGATGGGTTGTCAGAAGGGTGACGATTACCAGTGCCACTTCGTGAAAGGTTCCGAAATGGCACATTACCGCATGAGTAAGATTGCCGATACATTGCAACAACTGAATCTGGAAGAAGAGCGTGTTGCAACTTATGAAGTGGCGATCACTGATGTGGATCGTGTACCCAGGTTGATCGACGAGATGGCCGAGACCATCGAGAAGATCGGCATGAGCCCATTCAAGTTCTAAGGAGACCATGATGAGTGATCTCAATACACAAATGATCGAAAAGTATCGCAACAACTTCCTCAAGGAAGTTGAAGCGAATGTGGAAGAAGGCGACTGGGTGAAAATGTGCATGCAGTGCGGCGTCTGTTCCGGTTCCTGCCCGATGGGCCCTTACTGGGATCATCCGCCGCAGGAACTGTTCATGATGATCCGTGCCGGTAAGCGCGACGAAGTACTGTCATCCACCTCCATGTGGATGTGTACCTCCTGCTACAACTGTATTGCCCGTTGTCCGCGTGAGCTGCCGATTACGCACATCATGCACGGTCTGGCACATTACGGTAAGCGACTGGGACTGGCCCCGAAAGAACAGCCCACGCTGAAGTTTTCCCAGCATTTCTGGGACAACCTGATGAAGACCGGTCGCGTCAACGAACTGAAACTGGGGCTGAGTCTCTACTTCATGAACGGCTTTGGCGAAGGCATCAAGACTGCACTGAAGATGAAAGACATTGGTTTAGGTATGTGGAAAACCAAGCGTATGAATCCGATGGAAATGCTGGGCGGTCACAGTGTCAAAGATAAAGCCGGTTTCCAGGCCGTTATCAAGAAGGCTCAGGAGCTGGAAGCGGCACGTATCGAAAAGAACATGAAGTAAACCCCGAGGAGTTCAACAATGGCTAAAGAATATTCGTTTTATCCAGGCTGCTCCTCCCAGGAGGGCGCCTCTTCATCCAACTACCTGAAGTCGGTACAGACCATGTGTGATGTACTGGACATCAAACTGAACACGATTCCGGACTGGAACTGTTGCTCAGCATCCATCGGTTACTCCGGTGGCGGCGAGCTGCCGCGTCTGGCCCTTTCGGCACGTAACCTGGCGCTGTCCGAGAAGCACAACCAGGGTCAGGACGTTGTAGCGACCTGCGCAGCCTGCTGGCTGGCGACGCGTGAAACTGCAGAGCGTCTGGAGCAGGACGACGACCTGATGGCGGAAACCAACCAGGCACTGAAAGAAGCCGGCCTGGAATTCAAGAATGAAAACAAGATTCGCCACATGGTGGAAGTGCTGATCGAGGACTTCGGTTACGACGAACTCGGCAAGCATGTGAAGAAGCCGCTGGAAGGTATCAAGATTGCCGGTTACGTGGGTTGTCAGACCAACCGTCCGTTCGGTATCGAAGGCGAGTCGTTCGAGAATCCCAAGTACCTGGACAAGTTCGTGGAAACCCTGGGTGCGGAATCCCTGCCCAATTACGAGAAAAAAGTGTCCTGCTGTGGTGGTGCGCTGGCGTTCTCGGAGCCGGAAAAATCCCAGGCGCTGGTCAAGGACATCATCGAGTCCGCGCTGGACAACGGTGCCGACATGATTGTTACGCCATGCCCGGTATGTCAGATGAACGTTGAAGTGTACCAGGACCAGATCAATGCCACTTACGGCACCAAGTTCAAGATCCCGGTCACTTACTACAGCACACTGATGGCAGTGGCTTACGGCAAGAGCGCCAAGGAAGCCGCGCTGGATGGTCAGATCATCCGCGCCAAGCAACTGGAAGATATCGCCGCCAAGTAAGGTGTAACATCGACAGCTGTTTAGAAAGCCCGGTCTTTACCGGGCTTTTTTGTGGGCGATACGGGCTCCCCTGCGGGTCGCAAAATTTGTCTATACTCAGATCATCATCTCAGTATATGGAATTCGGTATGCAAACCGTCGCTGATATCATGACTGCTAAAGTGGTTAGCCTCAGGGAACACGATAACCTGCATCAGGCACGGATGCTGCTCAAGGAGCACAATATCCGGCACCTGCCGGTGGTGTCCGAGGATGGACGATTCCTGGGGATCCTGAGCCAGCGTGATTTGCTTAACAATGCTTTCAAAGTGGTCGAGGCCTATGGATTCAGCAAGCTGGATACCCGTGAGCAACGTGCCGAAGTGAAGGACTTCATGGACCCGAATTGTCAGACCATGCCATCGAGCGCTTCGCTGGTCGAGGCCGGCGCGTTCTTCGTAGCCAATAAGCACAATTGCCTGCCCGTCGTTGATGACGGTCAACTGCAAGGTATCGTGACTTCTGTCGATTTTGTGAAACTTTCATTGCATTTACTGCAGAAAAACCAGGCCGCGGTCAAGCAGTGTTAACATCCCTGTCATATATCCCTCTTAATATCCGGCTAATTTTGGGCAAGTATTAACCGGAATCTCAATGAATATTCTCATGGTCAGTGACGTGTATTTCCCACGCGTCAACGGCGTGTCCACTTCGATCCAGACCTTCAAGAATGAATTGCAGCGCCAGGGGCATCGTGTTGTTGTCATTGCACCTGAATATCCGCAGGAATCTGCTGACGAAGAGGACGTCATTCGTGTCCCGTCGCGACGCGTGCTGTTCGATCCGGAAGATCGTATGATGATCATGAAACAGGCAATGAAGTTATTACCGCAGCTGAAAGCCTGGGATTTTGATGTGGTGCATATCCAGACACCATTCGTTGCCCACTATCTCGGACTTAAGCTGGCGAAAGCGCTGGGATTACCCACTCTGGTGACATATCACACTTTCTTTGAAGAATATCTGTTTCACTATCTGTGGTTTTTGCCCAGGCGAATGATGCGTTACCTGGCGCGTCGCTATTCACGGCTGCAGTGTAACGATGTGGAGACCGTTGTTGTACCGTCAACCGCGATGTCCGAGGTACTGCATGACTATGGCGTGAATAAGCCCATGCAGATTTTACCCACTGGTATCCAGTTGCAGGAAGCCGGGTGTAACCAGTCCGCTGTCAATGAGTTTAAACAGGGACTGGGCATAGATCCCGGGCAGCCCTGCCTGGTGCATGTGGGGCGCATCGCCCATGAAAAAAACATCGAGTTTCTGATTCGAGTTATTCATCGAGTTAAACAGTCGCTTGGCAATCTGGCGGTCATCATTGCTGGAGAAGGTCCGGCGCTGGATGCCATCAAAAAGCTGAGTCGGCAGCTGGGGCTGGAGGCCAACATTCACTTCGTCGGATATCTGGACCGAAATACCACGCTTAAACATTGTTACTGTTGCGCGGATGCGTTTGTTTTTGCGTCCAGAACGGAAACCCAGGGCCTGGTGTTGCTTGAGGCCATGGCACTGGCGGTGCCGGTGGTCTCCACCGCGGTGATGGGAACGCGGGATATTCTGCTACCGGGTAAAGGA
>CBDULQ010000202.1:0-6891 GCA_965368115.1 uncultured Gammaproteobacteria bacterium | reverse complement strand
GCCGATTGCGTCGAGCAGCGAATTCGGGCCGAGTTCGAGCAGACCAAATCCTGTCTGGGCGCTTTCGATGTGTTTGTACCGGGTACCAATCAGGAAGACGGCGACTACAGACAGTTCACCAGCATCATCTCACCGACGCCGGGTCGAACCTACCTGTCCGTGCAGTACACCGACAAGTCGACCCTGCTGGACGATGCGATCGAATATGACCGCGGCGTATACGATGCCAGCAACGCGCTGGACCTGTTGTTGTACACATTGAAAGTGCGTTTCGATCATCCCGACATCCGGGTGTTCGGGCACAGCAAGGGTTCGGATGCGGTGGCCCGTGTGTCGACTTACCCGGAACATGAGCAGATCAAGTTCTTCGCCTTTGCCCAGGCCGGACGTACGCCGGACAGTGTGCGCGGCACACCGGGCTATATCGAAAAGTTGTCGGCCAACCTGGTCGGCCTCACCTGGCAGAACGACGAAGTGAAGTTTTATACCGGCGGAAACAGCGGTTATCAGACGCCGGAGATCTGGGGTTTTCCCGGCTATATCAACCAGGCCGGTGACGGTATGACCGTATCGCCCATGCGCATCGATCATCACAATAATTATGGTGGCGACTATGTGAAGCGGGATTACCCCTATTGCGCCACCGGCAACAAGTTGTCCATGTTGCCGCCGTACCAATGTGCCAAGACCGATGGTGTAGTGTACAAACCCTATTTCTGGGGTGACGAGGATTGCACCAACAAGGCTTTCGATATGATGGCGAATGCTGCGGTGGGTGATCAATACTACATCGGTTATTCCGGTCCGCGTGCAGTCGAGTGTCGGGAGCTGCAGGGTAATGTGCAGGCAAGCTATGAACTGGTGTATCGCATGAATCTGGCCGATCAGGGTGACTGTCGCTACGACATGCAACTGTTGTTTCTGGGACTGGACTTTGGCGCCAACCGTGTCGATGGGGGAAGCATCAGTGTATCCAGCACTCGTGACACCAGCTGGGTGCGCCGCACCGGTACCGTACAACTGCCGATGAACATGAAACTACAATGGCGGGCATCCATGCAGGATGTGTCCGGCAACTGGTCCACCTGCGCCAATTACCTGGGTGCGCAGAGCGAAGGTTATATCGATACCCTGAAAGTGACCTTCACTCATCCGGGTACTGGCCAGACGGTTACGCGTACCTTGATCGGTAATGGTGAAGGCGTGGAATACTTCTGGCCGCAAACGGTGACCGGTAAAAACAATGTGGGCTGGCGCAAGCAAGGTGGTAGCTGGAACCTGCATTACGGTATTCCACCGACACTGTTGCCGACTCACGGTGGCGCGTTGATGGTAAAAGGCGATACCGGTGGCGGTTATTCCGGTGTGTTTTACAAGTGGCTGCATCTGCTCGATTGATAGCCAGGATGAAGTGCTCCTGGGCAGGTAAGCTGTCGGGTTTCCGAGTCAATGGAAACCCGACTCTTATATTGAACTCGATCCTTTATTGGCTTAAGTGGTCAAATGTTAAACTGCCGTTGTCAGAATGATTAAGACAAGTATCGAGTGACTGTTTTCTCATGTCGCCTGATCGAGTGGGAGAGCGCTGGTGATGTATTTTTGCGATCCGTTCTAATCGTTTGTTGCGTTGAATCCCTGGTCTGTAGTGCAAATCAACCTTCCGTTATAGCCGTAAACCTGCATTCCGGGCTTCCGTCTTTTGCGACCGCAAAGCGACTAATTTATTGTATTTCATTAGCTTATGGATATGGCTTGTAACTTGCATATTACAGCGTAAATGATAATTAAAATAAACACGGAAGATGAGACCGTGTAGGCCATTCCGAATCCAGGAATCCAGCTGTCCATCTTCGTGGCCGCGCTGTAAACAGATCGCTGTTGTTCATTGTTGACAATCAATGCAACAGCAATCAATACGAGGGTGAGTTTATGTCTGATCAACAGGCGCCAAGAGCTGCTGCTATCGATACAAAGGCCAGTCAGGCCGTTCCTACCATACGATCCATTTATGTTTACGAAGCACCGATAAGAATCTGGCACTGGATTAATTTTCTAGCCATTACCGTTTTGTGTGTCACCGGCTATTTCATCGGTTCTCCACCGCCATCCGTGCCGGGTGAAGCCTCTGACAATTTTCTATTCGGTTATATTCGCTTCGCGCATTTTGCCGCAGCATACATATTCGCAATCGGTTTTGTCGGTCGGGTCTACTGGGCGTTTATCGGCAACTATCACTCTCGCGAGATATTCTTTTTACCCATATTTACGCCACTGTTCTGGAAAGAGCTGTTTTCCATGCTCAAGTGGTATTTGTTCATTCGGTCTTATCCAAACCGTTACATCGGCCATAATCCGATCGCCAGGATATCCATGTTCATCGGTTTTGTGTTGATGGCATTTTTCATGATCATCACCGGCTTTGCGCTGTATGGTGAAGGGGCGCAACCGGGACATTTTACGCACACGCTGTTTACTTCCTGGGTGATTCCATTGTTCGGTCAGTCACAGACCGTGCATACCTGGCACCACCTGGGTATGTGGGTGATCATCTGCTTCACCATTCTTCATGTGTATGCTGCCATCAGGGAAGACATCATGGGACGCCAGAGTATGCTCAGCACCATGATCAGCGGGTATCGCCTGTTCAAGGAATAACAGGCTCTGTTGTCGTCACTCGCTGAAATAGGGTAGAGCCATGGACCTGAATATTGGTGCTTCGCTTGAAGACAAGGTGCTGACAATCGTCAAGTCGGTGCTATCGCTGCGTCAGGAAAACTGGGTCTGGGTCGACGAACCGGCTTTCGCCGATGTCTGGGTCGCCGATCTGGAAAATGGGGGTACTGCCGAAGCGGCACTGGCCATCGAAGCCCCTTGCGTGATTCTGATTACCGGACAGGATACGGTGCCCGGTCAGAAGGATTTTCATTTTCTGCTGGCGCCGCCGATCCGTGCATCGCAACTGGTCAATGTGTTCGAACAGGCGCTGGCCGGTCTTGAGCAACGCAAAGACCGGCAACAGGAAAAGCGAGCAGCGGCTCAGGAAGAAGCGCGCAAATCTGCTGAAGCAGCAAGGAAGGCTGCTGAGGATGAAAAGAGGGCGGAAGAACAGGCGCGCAAAGCGGCACAGAAAGCGCGTGCCGATGAGGAGCGGCAAAAACAGCTCACACCGGATGAACCACCACCGTTGCCTGACCCCGACCATCCCTGGGCCGGTCGCAATATGATGCTGTCCGGCAAGCCGAATTTCTCCAGTTTTCCCATGACAGCGGAACTTGCCGTGTGGCTCGAAGCCATGGCTAAACAGCCGGTGTCTTATGAAGTGCTCGTCGCCAACCTGCCCATGGATCGTGAACTACTGGACTCTGTGCTCAATGCCGCCGCCAAACATGGTGAATTGATCGATGACCAGGGCGCGCCCTTACAGGCGGTGAAGGGAAAATCTCTGCTGGGCGGGTTGTTTGGGAAGGATAAAAAATAACGCGGCCTGACCTGAACATGGGCATCCAGTTGAACGCATGGTTTGTCCGGGTTGACGGCAGCAGCTATGGACTCCTCTATTGAACCTCTGATCTGATTGTGTCGACACAAAGTCTGTATCAGTACACTTTGAACAACATCAGAGGATCGATCAAATGAAGAAAATGATATTCGCATGTATGATGGCCGTTTCCGCTAATAGCCTGGCCGGCCCGCTAAACGGCACCTGTAGCCTGCATCATGGTGTCTATTTCTGCACCGGCGCAACTGAAACCATTGCATCAAACGCCTGTAAGACAGGTACCGGTTTCGAGCCTTCCGGTTGTAGTTCCGAGCCCGGTGGTCTGGTGGGCTGCCAGTGTGACAAGCGGCCTTCAAAATCTAAAGGCCTTAAACCCTCGCAAACACTCAAGTTGAAAGTAAATCGTTAAATCATCTCAACAGAAAAAGGCGGAGAATGAAATTGATTCATCTCCGCCTTTTTTATTACCACATCGTCGACAATCAGGGTATATCGACATCGTTAGGGCAGCTGTAGGCCACACAGTGCGGGCTGATACATTCACAGCCTTGCAGCATGAGGATGATATCCGAGTGATCGACACTGGCCGGAGTTCGGCCGGTATTTTTCGCGATCAATCCCTTAAGGTATTGCGCTTTAAAGACCTTATTTGGAGCGGCCTTTTTTAGGCTCAATACACTTTTCCGCTGAGGCGGTTTATGGGACGGTAAGGGCGCCTGGTGTCCGGCGGACAGACAGGCCAGAGCGATCATGGATGGATTGTATTCAGAGTCAGCCACCTCGATCTTTTCGCCGTCACCACAGGTTACGGTAAAGGGTTTGACGGCATGGGACTGCATGCTGAAAGCCGCCAGTAAGACAAAACATAAATATCGAATATGATGTAACGTTTTCATCGTCGTTTTCCTTGGGTTTGATAATAAAAGTGAGTCGTTAACGCATGCTCACGAATAGGTCGGAGTGGAAAAATTATTCGTTCAGGCAGGGCGGGGCTCAATCTGGAATGCAGTGCACAAAAAAGCCCCCTGATATATCCGTATCAGGGGGCTCAGACGGTGATGGGTTTAATCAGGTCCAGGCGTTAAAGATAACAATAGCCTTGCCCGGGCGCGCCGGTCTCCGGATCTTCAAGGCCGGGATGAAAATCGCCACCGACCGAAATGCAGTCGGAAATCAACTGATTGCATGCCTCAACCCCCCAGCAGCGGCTGATCAGTTTGTTATCATCTTTTTTGCCGGTTGACAGCTGGCCGGGCATTGGCCGGGACCCCGGTGGAGTCTGGCTCGGTTGCGGGGCGCGTAATTTCAATAGCGGTTGGGCCGGCTTAGCCATTTTGAGAGGCTGGGCTGACGGTACAGATGTATCGGCAAGAGACGGTGCACTGATTCCTGCGCAAACGCAGAAAATGGCGGCGAATAAAAGAGCCTTACTCGGGGCTCCGGGTTTTACAGCGTGATGTTTGATAGTCATGACTCAGGTCCCTGTAATCTGTTAAGAGAGTATTTACAGGGGATGAGTCGATACCTGGTTGAAACAGGTTCATTAATTAATGCGATGCTGAGTCACTCAATCCACAGATTTGCCTCGGGATGTCGGTTAATACCGATTAAACCCGAACCGCGTGACATTGTCTGGTTTTATTCTTCTTTATTGTGGCGCTCGCGAAAGGCGGTGTAATAATGGTCGGTCACCGTAAATACGATCAATGCGACGATAAATTCCGCCAGAAAATTCAGTACTTCAAAAGTCGTTTCACTGACCACGGGTCTCGACGCAAGCAGGCCCCACAGGTTGCCGAACTCCCTTACTTCGACGAAATATTCCACCAGGCGTGTGGATGACATGGCCATGACCAGGCCAACGGCGTTACTGCTCAGGGTCATACCCGAGCGCTTGAACCAGTTCTGCGTATTATGAATCTTGACGAATTCCCGTTTGATATGGCGTGGCGCCCAGACCAGGCAGGGAAAAACAATCCTCGAGCACAGCAATCGACCGCCTCGCGCGCATTTAGCAGTGCCTGGGATGAGGATGTTACGCATCAGCATCTGGCTGGTTGCAAGGCTTCGTGCCCAGGGGCCGGGCTTCGGAGCCAGATGGTCGTTGGTCGTCAAATGATCAGGGTCGCTCATAACTTGGTCGAAATCATCCGGCCGGGCGGATTGGTTATTTTTTGAACACAGGCCTGTTTGTATTTGATCATTTGAGGCGCCGGCAGAATCGGGGCTACAGGGATTTAAGCAGATAATTGCGGAGCTCGCCAGTCAGTGAAAATTGATATGTGATCCGCGTCTAAAAGGGAAACGGCTGAGCCTGTTGTGCATATTACTCAGACTACTGGCTTAATTGTAGTCTGTTCATCGGAAATTTACGCCACTGTCACAGTTTGTTTTCCAGTTCTCCCGTTTTTTCCTCACCAGCTTGACCGTCCTTCTTATCGTGACTAATATCGGCAGCAATAAAAAATTTCGGCATACACAAAAATACCAAGCCGAAGATTATAAAACTCTTCCATAATGAATGCGGTTGTTAGCTGGTTGTTCAGATAAGCCAGTACGCTCATAAAATGGAATGCTTTACAAAAGGAGGTCGTCCCGGTAATCATCGGGATAATGTATCGCTATGCGTGGTAATTTAACGGCAATACACAGATTTATCATTTCTCTGGCAGTCATCCTCTCATGCGGCGAAGCTTTCGCCGAAGAGTTTCCCGGTCGAGCCGTCTATCCGGATATCCCCGTGATATCCACCGATGATTTATTCAAACAATTTGATAACAGTATCGTTGTCGATGCGCGTACAGCCTACGAGTACGAAACGCTGAGAATAAAGGGCGCGATTAACATTCCTTTAAAGCTGAATAATAATGTCTTTATCAAAAGGATCAGGGATTTGCGGGCCAAAAGCTCAAAAGCGATAGTGTTCTACTGTAATGGACACACCTGCATGAAATCATACAAGGCTGCGCGCAAGGCCATGCTGTATTCCAAGATCGATAATGTATTCGCCTATGATGCCGGTGTGTTCGATTGGGCGAAAAGTCATCCGGATCTTGCAGAGTTGTTGGGTAAAAGCCCTGTGACCGGGGATATGTTGATCTCGAAAGCCCGATTCAAACAACATTCCCTGCCTGCTGAAAAATTCATCAAAACAGCGACAGATGACGTTGCGATCCTGGATATTCGAGACCGTAGACAAAGGGACGGCTTTTACATATTTTCCGGTTATGAGAATTCGATCCCCCTGAATGAAAAGGACCGGCTGGAAAAATTCATCCTGGATGTAAAGAAGAAAAACAAGAAACTGTATATCTATGACACCGTCGGTAAACAGGTGCGCTGGTTGCAGTATTACCTGGAATCCATGCAATTAAAGGACTATTTCTTCATGG
>CBDULQ010000201.1:0-6914 GCA_965368115.1 uncultured Gammaproteobacteria bacterium | reverse complement strand
ACATAGCCGATGTCAACCCGTTGACCGTTACCGATTACGAAGTCAGCTTAGATGGCGTCAACTACAATGTGTTGTGACTCAGTGATGGGGTGACGCTTGCGTCAGGCGATGGCCCGTTGTACGTGGACGGGAAGGAAATTACCCCGGGCGGTGCCGCCAATGCCGGCGACTCGTTTTTCATCCGTCCGACCCGACTGGGCGCACTTAGCTTCCAGGGCCTGGTTAGTGATCCCGCAGACATTGCAGCGGCGACGCCGATACGCGGAATTACCAGCAGCGCCAATCTGGGTTCGGTCGGCGTGTCGCAAAGCAGTGTGGTGGATGCATTGAACGGCGATCTGCGACGCAGTGTGAATATATTTTTCGATCCTACCAATCCGGCAGGTACTTTCGATGTTATCGATAATGCTACCGGTACCGTGTTGCAGAACGATGTGATGTTCAACAACGGCATGACCGTGAGCCAGAACGGCTGGCAGGTTCAGCTGACCGGTCAGCCGCAACCGGGGGACACCCTGACCATCGAAGAAAACACCGGCGCCGCTACCGACAGCACCAACATGCTGTTGCTGGCCGATTTGCAGTCGCAGGGTATCATGGATAACGGTACTTCGAGTTTCGAGCAGTCTTACAGTGCGCTGACCGCCGAAGTGGGTACCGTGACACAACAGGTAAAAATCAATCACCAGGTTGAAGAAAGTTTATTGCAGGGCGCCATCGAACGTCGCGAAAGCGTATCCGGTGTCAACCTGGACGAAGAAGCAGCGGATCTGATTCGATTCCAGCAGGCCTACCAGGCGTTGTCGCGAATCGTGCAGACGTCGCAAACCTTATTTGAATCACTCATTAGTGCGGTGTAATCATGCGTGTATCCACTTCATTCATACACATGCAGGGCGTACAGAATATTCTTCGGCAACAGGCCGAAGTGGTGCGTAGTCAGGATCAACTGAGTCGCGGCGAGCGTATACTCGCGCCGTCCGATGATCCCAGTGCCGCGTCGCGTGTCATCGACCTGAATGAAGCGATCAGTCAGATCGGCCAGTTTGACGAAAACGCCAACTATGCCACGCAACGCCTGAATCTCGAAGAAACCACACTGACCAGTGTCAACAATGTGTTGCAGCGCGTGCGTGAGCTGGCGATACAGGCCGGTAATACCGGCACCTACGACCTGGAAGCGGAGCAGGCGATTGCCAGTGAATTGCGCGAGAAACTCGACGAGTTACTCGATTATGCAAACACCCAGGACGAGAACGGCGACTACCTGTTTTCCGGTTTTCAGTCGCGAACCCAGGCCTTTACCACCGATGGCCTCGGTAACTTTTTCTATAACGGTGACGAAGGCCAGCTGGGTATCCAGATTGGTTCCAACCGCCAGGTCATCGCCAATGATTCCGGTGCCGATGTATTTCAGCTGATTCGTGAAGGTAACGGTGTTTTCGCCACTGATGCCCATACCACTAACGGCGGCACGGCACGAATCTCGACCGGTTCGTTGGTTGATCCGTCCGCCTACCAGGCGCAGGACTTTACCATTCGTTTTGCATCGCCGCCGGATACTTATGATGTTATTAACACCACGACCGGCGCGACTGTGTTGTCAGCACAGCCCTATACTGACGGCGGCGTGATTACTTTTAACGGTGTAGAAGTCGACATCAGCGGTCAGCCTGCGGCGGCGGATGAGTTTACTGTACGCGCCAGTCGCAACCAGGATATTTTTACCAGCATCCACGACCTGATTACCAGCCTTGAAACACCGGGTAGCGGTAATGTACGCGGTACCCTGGGTGGTGATTACATCAACAACGGCTGGGACGCCGGTGAAACCATTACCTTCGATATCACTTTCGATGGCCAGACCGTCAACGTATCCGTACCTACCGGCGGTGCGCCGACCAATAATACGATCTCCGCCGCCATTATGGCGTCGATCGGCGGAGATGCGAATGTCACCACAAATCCGGATGGTAGTTTAACTCTGGCAGGAACAACCCCGGGACTGAGTGCGACGTTCTATCTGGACGGTACCGATGTACGTTTTATTACCGATGGTGCAGACGGTACGGCGACGCAATCGGTGGTGATCGGCAATATGGCGGATTCCGGCAGCGGTGATGCGGTGCTGGATACCATCAGCAGCGGTAATTCGGTATCCAGTTCGGCAAGCGTCGATTCCGCGGTTGTCGGTAGTGCAGCGAATTTCGCACCGGGTGGTGCGCCCCGGATACTGTTATCGCAACAGATTGGTAACGCACTGGAAAACATCGATCAGTCGATGCAGAAAGTGATCGACACCACCACCAGCATCGGCGGACGTTTGAATTCCATCGAAAGTCAGCAGCTGGATAACGAAGACAAGAAACTGTATCTGCAGGGTGTGTTATCCGAACTCAAGGATCTGGACTACGCCGAGGCGATCAGTAATCTGACCTTCCAGACCACGGCACTGCAGATTGCTCAGCAGACGTTTGTCAAAGTGCAGGGTTTGAATCTGTTCAACTTCCTGTAAGCGCCTGCGCCTGATAGGCGCGTACCAGTCGATCGAGATGTCGATTGTCGGTACCGCAACAGCCGCCGAGCATTTTAATACCGTAACGCTGGTTCAGCATCAGCATCTGCTCAACCCATTCTTCGATGGGGTCCATCTGTACGTCTTCCGCCTGATCCAGATCGCAATGATCCAGTGCCGAGGCATTGGCGAGAAAACCCAGCAGTCGTTCGAACACCTGTTCGCTTTGTTGTTCGGCACAGAGAAAACTCGGGTACGCACAGTTCACCATATAACCCAGCGGTTTGACATCGGTTTGCGAATCGATGAACTGAAAGGCTTCATCCAGACGGTGACCGTCCAGCAAACAGCCCTGACGATTGATGACAAAACTGATGATGTAGGGCAGGTCACTATGTTGCATGGCTCGCGCCAGCCCCAGCGCTTCGTGCATGCTGGGTAGTGTTTCCGCAATCAGAAAATCCACTCCACCCTGAGCCAGCTGTTCCGCCTGCCAGCGATGAAACTGTTCCGCCTGTTCCGTCGACAGTGCCTGTTGCGGCTGGTAACAATCGTTTTTGCAACCCAGCAGTCCGCCGATAAACAGTCCGTGTTCAGCCGTTGTTGTATCACGCAATGAACGCATAAAACGTGCGGCGTCGATGTTCAGTGTTTCCGGACAGTTACTGTCGAGTATGCGTTCCCGGTCGGCGCGCCAGGTTGGCGTGCATAGCAGCATGGGCAAGCCAGCTCGAACTGCGATGTCGATATACTCCCGATAAATTCCAGTCAGCGCCTGGCGGCCATGATCACTGTAGATTAAAGGCGCGTTGAGCAACTGTGGATCGATGCGGATGTCGTTTGACCGGCGTAGTCTTTCGACGACTGCGCCTTCCATTAATATCAACGGCGATTGATCCGGTAGCGATGAAAAGTCTGTATGCTGATGTAATGTCACTCGATTGCTTCCAGTTTGTCATAAAGCTCGCCCAGTAACTGGCGTAGCTGTTTCATTTTGTTAGTGCCGAGCAGACTGGCCCATTGTTTCTCCGTCTGTGCGCTTAATTTTCTGGCTTGTGCCTGTACGGCTTTTCCTCGTGGAGTCAGTATCACACGTTTGGCGCGACCGTCATGGGGATCGGCTTTCATGACCAGGTAGTTGTGCTGTTGTAGATGGTCCACAAGTGCCGCCATGCTCTGTTTGGTAATACCCGCCTGTTCGGCCAGGTCGGTAATGCGTGATCCCTCGGGCAGAATATATCGAAACACAACCGAATGTGCCGGCCGTACCTCGCTGTGGCCGGTGCGAGCCAGTTGTTCATAGACCTGTTGCTGTAAATGCTGATAGGGAATGCGGAGCAGTGCTCCAATGGTGCGATGGTGCTCGGGGTAGCTTTTTTGAAAAGTCATCGGGGTATATTGCTATTAGTCAGTCAGTCTGTCTATAATAGTCAGGAAAACTGACTAATTATCCAGGAGTGCTTCAATGCCTCAGTTGTCCCCTTCAAAGGTTCGTTCTTCCGATCTCGGTATGCGATTGCTGAAAATCGCAGCGGTCTATCTGGTGGCTGGTTTGCTGCTAGGTATGGCTATGGCGATATCCGGTCAGTTCCAGCTGCGTTCTGTGCACGCACATCTCAATCTACTGGGCTGGGTCAGCATGGCGCTGGTGGGACTGGTGTATTGCCAGTTTCCTGTTCTGGCAAGCAATGCACTGGCGCGCTGGCATTTCCGACTGCATAACCTGGGTTTGCCGGTGATGATGCTGGCCCTGGCTTTATATCATTCCGGATATGAAACTGCCGAGCCTGTTCTTGGCTTGAGTGCCGTGGTGACGGTACTCGCGTTGTTACTGTTTTCCTGCAACTTAGTGATTAACCTGGGGCGGAAAGACACAACCGCTGAAACTTTATCCGACGGAGTGTTACAGGATCAGCCGCAGGCCGACGCTGTTCGTCTGTGACGGAATCTGACGATGATGCGGAAATATTCTTTACTGATGCTGGTTACGTTGATTTCGGCCTGTGCAGAGCAGGGTGCAACAAATTCCGATGCACCGAATGTTGTTTGCAGTGCCTGGTCACAGGGGCGCATGCTGGGTACTGCATCAAACGATCGGTTGCTGGACGTACTGGTGGACGATTCCGGCGAAGTTTATCTGGCCGGGTTTGAAAACGGTACTGTCGGTCAGACAACGGTGGATCCATCCGGTGCCGCACGAGGTGTATTGTTGCGACTCGATCGACAGGGCAATGTATTGAACCGATTCAATCTGCCTGCAAACGGGCCCAGTAGTATCGAGGCACTGAGCATGAATCCGCAGACCGGAGAGCTTGCTTTCGCCGGACGGATTCACGGTTCATTAACAGGCACGTCTCACGGTGATTCATTCGATATGCTGTTGGGCTGGCTGGATATCGTGTCCTGGCAGTCACAAGTCAATCAGTATGTCGATAATCGTCCTCAACACCCAACGCGCATCCAGCACGGCCAGGATGGCACTCTGGTGGTGGCCGGATTCGATGATATCTACGTACCCGGTAATTATGTAGAAGCCTGGGAAAACCCTTTGCTGGCCAGCGCCATTCGACAGGGGTCGGAGTATGTACTGAGCTGGACACTCAATACGGAGACTTCATATACCGATTTTTATTTTGGGCTTGCGGTCGATGCGCTGGACGGTTCGATCTATGTCACGGGACACAGTGATGGCGGAGCGGAACGCGGCATGTTCGTGAAAAAATATGACGCCCAGGGGCAGTTGCTCTGGCAGCGTCAGCTGTCGGGCATGGTTGCCGACAGCGGAGCGGTTATTCAGCGACTGGCAGACGGTCATCTGTTGTTCGCCGGTTCATCGGTATTACCGCTGGGTGGTAGTTCCTATGGTGGTCTGGATGGTGTGGTGCTCAAGCTGGATTCGCGCAACGGCGCCGTTATCTGGGGCACACAGTTCGGTTCGTCCGACAATGACTGGGTGACCGATATGACGCTGGATCGATACGGCAATATCTACCTGACCGGGGAAACCTTCGGTGCCCTGGTGCCCGGTCGGCAGAATCCGGATCGCAATGCGGTATTTATGGTGAAGTTCGATGCCGGCGGTATCGTTGTGCAGGTTGAACAGTGGAACAGCGGCGCCTACGAAACGGCAACTGCGATTGCGGTGGATGCCTGTGAGCAGGTCTTCATCTCAGGTTATACGAAAGGCGGTTTAACCGGCTCTAATGCCGGGCAGGAGGACGGTTTCGTCATTGTTCATCGTACTCGGTGATGCTTCGCTTGCTTGCGAATTTGCCGGACGAGTGGCACCTCGGTTACGGGGTGATGGCTGCAGGCTGTTCATGCACGGCTGCGAATCACCAGGGCGATGCCGCCCAGTATTGCCGCGGACGTCAACACCAGTCTGGTATCGACGGCTTCACCCAGCATCAGCACGCCACCGAAAGCGGTGAGCACCGGTACGCTCAATTGTACCGTGGCGGCTCGGGTCGACGGTAACTGCGGCAACACACTGTACCAGATGGCGTAGCCCAGGCCGGAGGCCAGGGCACCGGACAATATCGCGTACAGAATTCCGGCGCTGTCGAGTTGCAGTTGATCGATGAACAACAGGCTGAACAGCAGGGCGATGGGTACGCTGCGCAGGAAGTTGCCGCAGGTTTCCTTCAGCGGGTCGACTGCGCTGCGACCGCGCAGCGAATACACGCCCCAGGCGCATCCCGCGCCGATCATCAGCAGGGCACCGCCGGCCGAGGGCGCACTGGCGCCGGGCAGTAACAATCCCAGCAGACCGCCTGCCGCCAGTACAAAGCCCAGCCACTGGTAGCGGTTGAAGCGCTCACCGCTGTAGATTCCGTAGCTCATCATGGTGAGTTGCACTGCGCCGAACAGAATCAATGCGCCGGTGGCTGCGGACAATTGTAGATAGGCAAAGGAGAAGCCGGTCGCGTAGGCGAACAGGGCCAGTGCCGACCACCAGTGACCGCTGCGTGGCGCACGATGTTGTCGAATAAATATCAGTAGATACAGTATGACGGCACCGGAGATCAGGCGAAGGCTCGTGAAGCTGGCGGCATCGATGGGGGTGTGATCGAGTGCGGCGCGACACAGCAGGGAGTTGGCGGCAAAGGCCAGCATGGCCAGGCTGGTCAGTGACAGGATGCGTAGTGTCGACATCAGCGCTGAATGCCACCGATCCGATGGTCGGTTTGCCGGGCCGGCAACAGGGGCATTGGCGAGGGATACATGGCAGAGGGTAAGCTGGGCATCTGCCGGATCATATGCAAAGCCGGTATGGGTGTCGAGCCGGTGGCGGCTCCTCCGATCGAGTGAGTCGGAAGCGAGACAGGAGTCACGGCGGGCCCCGCAGGCTCGACTAAACTCCATATAAATCCATCACCAGTACCGGGAAAACGACCTG
>CBDULQ010000200.1:0-6920 GCA_965368115.1 uncultured Gammaproteobacteria bacterium | reverse complement strand
CCGCTCGACCGAACAGGCAACGCAAGCGACGCATGACATTTTCCGGATTGCGATCGCCGAAGAAATTCAACTGATTCATGGTTTCGAAGAAGTGGCCGTACATGCCTTCCAGCTGGTCGGCGGTGGCGGGTCGATCCTGCGCGTCCTTGATGCTGCGTTTTTTAACTTCTTCGTCGGCGCGACTGGCCAGCAGAATGTCATAGCACAACACCTGTACCGCCTGCGCCAGGTTCAGCGAGCTGTATTCCGATCCGGTGGGAATGTTCACCAGGTACTGACACAGTTCCAGTTCGTCATTATGCAGGCCATTGCGTTCGCGGCCGAACACCAGGGCGACTTCGTGGTCCTGGCTTTCCTTCACCAGCAGTTCGCCGCATTCACGGGATTCCACCTGCGGCCAGTGCACCATGCGCAGTCGGGCGCTGGTGCCGACCACCAGTCCGCAGCCCTCGATGGCTTCGGCCAGGGTATTCACCACCACTGCGTCGCTGAGGATATCGGTGGCGGACGAGGCCCGTTGCGAGGCTTCGAAACTGGGAAAATCGATGGGGTCGACCAGGTACAGCTTGCTCAGGCCCATGTTTTTCATGGCGCGCGCCGCCGCCCCGATATTGCCGGGGTGGTGGGTTTTCACCAGTACGATGCGAATATTGTCGAGCATGGGCTGTCCTGGACCGTTCGGGGCCGCAAAAAAGCGCTAATGCTAGCGGATTCGGCGGGCGAAGGCCATTCCGGCCCGCCATGATTAACCTGATTCCAGCGCCGCTTTCTGGTATCCTACGCGGCCATTCCAACCCGGGTAAGAGTAATTTCCATGAACCCCATGCTGAACATCGCCGTCAAGGCGGCCCGCGCGGCCGGTAACGTGATCCTGCGCAACATGGACAAGATCGACCGCCTGGATATCGAGGTCAAGGCGCAGAACGATTTCGTCAGCCAGGTCGACCGTCAGGCCGAGGAAAAAATCATCGAAGCCATTCGCCAGGCCTACCCGGATCACAGCATCCTGGCGGAAGAAAGCGGCATGGACGATCAGCAGAGTGACTTCCAGTGGATTATCGATCCGCTGGACGGTACCACCAACTATCTGCACGGTTTTCCGCAATTTTCCGTATCCATCGCGCTGAAAGCGAAAAACCGCCTGGATGCCGCGGTGGTCTTTGATCCGGTAAAAAACGAACTGTTTACTGCGGCCCGCGGCGAGGGTGCACAACTCAATGATCGACGCATTCGCTGTACCCAGCAGAAAGGACTGGCCGGCGCGCTGCTCGGCACCGGGTTTCCGTTCAAGCATCCCCAACACCTTGAAACCTATTTAAACACGTTCCGCGCCGTGCATCCGCACACCGCGGGTATCCGCCGTGCCGGTTCAGCGGCTCTGGATCTGGCCTATGTGGCCTCGGGCCGGCTGGACGGATTCTGGGAACTGGGCCTGAATGCCTGGGATATGGCGGCGGGGGTATTGCTGGTGCGGGAAGCCGGCGGCATCGTCACCGACTTCAGTGGCGAGGGTGATTACCTGGAAACCGGCAATGTCATTGCCGCGGCGCCGAAGGTGTATCAATCACTGTATGAACAGATCAAACCGCATCTGACTGACGATCTGAAATAGCCGGTCAGTGCGGTTGCGGGATATCAGCCCTGGGCGGTTTGCCATTCGTCGGGGGTATAGGCCTTGATGGCCAGGGCGTGCAGTTCGCCGGTGCTGATCAGGTGATTGACCGTGGCGAACACCATCTTCTGTTCCGCCAGCATGCTCATACCCTCGAAGGCATCGCTGATCACCGTGGCTTCCAGGTTACAGCCTTCGCCGGAAATAATCGCCTGGCTGTTGGGAATGCCCTCTTCGATCAGTTTTTTAACATCGTCTGCAGTCATGGGTTTCTCACGGATTGGATAAGAGACCCGGATATTACTCGCTGATCGAGAATTTGCAAGTCACCGAAAAACCCGTAAAAACTGTGTATTTTCATCGTCAATAGTCATGCAAGCCGCCACACTTCTGCTCTACTGTCGCCCCGGCTTCGAAAAAGAATGCGCTGCCGAAATCATCGATGTCGCCACCGCCGGTGATCTATTCGGTTATGTGAAATCGAAACCGGACAGTGGTTATGTGCAGTTCTGTCTGCAACAGGAACAACCACTCAAACAATTGCGCAAGGCGATTCGTTTTCATGATCTGATGTTCGCCCGTCAATTACTATTCGATGTGCGCCTGTGTACCCAGCTACCGGAAGACGATCGCATCACACCCTTGCTGGCATCGATCACGGGAATGCAACGCCGGTTCGCAGATGTGCGACTGGAAACAGCGGATACCAACGACGGCAAACAGGTTCAGGGCTTCTGCAAGAAATTTCGCACCCCGTTATTGCGGGCACTGGAACAGCAACAACTCATGGATGACGACAGCGATTGTTGTCTGCACCTGATGTTTCTCACGTCATCCAGCGTATTCACCGGTCTGTCGTTCCTCGACAACAGCAGTCCCTTCGATATGGGTATACCGCGACTGAGAATGCCGCGACAGGCGCCCAGCCGATCCACTCTGAAACTGGAAGAAGCCATCCTCACGCTGCTCGATGACGATGAACGTGAGCGGTATCTGCACAATGGACAGACCGCGGTGGATCTCGGTGCCAGTCCCGGCGGCTGGACCTGGCAACTGGTGCAGCGGGGCATTCGGGTGCAGGCCGTGGACAACGGCCCGATGGACCCGGCGTTGCTGGATTCGGGACTGGTCAAACACGTGCGTGCCGACGGTTTCAAATTCCGGCCGCAACAACCGGTGGACTGGCTGGTCTGCGACATGGTTGAACGCCCCCTGCACATCGCGCGATTGATCGGCCGCTGGGTCAACGAGGGTCACTGCCGACACGCCATCTTCAATCTTAAATTACCGATGAAGCAACGCTATCCCATCGTTCGCCAATGCATCGACCTGTTAAGGGAAACCATTGGCGGCGATTTTGATTTACGCATAAAACAGCTTTATCACGATCGCGAAGAAGTCACCTGCCTGATCCTCAGCGACTGAACCCGGCATCGAACACCCGCGGATATCCACTTCAAATCCGGGGTTTAAACCTGGTCGCCGCTCCCCTAGAATCGGTGGCACTACACAATAAAATCACGGTGCCCCATGTCCCTCAGCCAGTCCATCAAGCCGGAAGAATATTTCATTACCGATGAACCCTATTACGAACCCATCGGCGAGGAGATCGATGTGTTCATGGCCGCCTACCGACAACAGTTGCCGGTGTTACTCAAGGGACCCACCGGCTGCGGCAAAACCCGTTTCATGGAACACATGGCCTGGCGTTTGAAAAAACCTTTCATCACCGTGTCCTGTCACGACGATCTGACCGCCTCCGACCTGGTCGGTCGTTTCCTGGTCTCCGGCGGTGAAACCCAATGGGTGGACGGCCCGCTGGCGCGCGCGGTACGCCACGGCGCCATCTGTTACCTGGACGAAATCGTCGAAGCACGCAAGGACACCACGGTAGTGATTCATCCACTGGCCGACGACCGCCGCGTACTGCCGATGGAAAAAGTCGGCGAACTGCTGGAAGCCAGCAGCGATTTCTGTCTTGCCATCTCTTACAACCCGGGTTATCAAAGCGTACTTAAAGACCTCAAACAAAGCACACGACAACGTTTCGTGGCGCTGGAATTCGATTACCCGAAAGCGGAACTGGAAACGAAAATCGTCAAAACCGAATCGGCTATTGATGAAGAACTGGCGGTCAAGCTGGTCAAGTTCGCGCAGATGACCCGCAACCTGAAAGGCAGCGGTCTCGAAGAAGGCGCCAGTACACGTTTGCTGGTGCATGCGGGCAAACTGATCAGGGACGGCATCTCACCGGTCACCGCCTGTCACACGGCCATCGCCCAGGCATTGACCGACGATTCGGAAATGCTGGCCGCGGTCAATGAACTGAGCGCCTCCCTGTTCTAGCCGCCGTGTCGCTGCCTCCTTTTACCTATGATGAAATCGAAGAACGCCTTGAAGACATGTTCGTCGAGGCCGACCCTTCGATCATCGAATACCTGACCGGTTTCGATATCCAGACACAGGACACGCTGCTCGAACTGATTGCCAAAGCCGCATCCACCAGCACCGGCCTTGCCTATCAGTTTGGCAATCGTTTACCCCGCGCCAACGCCTGCATGGATTATGAAACCCTGGGGATGTATCTCAATCAGGCCATCGACGCGTTCGACAGCAAAGGCCTGATTCATGCGGTGGAAAAACTCGACGAACTGGAAGCGATTGCACAACACGCCAGGGACAAACTCACCGGTATTGCCTTCGAAGACGTCTGCGTGTTGCTGGAACATTTCGTCACCGGCCTCAGCGGCCGCAAACTGTCCATCGATTTCGAAAGTCATTGCTACACCGATACCGAAACCCTGTACCTGCCGTCGATGGTGAATCGCTTTACCGAAAAAGACGACAACTTCAAACTGTATAAATGCATCACTGTTCACCTCTGGGCACAGACCTGGTTCGGTACCTGGAGCAGCGATCATCAGGCGGCACTGGATCGCTTCACCGACCGACAGCAAGCATTGCAATGGTTTCATATTCTGGAAAGCATTCGTCTCGACGCCTGCATTGGCCGTGAACTGCCCGGCATCCATCGTGAAATGACGCGGCTGGCGGAGCTGGCCGATCAACAACCACTGGCGACGCTTGAGATACCCGAGCGTGATCGATTGATCGATCCACAGGCCAGTGTCGATACCAGTCTGCAACTGCTGGAACAGGTGTATGAGCAAACCTGCCCACGACCGCTGCATTACCTGGGCAGTCTGCAACCGGAGCGCGTCAGCCGGATACGCAGCAATCGTATCGCCCGAGAAAAAGACCTGTTTCGTAAAGCGCTAGCATTTCTACAGGAAGAAAAAACCGGCAAACCCGCCAATCAGCTGAGTCGCGAAGAACGCGACGCCTGGTCGGCACAACGCATCGAAGATCCGGATATCCCCGAAGGGTTTACCCTGCGCCTGGAACTGGACGGCGAACCCATGCCGATACCGGACGACATCCAGTCGATCATCAGTTCCATCATCCAGGACCTGGGCGACATTCCCGATGAATACCTGACTGCAGCCGGAGACGGCGCCTACCGTTATCGCAAGGACGACGACAAAGACGACGGTCGCAGTGTCTGGGAAGGCACTTATCACGAAGAAGGTGCGTTTCTGTATAAA
Source organism: uncultured Gammaproteobacteria bacterium (assembly GCA_965368115.1). Classification (GTDB taxonomy): domain Bacteria; phylum Pseudomonadota; class Gammaproteobacteria; order SZUA-229; family SZUA-229; genus CBDULQ01. The sequence continues at coordinate 1,703 of CBDULQ010000200.1, read as the reverse complement.
GAATGGGATTTCCGACGCCAGCGTTACAAGAAAAACTGGTGCGCGGTACGTGAACTGGATATCAAACCAAAACGTGACGACTTTGTTCGTGACACGCTCGAAAAATACACCGGCCTGGTGAAAAGCATTCGGCGTACTTTCGAAGTCTTGCGCGGCGAAGATAAAATACTGAAGAAGCAGCCGGACGGCGATAACATCGATATCGACGCACTGGTCGAAACCTTTGCCGACACCCGTGCCGGCATGGAAATGTCGCAGAACATTTTTACCAAGATGCATAAGGATGATCGCAACATCGCCGTGGTATTCATGGTCGACATGAGCGGCTCCACCAAGGGATGGATCAACGACGCGGAACGGGAGTCGCTACTATTGCTGTGCGAAGCACTGGAAACCCTGGGTGACCGCTACGCCATTTACGGTTTTTCCGGCAATACCCGCAAGCGTTGCGAACTGTATAAAATCAAAACCTTCGACGATCCGTACGACGATGACACCCGTGGTCGGATCACCAATATCACACCACAGGATTACACCCGGCTGGGCACTTTCATTCGCCACTTCATCGACGTGTTCGCCGATGTGGAAGCGCGCACCAAATTGCTGATCACCCTGTCCGACGGCAAGCCGGAAGACTATGATGGCTATCGTGGCGAATACGGCATCGAAGACACCCGTATGGCTTTGTTCGAAGCACAACGTGAAGGCATTCACCCATTTTGCATTACCATCGACCGTGAGGCCCGCGACTATTTACAACACATGTACGGTGCGGCAAACTATGTTGTCATCGACGAAGTCCACAAGCTGCCGCTGAAGGTAGCGGACATCTACCGGAACATAACCAGTTAATGAACCCGCGCTTCGCACGCATTCGTAATCACCCGATACTGTTCAGTCTGCTGGCTGGTCTGTTGCTGTTCGCCGCTCAGACAGCGGCACAGATGCACAGCGTCGAGCACCTGTTCCACAAAACCGTCGACACCTGTGCCACCTATCACTCGGTCGAGCATCACAAACCCGGCGTATTCGCCAATCCGACGCTACTCACCTTCGACGGCGAACACATCGTTTATCAAGGCAGCGACTACCGCAGTCCCTGCACACCCGTTCTCAAAACCTGGCAGTCCCGCGCACCACCCGTCTCTTATCCTGTTTAACACTTTTTCCCTAATTTTTTCAGTTACAGGATAACAACATGAAATCTTTATCTATGGCCACAGGCATGGCCCTGCTCGCCTGCGCGGGCGATATTGCAGCCGCTCAGAACGACAACAGTTTCAATCCACAAATCAGTCTGATTCTCGACGGCCGCTACGCCGACTACGATGGTGAAACCGACGATTATCATATTCCCGGTGTACAACTGGGCGGCGAAACCGGCTTACCCGGAAAAGGTTTTTCGCTGGGGCACTCGGAACTGACCATGAGCAGCAACATCGATCGTTATTTCTATGGTCGTTCCACCCTGGCGATTGCCGAACACGAAGGCGAAACCGAAGTTGAACTGGAAGAAGCCTATATCCAGACGCTGGGGCTGGGTGGCGGCTTTACCATCAAAGCCGGTCGATTCCTGTCCTCCTTTGGCTATCAAAATGCACACCACCGTCATGCCTGGGACTATGCCGATGCTTCACTACCCTACATGGCGCTACTCGGCAGTTACCTGGCGGATGACGGCATCCAGATCAGTTACGTAGCCC
>CBDULQ010000199.1:0-6970 GCA_965368115.1 uncultured Gammaproteobacteria bacterium | reverse complement strand
GCCAGCTGGCGATCAGTGGATGACGATCTACACGTCAATGAGTTTGCCGATATGCACGACCTGGGCGATGCGTTGTTGCAGACCGGCCTTGCGGAACCGGTCATGGATATGGACGTAATAACTTTAACTTATAAAGATGCCCTGTCCGTGATGACCGATTTGAAATCCATCGGCGCCAATACTGCATTAAATAAGTCTAATAAAGGTTTGATGACGCCCGAGAAAATTCGCAAAGTGATTGAAGTCTATGAAGAATTTCGTCGAGATGATTTAATTCCCGCAAGCTTTGAGGTGGTATTTGGTCACGCCTGGAAGCTGCAACAGCGTCCTGCAAAAATATCTTCATCAGAATTTTCTATTTCTCTGTCCGATATCCCTCGTTCCCATAAATAAATTTTAATGATGATTTAGATCAAACCCTATTTAAGTGAAATCGGCTTTGTTCTATAAAGTAACTGTCCCTCCAAAAAAACTCAGGTGAAGGAGTACAGTCAGATGTATGAAGATCTCGTAGAACATCATGTTATTCAAGACAACGGTTATTTGGGTGAGCTGGGCGACTGGTCAGAAGATTTAGCGCGACGACTTGCGAAAGAAGACGGTATCGAATTAAACGACGAACACCTGGAAATTCTGCATTACCTGCGTAAGTATTACGACAAGAACGGCCAGGTATACAACGCCCGGCGTATGTTGAATGTTATGGAATATGAATTTGGCAAATGGGAAGGCAAGAAACGACTTTATCAATTATTTCCGCGTGGGCCGGTCGCACAGGGTTGCAAATATGCCGGGCTGCCGTTACCGCCGGAATGTAACGACCTCTCCTTTGGTAGTGTACACTGACTGTAATATCGACACATAAAAAAAGCGGCTTTCATAGCCGCTTTTTTTATGTGCGCAATTTATCTATCGGGACTGAATCATGATTGGCTGCTGCAGAGTCTGAATCTGTTTCTGTTGCAACTGATTAGTCGGCGACAGGGTGGTCGTCGACTTCGGGGCGGTTAATTTTTGTAAGCTTGTCGAATCCGGTGTCCTTTCCGTACTGTCCTGCTTTTCGCTGTCACTGCTCGTCGTTTTGCTGTTTGTGAGCGGGCTGATTCGCGTCGGTGTCTTCAATTGAGTTGGTGTTTTCAGCTGCTGCGGTGTTTTTTTTTGTAACAGTGACTGATCCGGCGAGCCTGTTGACGGCTTCAGGGTTCGAGGATCGATGGGTTGCAGTTGCTGAGGAACTTTGTTGGGCAAGGGGGCCTGAATCTGTGGCCGCTGTAACGGCTGCAATCTTGATTCAGGTTTTTTATCCAGCTTTTTTTGCGGCGCCTGCTGCGGTTTCGCTTGTGGTTTTCCAGGTGCGGGTACAAAGCCGCCGCGCTTTGGACGCATGTCCAGCAGTTTGGGCATGGGTTTACCCGCGGGGCGAGCCCGGTTCTGTTGTTGCAGTTTGCGTTGCCGCTCGATCAGTCCCTGATCCAGGCGTTTTAGCTGTCTCTTCTTGATATCAACGATATGTTTTTCGTTACGTGTGGGTTTGAAAAAAGTTGGAATGTTCTTCAGGCGGGTCGGTGCGCGTTTGCTGTCGAGACCGATAAAGCCAGCCTGGCCTTTGCCGAATTCTGACTCGCCGTACTGGTTCTTCATGACGATGCGGCCGGAATTGACCTTGTCGTATACACCGGGTTCGCCCAGTGGTTTCATGCCGGGTACCGGTGGCGGGATGTACATGGGTTCATGGTCAGTGCCGCGTACACCGATAGTCGCAGCAGTGGTTTTGATGGCGTAATTCTTACGATTGTATTTGCCGATCCAGCCGGTGATGGATCGAAAGGTGCCGACGATCAGTGAGAACACCGCATTGTCGTCTTCATCGCCTTCGGCGCGATAAGATTCGATTTTCAGTTTACTATTGGCGCGTACCGCGATGATGGCTTCATCCTGCATACGCGCCTGTAATTCACCGTCCTGACCGGTGATAATGACATCGCCCTGATAGATCGGCTGGTCGATTTTGATTGCGCGAATCTTGTTGTCCACACCCTGGATCCACACGGTGCCTTCGACCAGTTGTACGGTGCCTGCAATACTGGCGGCAAAGCCGGTATTACTCATCAGGCAGATGAACAGAATGCCGAGGCATTGCAGGAGTCGATTGGGAAATGAGTTTTGTTTCATGATCGGTTATTACCACTATTCCGTCAGTGTCTGGGTCGCTTTAAGTATAGTTGCGGTTCAAGTAATAACGTGTTTTTTTCGAGCGGGCAATAAAAAAGCGGCCACTGGCCGCTTTTTTGAAGGCTTACATGAAGTAGCTCATGCTTCCAGCGATACTTTCAGCTTCTTCATGGCATTTTTCTCCAGCTGGCGAATACGCTCGGCGGAGACCTGGTATTTCTCGGCCAGCTCGTGCAGGGTGGCCTTGTTTTCGTCGTCCAGCCAGCGTGACATGAGAATGTCGCGGCTGCGATCATCCAGTTCGGCCAGCGAACTCTGCAATACGCTCAGTTGCTGATCACGCCAGTCGTCTTTTTCCAGCTGCTGGGCCGGATCATTGCGAGTATCCGCCAGGTAGGTCGAAGGCGATACATAGCTGCTGTCGTCGTCTTCGTCCGGTGAGCCGTCGAAAGCCACGTCGTAGTTGCTCAAACGTGCTTCCATTTCCAGCACGGTTTCCGGTTTGACGCCGAGGTCTTCGGCAACACCTTCCACTTCTTCGCGGCTGAACCAGCCCAGGCGTTTCTTGGAGCTACGCAGGTTGAAGAACAGTTTACGCTGTGCCTTGGTGGTGGCGATTTTGACGATACGCCAGTTGCGCAGTACGAACTCGTGAATTTCGGCGCGAATCCAGTGTACGGCGAAGGAGACCAGACGGACCTGGCGATCCGGCTTGAAACGTCGGACGGCTTTCATCAGGCCGACATTACCTTCCTGGATCAGGTCCGCCAGCGGCAGGCCATAGCCCTGGTAACCGCGGGCTATGCGTACAACGAAACGGAGGTGAGACATGATCAGCCGCTGTGCAGCCTCGATATCGCCCTGCTGCTCCAGTCGGACGCCGAGATCGTATTCTTCTTCGGCGGTCAGCATGGGGATGGTGTTGACCTGCTGAATATACTGATCCAGTCCGCCACTGGTAATCGGTAAATGATTTTTGGCAAGTATCAGTTCGTTGGACATATTGGCTCCCAATTCATAAATGCGCTCTAATTGGCACTCACGAGATTTGAGTGCTAAGTTTAGTACAAGTTCAGAGCCATGTCTAAAAAAACTGAGTAAATTACTTGGTTATTGCGGTCTGGTAGCCATGTTCTTGATTTATATGAAGATATTGCTGGCGGGACTTGAGCAGGTTGTTGAGTCTTGCGATCAGCATGGGCTCCCTGACCGGCTTTTCCAGGATATCGTTGGCACCTGCTGAAAAGATTCGATTCAGGCCCATCGGGTCGGCGTCGTAGTTGCTGGAGGTGGTTACCAGAATCGGTAGCTGGTCGTGATTCAGGCCCATGCCGTAGCGGATTTCCCGGATTAGATCCCGCCCCGACATATGGCCGTCCAGCTGGATGTCGGTCAGCACCAGGTCGAAGGGTGCGATTTCGTTGCCGGTCAGCGACTGGTTCAGGTGTTGCAGGGCCTGCTCCGCATTACGTGCCAGGATGTGGTTGTGGCCGTGGCGGTCGAGTATTTCACAGATCACCCGTGAAATGGTCGGGCTGTCCTCGACATACAGAATATGGCCCAGTACCCGGGTATCCGGCATGCCTTCATAGAGGAACGAGCGAATATAGCCTACCAGCTTGTCCTGCCCCAGTTTCTTGTCGAAATAGCCGTTCACCAGTTCGCAGCTCATGCTGTCCTCGAACAGGCCGACGTTTTCGCCAGAAACCACGATCAGCGGTGTGCGCTTGATGCCCATATCCATGCGAATCTGTTTCAGCAGCTCGTGACAGTCGGTACCCGGCAGGTTGCGGGACATGGTGATCAGCCGGTATTTGTTCCTGCCCAGCTGTTCGCGCGCTTCTTCCGGGGTGTGGGCAACATCGACGATGGTGCCGGGGATGTTTTTCTGTATCAGCTTGGTAATCAGCGCCAGGGCGGTGCCGGAATGGTCGATCAGGAGGACGCGTTGTTCACTAATCATAGAAAAATCCGAACTTTCCATCGCATTTCTGGAGAATGCTTTAAAAATTTACTAATCAATTGATTCGCCCGGCTTCCGGCCAATGGTCGAATACACTGTTCATGGACTGTGGAAATATGGCTTCAGGATGGCACAGGGGGCATGCCCGATGAAGCCCGAATATCATTTAATCGAGACGCTTTATCTAGAATATAGCAGTAGAAACTGTGTGGCAGGCGAGATATTTCAAAAAATGCTTAGCTCGGCTCGATTTCATGCAAATGCCGTGAAACCGCCAACCAGGAACCACCCAGGCCCAGCGCCGAACTCAGGCTGATGAGCAGCAGGGTTTCGCCGCCGCTCAGTCCGCTGAGCTGGAAATTGCTGCTGTACAGCACGGCTAGGCTAGCCACCGAGTCGTCGATCAGCAGCAGCGACAGGCTGGTCAGCAGCCAGGCCAGCAGCCCGCCACACAGGCCATACCAGAGACCGGTGTAGAGGAAAGGGCGGCGGATGAAAGCGTTGGTGGCGCCGATCAGTTTGGTGACTTCGATTTCTTCGCGCCGATTCTGGATGTCCAGGCGAATGGTGTTACCCACCACCAGCAGTACCGCCAGGCCGAGCAGGCTGGAGATCAGCCAGATGCTACGATGCGCGATTTCCAGCATGGCATACAGGCGCTTCACCCACTGCAGGTCCAGCCGGGCGATATCCACCTGCTTCAGCTTGCCCAACTCGGTGACCAGGTGATTGATCTTGTCCGGGCGCTGCGGATCGACTTTCGGTTGCACCGCCAGCACATGGGGCAGGGGATTCTCGCCCAGGGCTTCAATGGCGTCGGAGAACCCGGACACCCGTTGAAACTCCTTGAGCGCCTGATCGCGATGAATCAGCGTCACCCGCTCGATGTCCTCATGCAACTTCAGTTTGTTGACCAGCTTTTCCGCCTGGTCGTCATTGACGTCGGTTTTCAGGAACAGGGAAATCTGCGCACTGTCGTCCCAGCCCACGCTGACCTGACTCAGGTTGTTGAGCAGTACATACATGCCGCTGGGCAGCGCCAGGGCGATCGCAATCACCGCCATGGTCATGCTGCTGGACAGGGCGTTGCGCCACAGAAAGCCCAGGCTGCCGATGAAGGTGCGCAGGTGGTTGACGAAATACGCCTTGAACGGGGAACTGCGCGCGCGCTGATTGGCGCTTTCCGGTTTCGCCATCAGGCCGGCTCCTGCAGGTCGTCATGGGTGAGCTGGCCCTGGTTGAGGCTGATCACCGGGCTGCCCATCTGTTTTATCAGGTCCAGATCGTGACTGGCGATGAGTACCGTCACCCCCACCTGGTTGAAGCGGGCGAACAGGTCCATGATGCTGCGTGACAGCTCCGGATCCAGGTTACCGGTGGGTTCGTCGGCGAGCAGCAGTGACGGTTTGTGTACGATGGCGCGGGCAATGCCCACCCGTTGCTGTTCACCGCCGGACAGGGTAATCGGGTCGGCCTTTTCCTTGTTGAGCAGGCCCACCTGGTCCAGCGCCGCACGCACCCGTTTGCCGATTTCGCGGTGCTCGTAACCAGCGATGATCAGCGGCAGGGCCACATTGTCGAACACCGGGCGATCGTAGAGCAGGTGATGGTTCTGGAAAATGATGCCGATGTTGCGGCGAATGAACGGCACCTTGCGATTGCTGACCGTGGCCAGGTTAACACCGTCGAGTATGATATTGCCGCGACTGGGGCGTTCGATCAGCGCAATGAGCTTGAGCAGGGTGCTTTTACCGGCACCGGAATGGCCGGTGAGATAGGCCATGCGACCGCGGGGAAGATGAAAACTGACACCATTCAGTGCCTCGTGCCCACCGGGATAACGCTTGCTGACCATATCGAAACGAATCATGGAGGCTTATTGTGCCCTAAACCGGCGGGAAGGCAAGCAGGCTATTGGCGATCCAGCAGGGCGTCGACAAACTCGCGGCCATGGAACTCGCGCAGGTCTTCGATTTTCTCGCCGACGCCGATAAAACGTATCGGCGTGCCCAGCTGTTCGGCGATGGCGAACAGGATGCCGCCTTTCGCGGTGCCGTCCAGCTTGGTTAGTACCAGGCCGCTGAGGCCGAGTGCATCATGAAACTGCTGCGCCTGCACCAGGCCGTTCTGGCCAAAGCCGGCATCCATGACCAGCAGGGTTTCGTGAGGTGCGGTGGCGTCCAGTTTCGTCATCACCCGTTTAATCTTGATCAGCTCGTTCATCAGGTTGGACTGGGTATGTAAACGGCCGGCGGTGTCGGCAATCACGATATCGATGTTACGCGAGCGCGCCGATTCGATGGCATCGAAAATGACCGAAGCCGCGTCGGCACCGGTGCCCTGGGCGACTACCGGGATGTTATTGCGTTCACCCCAGGTCTGTAACTGTTCCACCGCTGCGGCGCGGAAAGTGTCGCCGGCGGCCAGCATGACCGACTTGCCCTGGTCCTGGAAACGGCGCGCCAGTTTGCCGATGGTGGTGGTCTTGCCGGCACCGTTGATGCCGACCACCAGAATCACGAACGGGGATTTATCGGCGCTGATCTGCAAGGGTTGATCGCAGGGTTTCAGCATCTCGATCATGTCTTCGCACAGGGCTTCGAACAGCGCTTCCGGATCCCTGAGGTCTTTCCGTGAGACGCGCCGGGTCAGATCGCCGATGATCTTGCTGGTGGCGTCCACGCCGACGTCGGCCATCAGCAGCCGGGTTTCCAGTTCTTCCAGTAGCTCGTCATCAATGGTTTTCTTGCCCAGCACCAGGTCGGCCATGCCGTCGGTAAGGCTCTTGCGGGTTTTGCTCAGGCGATCGCGCAGACTGCCGAACAGACCGGCGGA
>CBDULQ010000198.1:0-7005 GCA_965368115.1 uncultured Gammaproteobacteria bacterium | reverse complement strand
CGCTTCGATCAAGCGACCGCGTTTGTCCTTATCCAGGTTGATGATGTTGCTGCAGTCCTGGCGATGAATGGTGACACCCTGACCGCGCGTGATGAAACCGACTATCTCGTCACCCGGCATAGGTTTGCAGCAGTTGGCAATGGAGGTCAGTAGATTCCCCACACCTCGCACGCGCACCTCGTCACCGTGCCGTGCCTTGCGATCACTGCCGGTTTTGCGCGCCACCAGCGGCAACGAATGTTCGTCCTTGGGCACATACATATCGTGCAGTGCACCGGCGATCTGACCGCCGGTTACGTCACCTCGGCCGATTGCCGCATACAGTTCTTCTGCGGATTTAAAATCGAAACGCGCAGCCACTTTCTGTGCATTGACCTTGTGCAGGGCCAGGCGATTCACCTCCCGTTCAAAAGAGGTCTTGCCATCGGTGAGATTCTGTTCGTAATCCTGCTGCTTGAACCAGCTTCGTACTTTGGCGCGGGCACGACTGGTTTTCAGGTAACCCAGATTGGCGTTCATCCAGTCGCGACTGGGTTCGGATTTATTCGTGGTGAGCACTTCGATGCGATCGCCGTTCTGCAACTCATAGGTCAACTGAACGATACGCCCGTTCACCTTGGCGCCACGACAGCGATGACCGATTTCAGTATGTACCGCATAAGCAAAATCCAGCGGCGTTGCACCCTGCGGTAAATCCATCACCTTACCGCGCGGCGTGAGCACGAACACCCGATCGGGAAACAGCTCGGTATGAAAACTGTCGACCAGTTCGTCATCCTGGGTTTCGTTCGGGTCGAGCAGCTTGCGCAGGGAATTGATGCTTTTCTGCAGCGCATTGTCCTTGCCGCCACCTTCCTTGTATCGCCAGTGCGCCGCCACGCCATACTCGGCAAACTGGTGCATATCGCGGGTTCGAATCTGAATTTCCAGTGGTTTACCTTCCGGTCCGTACACCGCCGTGTGCAGCGACTGGTAACCGTTTTCCTTGGGATTGGCAATATAATCGTCGAACTCTCTTGCAATATGGCGCCACTTGCCATGCACCAGGCCGAGTGCGGTATAACATTCAGCCACCGTATCCACCGTTACCCGAATGGCGCGGACATCGAACAGTTCGGTGAAATCCTTCTGCTTGTGCGCCATCTTTTTCCAGATGCTGTAGATATGTTTCGGCCGTCCGTACACCTCACCCTTGATACCTACACTGTCCAGCATCTGGCGTACTTCATAAACCGCATCCCTGATGTACTGTTCGCGCTCCTCACGCCGTTCTTCGAGCAAACGGGCCACGCGTTTGTAAGTCAGCGGTTCCAGGTAACGGAACGATAAATCTTCCAGTTCCCATTTCAGTTGACCGATACCCAGTCGATTGGCCAAAGGTGCAAATATTTCCAGCGTTTCGCGGGCGATCTCGCGACGTAATTCGGAATCGGCAGAAGCCAGCATGCGCAAACGCTGAACCCGGTAGGCCAGTTTGATCAGTACCACGCGAACATCTTCCACCATCGACAACAGCATGCGACGCAGACGTTCCGCCTGCTCCGGCGCCGACAACTGTTCCGCATCGAGATGAAAATCGTGAATCCAGCGTACGTTCTTCACCATTTGCCACATCGCCGGACCGAACTGATCCTTGATGCGTTGTACATCGATTTCGTTATTTAGGCGGGAATCGCTGAGCAGTGTACAGATCAGTGTGTCCTGATCGGCGCCCAGGCCGGAGAGGATCAAGGCCACATCCAGAGCGGAGGGTAAGTCGCTAGGGGTTTGCTGGGCGTTCCAGAGTATTTCGCAGGCACGACGCAAAGGATGATCAGCAGCCAGCGGCTCGCTGATGAGTTTATCGAGATACTCGTCCAGCGTGTATTGCTGAGCGATACCAATTTGCGGTTTGGTTTCTCGCATGGTTATTCAGATGGACGCATGCGGCTGCAGCTAGGGACATGCTGAATGCAATGTATCAACTGTTCCTGCAATTCGGATCATCACAATGACCATACAGAATCAGACTGTGTTCGGTGATTTCGAAACCGTTTTCCCGGGCGATGTCACGCTGGCGTTCTTCGATCACCGGGTCCATGAATTCAACCACCTTGCCACATTTCACGCAGACCAGATGATCGTGATGACCGCCTTCGTTGAGTTCGAATACCGCCTGTCCGCCTTCGAAATGATGACGATTCACCAGACCGGCCGCCTCGAACTGGGTGAGTACCCGGTACACCGTGGCAAGACCGATTTCTTCGCCCTGATCCAGCAGGGTTCGATAAATATCTTCCGCGCTCTGATGGCGCGTCTCGCTGCTCTCCAGCAACTCGAGGATCTTCATCCTGGGCAAAGTGACCTTAAGGCCGGCTTTTTTCAGATCAGTGGTTTCCAAGACAAAACTCCTGCTGTTTTTGCTAGTCAGATCGGGTACTATTCTGGGCCATATTATATACGCGATTACACATAACTATCATTAACATATGCAAAAGAATCTCATTTTAGTCGGCCTGCTGGCCGGCCTGCTGGGCGTCTCCGGCTGCACCTATATTCTCCCCGAACCGCATAAAATCGACATCCAGCAAGGTAATCGCGTCAAGCAGGAAGACCTGGAGCGCATTCAGGTAGGGATGACCCGCGACCAGGTGAAATTCGTGCTGGGCACGCCCCTGCTGCAGGATGCGTTTCATCAGGATCGCTGGGATTATCTGTATTACCTGCGTACCGGCGAGGGTGAAATCCGCCAGTCACGTGTGAGCCTGTACTTCGAAGGTGACCGGCTGGTGCGCATCGATACCCAAAAATATCAGCCGCAACAGCAGAAACAACCCGCCGAGGAATAGCCCTCAGCCGTTGGCGTCTGGCTCGGCGTCGCCACCGCCTTTTTTCATGCGCTTGCCTTCGGCTTCGCGTTTGCGGCGCACTTCCTTGGGATCGGCGATCAAGGGCCGATAAATCTCTACCCGGTCACCGGCTTTGAGTTCGGTGTCTTTTTTGCTCAGTTTGGCAAACACGCCGATCTTGTTACTGTCCAGATCGATTTCCGGAAACATATCCAGGATACCCGACTGCTCGATGGCCTGCTGCGCCGTGGTCCCGGGCATGACCTGCAGAGGCACGATCTGTTGACGATCATCCCGTGCATACGCTACTTCAACGGTAATCAGCTCAGATTCGTTCACCGTACACCTCGACTGCGCGTTTGCTGAAAGCATCCACCATGGTATTGGCGATCTGATTGAAGATCGATCCCATGGCAAAAGCCACCAGCTTACTTTCGAATTCAAAATCCATATCCAGGGAAATCTTGCAGGCGCTCTCGTCCTTTAGCGCATCGAATCGCCAGAAGCCTTCCAGATGCTTGAACGGCCCTTTCAGCAGGCGCATTTCGATCACCTTGTTTTTCTGCATGCGATTCAGTGTGGTAAAGGTTTTGTTCAGCGCGCCACGTGCGATTTCGATACTCGCACGTACCTGGTCGTCGTTACGTTCCAGCACTTCGGTTGCGCGGCACCAGGGCAGAAATTCTGGGTAGGATTCAATATCCGCCACCAGACGATACATCTCCTCAACACTGTAAGGTACCAGGGCATTTCGGGAAATCAGAGGCACAACACACCTTTTGTCACAGCAACTTTAGTCATTAACTTGCGGCGCTAACGTCGTTCTTAAACTTCGATCACGCCGATCACTTTGAGGAATACGATCATGATCAACAGCGGTGTGGCAAAGCGCACCAGTGCCAGCCAGATACTGTAACCGGTCGGCGTCGTGTTCAGTTCGGCACGAGTGGATTCCTTGTGCATCAGCCAGCCGGCAAAGATGGCAATCAGTAAACCGCCTAACGGCAACATGATGTTGGCGGTCAGATAATCCAGCGAATCGAAGAAGTTTTTACCGCCGAACCATTTGTATTCGGACCAGATATTGAACGAAAACACCGTACCCAGACCGATGAACCAGGTAATGATACCGATCCATACAGACGCATAGATGCGGTTCATGCCACGGTTTTCAACCAGCCATGCGACAGCCGGTTCAATGAGCGATATAGACGAACTCCAGGCCGCGAAAACCAGCAATACAAAAAACAGCGTGCCGATCAGTATACCCGCATCCATCTGGCCGAAAGCAATTGGTAAAGTGCGGAAAATCAGACCCGGGCCGGCGGCCGGTTCCAGACCGTTGGCAAACACGATCGGGAAGATCACCATGCCCGCCATCAGGGCCACCAGGGTATCGGCGCCGGCAATCATGAAGGTCGCCTTGCTGATCGAGGTTTTCTTCGGCAGGTAGGAGCCGTACACCATAATCGCCCCCATGCCCAGGCTCAGGGTGAAGAAGGCGTGTCCCATGGCGGTCAGCACCGCATCACCGGTAATCTTGCTGAAATCCGGGGCGAACAGGAACGACAGTCCGGCGCCGAAGTGGCCGGTGGTCATGGCATACAGCAACAGCACCGCCAGAATCACCAGCAGCATGGGCATCAGGAAGCGCACCGCTTTTTCCAGGCCATGCTGCACGCCGCGCGCGACGACCATCATGGTCATCACCATGAAAATGGTATGCCAGGCCAGCACCCGCTCCGGATCTTCCACCAGCTGATCGAAGATGCTGTTGACGCCTTCCACGGTCACACCCTCGAACATGCCGCTGGCGGTACGAAACACATAGGATAACGCCCAGCCGGCGATCACACTGTAGTAGGACAGAATCAGGAAACCGGCCAGCACTCCCATCCAGCCCAGACCCGCCCATACGGCGGGTCGCTTTTCTTCGGCGGCCAGGGCGGCCATGGTATTGATCGGACTCTGGCGGCCGCGCCGACCCAGCATGACCTCGGCGATCATGGTGGGGATACCGATCAGCGCGATACAGATCAGATACACCAGTACAAAAGCACCGCCGCCGTTCTCGCCGGTGATGTAGGGAAACTTCCAGATGTTACCCAGTCCCACCGCGGATCCGGTCGCAGCAAGAATAAACATCAGTCGGCTTGACCATTCTCCATGAATCGACGTGCGCTGTTCGGACATGCGGGCTCCTGAGTGACTTTATTCGCGTGTTTGCTGCATTTTGATGAAAAACGCTGTAACACTCAACTTTTTCCTCTGTATAATCAACAGCCTTTTACACCTCAGCCGTATCTGAATTCGCTCCATGGCAAAAAAACCCAAGCAGAAAAAAGCGCCCAGCAGCACCATCGCGCTGAACAAGAAAGCCCGCCACGACTACAAGATCGAAGAGAAATTCGAGGCCGGGCTGGTGCTGCAGGGCTGGGAAGTCAAAAGTATGCGCGCCGGCAAGGCACAGATTGCGGAGAGCTATGTGATGATCAAGGACGGTGAAGTCTGGTGGTTCGGCGGCCAGATCACGCCGTTGCTATCCGCCTCCACTCATGTACACCCGGACCCGCTACGCAGCCGTAAACTGCTGCTGCATCAACGGGAGATCGACAAGCTGATCGGCGCCGTGGAACGCAAGGGTTACACCCTGGTCCCGCTAGCACTGTACTGGAAGAAAGGCATGGCGAAAATGGAGATCGGCCTGGCCCAGGGCAAAAAGCTGCATGACAAACGCGCTGCCGACAAGGATCGTGACTGGAAACGGGAGAAAGCGCGCGTCCTGAAGAACGCACAGAAATAAACCAGGTTTCAGTAAATCAGGCGTCGCCCTCGATAACCAGCGGTCGGGACCAGACACAGGCCTCCCCGAGACGCTGCAGACTGTCTTCATGATCGGCCAGTTCTTCACTCGTCGCCTGCACCACCGGCAAGGCCGGTCGATTACTGTCCAGCCGCCGGATCGGGCTGGCACTGGCCGATTGCCCGGCATTATCCGACTGACCTCCCAGCGACAGGGTGACCTGCCCCCCGGTCATGCGCAGAAAGACTTCCGCCAGCAATTCCGCATCGAGCAGCGCGCCGTGCAGTTCGCGTTTCGAGTTGTTGACCTCGTAACGCTTACACAGAGCATCCAGGTTGTTCTTCTGGCCCGGATGTTTCTGGCGCGCCATCACCAGGCTATCGGTGATTGTACAGTGATCCGCGGTCTTGCCCCAGTTTGCATCCAGCTTCGCCAGTTCATGATCGATAAAACCGACGTCGAACGGTGCATTGTGAATCACCAGTTCGGCACCCTTGATGAACGCCATGAAATCCTCGGCGATATCGGCAAAACGCGGTTTGTCGGCGAGGAAATCATTGCTGATGCCGTGCACCTCGAAAGCCCCTTCGTCGATTTCCCGATCCGGCTGAATGTACTGGTGATAATGATTGTCGGTGATGCGTCGATTGACGATTTCCACGCAACCGATTTCGATGATGCGATGACCCTGACTGGGTTCCAGACCGGTGGTTTCAGTATCGAGTACGATGTAGCGCATGAGCGGGTGATGCCCCAGGAAGTAATAACCAGACGGTTTGCATGATACGCGGGAATCGAGGCCCTGCAAACCGGCTTCACTTACATCTCGTCGATGCCTCGATTGGCCAGGGTGTCGGCGCGTTCATTCTCCGGGTGGCCGGCATGCCCCTTGACCCATTGCCAGTTCACCTGGTGTTTCTGGCGCGCCGTATCGAGACGCTGCCAGAGATCGACATTCTTCACCGGCTTCTTGCCGGCGGTTTTCCAGCCACGTGCCTTCCAGCCTTCCAGCCATTCGGTAATGCCCTGCATCACGTATTTGGAATCGGTGAATACGGTGACCTGGCACTGGTCCCGGTTCAATGCCTCCAGCCCCTGGATCGCCGCCATCAATTCCATGCGGTTATTGGTCGTCTGTGGCTCGCCGCCAAACAGTTCTTTCTCGTGGCCACGGTAGCGCATCAGTACTCCCCAGCCACCGGGCCCCGGATTACCGCGGCAGGCGCCGTCCGTGAAAAGTTCGACCGTCGTATCCTGTGCTGCACTCATGAAATGAAAACCTGTTAATTCGGATCCGGGGCCTGTCAACAGGCCCTAAATTTATTTTTGCGGGCAAAGCCGGTGAAATTGCATTACACTCAGAGCATTGTACAC
>CBDULQ010000197.1:0-7032 GCA_965368115.1 uncultured Gammaproteobacteria bacterium | reverse complement strand
AGTTGGGACGGGTGGACGGTGTATGACAGGTGTAACAGGGGTTATGTACCCGGCCGCCGTCATCTTCTGTACGGGTATAACATTGCGGCGGAATATAGGGTGCCGGATTGCGTAGCGTCTGGTAGCGGTAGCTGCTGGCAATCGCGGACGCATAGTCGAAGTGGTTCAGGGACTGTGCATCATCGTTGACGGTGGTTGCCGACTGATTGCAGGCTGACAGAACAAAACAGAAAACGACCGAAATTGTTAAACGCATGATCATTGGCCGGTTAAATTATTGATTCATTAAAACGGACAACGGAGGCCCAAGTCTGAGCCCCCGCAATCCGTCATCCCTGATTGATCGACAGGAAAGTCGATTTACTGATCCATCGCCGGGAACGGACCGACATAGCCGGTATAGCCGCGTGCTTCATCATCCTGCTGCAGCTCGCCCTGATCCGATTCGCCGAACGGATGCTGAACCACTGACATCATGTAACCGTAACCGTTGATGTTCGGGTACACATAAGGTGATGTGGTTTCAGAACCGTAAGGTGTGGTCTGGATGCGGGTCAGTGTTTTGTCCGCCAGGTTGTACGACCAGATCATATCGTTCTGATGACGACCGGTATCTTCACCGATGATCAGTGTGCCGTAGTTAGGAATGAAAGTGACGTTGTCCGGCTCTGAGATGCCGTCCAGGTCACACTGGTTGGATGCGTAGGGGCCATCGGCCGGATACGGATTGTCTTCCAGTGCACCGCGGCTGACCAGACGCGGCAGACCGGCAACGACGCCGTACATATTTTGCGCTACATAGTCGCCATCCAGGTCCAGGCCGTAAACCGTACCGCAGTAGTTGTAAGGTACGCTGATGTCGCCTTCACCGTCGGTCATCTGGTTACGTACGCGTGACATGGCCAGGTACATGGTGTTGTTGACCGGATCCAGAGTAATGCCTTCCATTTTCTCGAATTCCATGGTGGCGCCGACATATTCGGAGTAACGGCTGGACTCGAGGAATGCAGCGGCTTTTTCCATGCCGGGCTTAAGCTTCAGGCATTCGCTGGAGGCGTCGCGGTTACTCAGGTTGACACAACCTTCAACATCTTCTTCGAAGATGTCGGTGAATGTGACACCGCTGTCGATGATCTTGCGCACGTCCTTGTCGCTGGCGTGACCCAGTTCGATCCAGTCGATGTTGGCCATGCCGCCATCGCGCAATGAAGTTTCCACGTTGGTCTGGCTCGGGTACCAGGTCGAAGTCTGGTTCCACTTGGCGGCATACAGGGTACCTGAACTCAGGTCACCGGCTTCGTCTGCTTCGTAACGGAACAGGCCCGTGAACCGTCATCGGAAATGTAAACGGTTTTTTCATTCGGCATGACGTAAGCCAGCTCGATGGCGACGCGCCCCATGGAATAATGCTTGGTGACGTCCGCTTTACGGAAGTTCTTGACGTCAACTTCAACCACATAACCATAATCGTAAGGATTCATGTATTGCAGCGCCAGTGACGGCAGTTCCGCATCGGCAGCACCGCGGGCAGCCGGGAAGTAACGAACCATGGCGGCGTTATAATCGCTGACGTTACCGTCGCGCCACTGTTTTGAATTCGGCGGATATTCTTCGGAACCGATGTGGGTGCCCCAGGGTGAAACGGAACCGGCACAATGGACCCAGCCTCCGTTAACGTGAGAGAAGTCCAGTGGACGGGTTCTAACCGCCTGCAGTTTACCGGTATGCTTGTTCTGACGCAGCTTGGTCAGGTACATGGCAGCGGGACGGCTTTCGAAATGAGACACCATGTACAGACCGCCACGCTTGCCGCGCAGGATGGATGAAAAGTCATTATCGTTGGACAGCATGGTTGAGCCGTCTTCCAGTTGTACCGGCAGACCTTCGCTATCGAAAATCTGACCGAACGGTGCCCAGGAACCCCATGGCTTGTCACCGCTACGCAGCAGTACATTGTATTTGATGGATTCTTTCTGGCCGTCCACGTTAACCAGTTGTGAACTCAGAATGCTGCGTTTGTCGAGATCGTTGGTGGGTACCGGTGTGGTCGAGAACTGAATGTCCCCGGCATGTACGGTGCCGGATACCGCTGCGGCTACCGCCAGCGTGAGTAATTTTGTGTACATCTTTGTTATACCTCTGTAATGGCCCTGATCGTTTTGCCGAACGCTGACTTGTTCGGACGCTGGGAAAAATAAACCCTGCTAATGACATGGGATTGAAGGCTTTATGACGTTTGTATTACAGTAGGCGGTCATGGATGGCTGGAAGCGGCGGGATATTCAATAATTCATACCACCCGCTGCTCGATAGCATGGTTGGTCCGTCGACACGGAGCCATGAATAACAGGCATATTTTATTACCGGGTCACACGCTTTTTTCGCCCGGTGTTTTATTTTTTTCTTTATGGGTCATATCGTCTTATGTTTTCTGCCCTGCGTCAGGCGCTGCCTGAAGAACTGAACCGAAGCGGCATTCAGGCCAATCTACTGGCCGGCCTGACCGTCGGTATTATCGCTTTACCCCTGTCCATGGCACTGGCCATCGCCAGTGGCGTGCCACCGCAACACGGTTTATACACGGCGATGATCGCCGGTATCGTCATTGCCCTGAGTGGCGGATCCCGGGTCAATATTTCCGGGCCCACCGCGGCCTTCGTGGTGGTGCTGTTGCCCATCGTGCACCAGTTCGGTCTGGGTGGTTTGTTGATGAGCGGCCTGCTGGCCGGGCTGATACTGGTGTTGATGGGGTTAGCTCGATTCGGGCGGCTGATCGAAATCGTACCCTATCCGGTGGTGATCGGCTTCACCGCGGGTATCGGTGTGGTGATTGCAACGCTGCAGATCAAGGATTTTCTGGGGCTGCATCCCGTCGCCACGGAGCATGGTTATGTCGAACAGTTGTGGAGCCTGCTGCAGGCGCTACCGGGCATCGACTGGCAGGAAACACTCATCGGTGTGTTGACGCTGTTCATCCTGTTGTGGTGGCCACGACTGCGTAGCCGCATTCCGGCGCATCTGGTGGCCTTGCTGGTCGGTTCTCTGGCGGCCTGGTTGCTGTCGCTGTGGCTGAATGATTTTTCCGTGGCCACCGTGGGTAGCCGTTTTCATTTCCAGCAGGATGGGGTCAGCGGTTACGGTATACCGCCGTTCCTGCCGAACTTCGAATGGCCGTGGAATTTACCCAACGCGCAGGGCGATCCGATCGGCCTGTCTTTCGAACTGATTCGCACCCTGCTGGCATCGGCTTTGACCATTGCCGTGCTTGGTGCGCTGGAGTCATTGCTGTGCGCGGTGGTCGCCGATGGCATGTCCGGTAAAAAACATGATCCCAACGACGAACTGATCGGCCAGGGCCTGGGTAACATGATCGTGCCCCTGTTCGGCGGTATTCCGGCCACGGCGGCAATCGCACGCACCGCCGCCAGTATTCGTGCCGGTGCCAGCTGGCCGCTCGCTTCGGTGGTGCACGGTTTGTTCATCCTGTTCGCCATCCTGCTGTTCGCCAATGTACTGGCTTACATCCCAATGGCTTCCATGGCGGCGCTGCTCATCATCGTTGCCTGGAACATGAGCGAAGCGCGTCACTTTATACGCGTGTTGCGTATTGCGCCGCGTGATGACGTGATTACCCTGCTAACCTGTTTTTCCCTTACCGTGCTGTTCGATATGACCGTTGCCGTTGCTGTCGGCATGGGACTGGCTGCCATCCTGTTTATCCGTCATAGCATAAAAATCACTGAAGCCAGTGCGCTAAACCCCGACGCCGTGAACCATGTTCATGGCGAAAGCCTGCAGTGCCCGAACGAAATCGCTATCTATGATATCAACGGGCCGCTGTTCTTCGGTTCTGCGCAAAAGGCATTGAAGAATATCACGCAGATTACGCCGGAAGTTCGGGTGGTGATCCTGGATATGTCGGAAGTGTCGGTGATCGATATGAGCGCCATTGTTGCCATGGAGTCTATTGTCAGAAACCTGGATTCCAGTCACGTCGGACTCATCATCAATAATTTGCAGCCGCGGATGATTCTTAAATTACGGCGCGCCGGTGTGCGTACGCGCAGTGGTGAAATCGAATTCGCCAGGAGTCTGCAACAGGCGCTGGACAAGGCCAGGGAAATGCTGGGACAACAACAGGCGCAGGCCCGCGCTCAGTCTTAACAGAGGGCCGGGCAGTCATCGGCTGCCGGCCTGTGTTACAACCAGATCATGCAGCCCGCTTCCAGGGGATGGCTCAGGTTGGCATGATAGGGATACATACGCAGTTTGTAGTGATTGAGTCCGGGATGAGCCGGTTTCAGATCAAGGTAGAAAATATGATCGTCGCCTTCCTTGCCCTGGTACTGCAACAGCAAGCTTTCCCGTACCATGAACTGGCCGTTTTCCATGATGCCGACCATGCACTCCATGGCCACGTCTTCCGCATCCAGTCCGTTGAGATAAGCCTTGACCTTGATTGGCGCCGATTCGCCTTCCTGAATTGCCATCAGTGCATTGTCGATACGCGAGATACGTACATGCTGCCATTGTTCGACGATCTTCTGTTTCCATTGTGACAGTGAGCGAGCGGCACTGAAATCATCGGCACTGAGTCGGGCATATTGATCGCGAGCCGGGGTGTAGAGTTTGCGAATATAATCCATCACCATGCGTGCCGAATTGAAGCGGGGAATGCAGGACTTCATCGATTCCTTGGACATTCTGACCCAGGTTTTTGAATAGCCCTTGTTGCCACGATCGTAATAACTGGGGATCACCTGCTGCTCGAGAATTTCCAGCAGGTCGTTGGCTTCGGCGTGATCGCGTTGTGCGGCGTCACCGTCGTTGCCGTGAGGCGTAATCGCCCAGCCGTTGATACCGTTGTAACCTTCGCCCCACCAGCCGTCCAGTACGCTGAGATTGATGACACCGTTAATGGCCGCTTTCTGTCCCGATGTGCCGCTGGCTTCCAGCGGATATTCAGGCGTGTTCAGCCAGACGTCGACGCCGGTGACCAGTTTGCGTGCCATCGCCATGTTATAGCCTTCTAGGAGGATGATCTTGCCGAGAAATTCCGGGCGATGGGCATAGTTGTGAATGGTGCGCACCAGGTCCTGGCCCGGTTCGTCTTTAGGGTGTGCCTTGCCGGCGAAGATCAGCATCACCGGACGTTGCGGGTCATTGAGCAGGCGTGCCAGGCGTTCCGGATCGGAAAACAGCAGCGTTGCACGTTTATACGTTGCAAAGCGGCGCGCGAAGCCGAGAATCAGCATATCCGAATCCGGCTTGTTGAGATGTTCGGTAACGTTGCGGATCAGGGCTTCGTTGCAGTTGTTTCGATGATAACGATCCAGCGTGCGTTTAAATACATCGTCGAGCATTTCCGCTTTCAGTTCCTGGCGCAAGCTCCAGAAACGGTGATCGGGGATGTCGTCGATACATTGCCAGTATTTTTCGTCGGTGAGTTTGTTGCGCCATTCCTTGAAGCGCATGTCGAACAGGTTGACCCACTCCCGCGCCAGGAAAGTCGGCACGTGCACACCATTGGTCACATAGGTGATCGGGTTTTCGCGTTGCGGAATCTGTGGCCAGACATACGATTCCATGTTCGAAGAGACACCGCCATGAATGCGGCTGACACCGTTATGGAAACGTGAACCCCGCAGGGCCAGCGCGGTCATGTTGAAACTGCCATGGTTGAGCGGCGATTTACCCAGTTCCATGAATTGCTGAAAACTGATGTTCAGTTTCTGCAGATAATTCTGGAAGTAGGACTGGATCAGGCGCTCTTCAAAAATATCGTGCCCCGCCGGTACCGGTGTGTGGGTTGTGAATACAGTGCCGGCTGCAACCTGTTCCAGTGCACAATGAAAATCCAGACCATATTGTGCGATCAGTTCGTGCACGCGCTCGATAATCTGAAAGGCCGCATGACCTTCGTTGATATGCCAGGCGCTGGGTGCTAATTGCAGTCGACGCAACAGTTTGACGCCGCCGATACCGAGCACGATTTCCTGTTGAATGCGGGTGTTTTTATCGCCACCGTAGAGCTGGAAAGTGATACGCCGATCTTCTTCGGAATTGGCATCGAGATTGCTGTCCAGCAGATACATGTTGATGTGTCCGGCACGCGCTTTCCAGGCGCGCAACTCGACATCCCGCCCGGGTAACTCAACTGTGATGGTGATTTTTTCACCCTCTGCATCGACCGCCGGTTCGATCGGCAGTTCGCTGAAACGCGTCGAGTAGTAATGGGCGACCTGGTTGCCGCAGGCATCGATCTGCTGCGAAAAATAACCCTGGCGATACAGCAGACCTACGGCGATGAAAGGCACTCCCAGATCACTGGCGGCTTTACAGTGGTCACCGGCGAGTATGCCGAGTCCGCCGGAGTAAATCGGAAAACTTTCGTGTAAACCGAATTCGGCGCAGAAGTAGGCGACCAGGTCCTGTTTCGGGTTGAGAAATTTTTTGACTTCCGGGTTACTGGTTTTTTTCAGGTAAGCCTGATACGAGGCCATCACTCGACCGTATTCTTCCATGAAGACCGGATCGGCGGCGGCTTCTTCAAGCACCTGTTGCGATACACGACGCAGAAAAACTTTCGGGTTGTGTTCGCATTGTTCCCAGAGCGCAATGTCGAGCCGATAGAACAGGCCGCGCACGTTGCGATCCCAGCTATACAATAAGTTGTTGGCCAGTTCATTGAGTCCGGACAGGCTGGACGGAATGTTAGGACGGACTTCCAGTTCGTAAACAGTTTCTTTCATGGTTCAGGATTCGATCGGGTTGTTAACAGGGCAGTGGATCAGGTGATGACGTCCGCTTGCTGGCGGCCGGTGATGCTTTTAATGGAAGCCAACTGATCGGCAATGTCGATGAGTTCGGCCAGCGCCTGCTGGGTATCGTCCAGGTGCTTGCTGACATCCGGTTCATATTTCTCGATATACACGCGCAGGGTAGCGCCTTCGGTACCGGTGCCGGACAGGCGATAAATGATTCGCGATCCGTCAGTAAACAGAATGCGAATGCCCTGCTGCTCGCTGACGC
>CBDULQ010000196.1:0-7188 GCA_965368115.1 uncultured Gammaproteobacteria bacterium | reverse complement strand
CGTATTGAGTGAACTGATCGAGCCGGCCGGTATCCGTTTCAACGGACGTTATGCCTGGGATATCCAGGTGCATGATGACGATATGTATCGTCGTATACTCACCCAGGGTTCACTGGGTTTCGGTGAATCCTATATGGACGGTCAATGGGACTGTCATGCCCTTGACGATATGTTCTGTCGATTGATGAAACATGATATCGAAGAAAAACTCGGTGGCTGGGCGCGGTTTCGCCTGCTGGCGGAAGTGTTACGCCAGAAACTTTTCAACCTGCAATCCAGCAAGCGCGCTTTCCAGGTCGGTGAACAACATTACGACATCGGTAACGATGTGTTCGAAAATATGCTCGACAGTAGCATGAGTTATTCATGCGCTTACTGGGCCAATGCAAAAAACCTGGAACAGGCCCAGTTCGATAAACTGGACATGATCTGCCGCAAACTGGAACTGAAGCCCGGTGAGCGTCTACTGGAAATCGGTTGCGGCTGGGGCGGCCTGGCCCGCCATGCAGCACAGCACTATGGTGTCGAAGTGGTCGGCATTACGGTTTCCCGGGAACAACAGAAACTGGCGCAACAACGTTGTGAAGGTTTGCCGGTCGAGATCATACTGATGGACTACCGGAAACTGGAAGGCGAGTTCGACAAGATCGTTTCAGTGGGTATGTTCGAACACGTGGGTCCGAAAAACTATGCCGCCTATTTCGACGCCGCGTATCGTCTGTTGAAAGACGACGGCCTGTTCCTGCTGCATACCATCGGCATTCACAAGGAAACCTCGACGGTCGACCCCTGGATCGATCGCTATATTTTTCCCAACGGCAAGTTGCCTTCGGCGCGAGAAATCGCTCGAGTGGTCGACGATCAGTTCCTGATCGAAGACTGGCATAATTTTGGACAGGATTACGATCGTACCCTGATGGCCTGGTGGGAAAATTTCGATCGCGCCTGGCCGGAACTGGAACCGAAATACGGCAAACGTTTCTACCGTATGTGGAAATACTATCTACATTGTTGCGCAGGATTTTTCCGTTCGCGTCAGGGACAGTTGTGGCAACTGGTGTTGAGCAAGCGCAGTCGCGATCAGGTGTATCGTTCTTCGCGCTAATCCACATAAACAGGTCATCGTCATTCCCGCGCAAGCGGGAATCCAGTTCTCCCAATGGTGCGCCAGTCGGCAGGTCACTGGATACCTGCTTGCGCAGGTATGACGAGAATTGAAGGGGGCGCCAATACAAAAATGTCGTCGTTCCCGAACGCTTCTGTCGGGAACCTCCTGAAGCTGGCGCGTATTTATAAAGGGTCGAGTGCCTTAAGGCGCGGTTTATTGCGCTTCCTGCACCTTGTCTTTCAGCGCCTTGCCGCCTTTTTCCAGTGCTTCACCACTCTTTTCAATGATGGTTTCACCGGTCTCGCGAATCTTGTCCTGCAGTGTATCGGCTTCGAAAGGATTGCTGAAAATCGCTTTATCCCGGCCCAGGTTGACACCGAACCAGAGTCCGATGAGCAGGCCGATGACGATACCGGCAATCAGCGCTTTGAGTTGTTTCATATTGACTCCCTGTAATGTGTTGTGGTTGTAACGGAATGTGAATGCATTCAGCCGTGAGACCGGCGCGGCGTTGCTGCGGCGAGCCGTTCGGCGACATGGCGTAGCAATACGCCGGAATCCAGCGGTTTGTCGAGTAGTGTGATGTCATGCAGGTCGATGTCGCGCATATCCACCGTGTCGCTATAGCCGGTGACCAGAATCACCGGAATGTCGTCGCGTATGGTGCGCAGGCGGCGGATCATCTCGGTACCGGTCAGGTCCGGCATGGTGTGATCGGTAATGATCATGTTATAGGCCCGTGGATTCTGCTGAATCATGCTCAGTGCTTCCGGGCTGCTGCAGGTTTTGGTGCACTGATAGCCATTGCCGCTGAGTAGCAGGTACAGGTAATCCACCAGTACCGGTTCGTCATCCACTACCAGAATGTGTTCGCCGTTGCCCTTGCGATAGGCGGGTTGTGGTTCGCGAATTTCCGGTAACGCGTCGGCGGGACTCAGGCTCAGGCCCGGGAACACCAGGCGGAAACAGGTGCCGCGATTTTTCTGTGTGTCGATGAAAATATGTCCGGAGTGCCCGTCCATGATGGCGTGTAATACCGACATGCCCATGCCGGTGCCCTGGCCGACGTCCTTGGTGGTAAAAAACGGTTCGAAGATGCGTTCGATGACTTCACCTTCCATGCCGCTGCCGTCGTCGCTTACCGACATTTCCAGCCAGCTGCCGCGCACGATCTTATGGCAGGCGTTGCATTCGCGATCGATCCCATGCTGCATACCGAGTTTGATATTCAGCGTGCCCACGCCCTGCATGGCATCACGTGCGTTCAGGCACAGGTTCATCAACGCCTGTTGTACCTGAATCGGATCCACCATGACATTGGGCAGATCGTTTTCGTATTCGAAATGAATCTTCACACTGCTCGGGATGACCGAGCGCAACATGGCGATGTTTTCTTCGATCAACGGTTGCAGTTGCAGGGCCTGCTTTTCGGTTTTCTTGCTCTTGCTGAACACCATCATCTGTTTGACCAGCTCCCGTGCGCGATGGGATGCGGTGTTGATGTTGTGGTGATAATCCAGCAGCGTATCGTTCATCTTTTCACCGAACTCATCCATGGCCAGTTCGTTATAACCGATGATGATACCCAGCATGTTGTTAAAGTCATGGGCGATGCCGCCGGTGAGCTGACCCAGGGCTTCCATCTTGCGTGCCTGGTTGAGTTCGCGGTGCAGCCGTTCCTGTTCCGACTGGGCCGCCAGTCGTTCGGTGAGGTCGTAACCCAGCGTCACGATATGCGTGACTGCGCCCTTGTCGTTATGCAGGGCGGAGTTCCGCCATTCCAGCGTACGCCGTGAACCGTCGCGCATCACCCAGTCATTCTGATACTGACCGGCAATATCCACCTTGCCGCGGCGCAGGTTTTCGAACACCTGTTTAACCGCGTCGATCTGTTCAGGCGGGATCACGGTATCCCACACCGGTTTGCCCAGCACTTCGTAACGGCTGTAGCCGGTGAGCAGTTCAGCGGCGCGATTGAATCGAACGAAGCAGGCATTCATGTCGAGGATGACGATGACGTTGTCCGCGGTCTCCAGCACGGATTCATTGAAGTCGCGTTCGGAGCGCAGGCGACTTTCATCGAGGATACGATCGGTGATGTCCTGGATCACGCTGACCATGGAGTGTAACTGGCCCTTGTCGTCCAGCTTGATACCCAGTTGCTCGTGCACATAACGGATTTCGCCGTCCGGGCGTTCGATGCGGTATTCCGATGTGTAGGGTTTTCGGTTGGCGATGACGTCGCTGGTCAGTTGCAGAAAGCCTTTCTTGTCTTCCTCATGGATGCGATCGACGAAATGACTGTGGTTGGCTTCAATTTCGCCGGGTTCGTAACCGAAGATGCGATACAATTCGTCGGACCAGGTGGTGATGTTGTTTTCCACATCCCAGACATAGCTACCGATATGCGCGATGGCCTGGGCCTGGTTCAGTTTCTGGCGCTCTTCGTACACCTCCCGCATGTGGAAATTGACGCGCCGTTCCAGGCGTAACTGTTCGCTGGAGTGATCCTTGGTCCTGCGAATCAGCAGCAGGCTTAGATAAGTGATGGAACCCAGGAATAGCAACAGAAGCAGACTGACGATGGTCATCCCCAGCAGTTCGTTCTCGATGAAGGGACGCCATTCATAAACCGGCTCGGCGGCATTATCCAGCGCTTCGGCGGGGAAGGCCGGGCCGGTAACGAGCGGCAGTGCAAACAGCAGGGTGCGAATCCTGTCCTTATATTTATGTGTCGTGCTGGACATGGCCTGGTGATCGAGAAGGCTTGCCAAGGATCATAGCATGATTCAGGCAGCAGGCCAGAGGCCGGGCGGACCCGGGGCGGGTGCCGTATGCCGCGGCAGGCGGCCTTTTAACGGCAAATATCGTGATCCAGGGCACCGATCGGGACGCTCGGACGTGTAATGCTTCAGGTACCGCAAAATCTCACTTCAATCGAAAAAAACAATTGCATTCGCCAAATTTGGGAATATAATCCCAAATTATGAGCAGCGATATTCAGACATTTCTACAAAAAGCCGCCAGCCGCATCCTGCGTCCCCTGGTGCGGGTGATGTTACGTAACGGCGTCGCCTGCGGCAGTTTCGAGGAGATGCTGCGCAAGGCCTATGTCGAGGAAGCTTTCGACCAGGCCAGACGCGAAGGTAAGCCCACTGTATCCGCCGTTTCCGCCCTCACCGGTCTGTCCCGCAAGGAAGTCAAACGCCTGCAGGATCTGGGTGACGAACAGGCCGGCGGCAGCAACGAAAAATACAACCGGGCAGTGCGGGTGATCAGTGGCTGGATGAACGATCCACGCTTCCTGTCGTCCGAGGGCGTACCGCGCCCACTGGACATGGAAGGCGGCGAGGAATCTTTCGCCGCACTGGTCAAGCAGTTCAGCGGTGATATTCCCACCCGGGCCATGTTCGACCTGCTGCAGAAAAGCGGTTGTGTGGAACAGCTGGACGGCAAGGTGGTCCTGGTCAGTCATGCCTATGTACCGGGTAACGATCCGAGTGACCTGATCGACATCCTCGGCACCGACAGCAATGAATTGATGAATACCGTGATCCATAACATGAGCTGCGATAAATCGGCTCGACGTTTTCAACGCAAGGTTTCCACCGGCCATCTCGACACGGCCCATGTGGATGCCTTCCATAAATATGCCAGTCGTCGTTCCCAGGCATTACTTGAAGAACTGGATAACTGGTTGAGTGAGCATGAAGCGGATAACGAAGCGGACAGTCTGTACGTCAGCCTCGGTATCTATTTCTATCGGGATGATTCTGAAGAGGACAATCGAGATGAAAGCAACGATTAAGACATTATTACTGCCGGCATCGCTGGCGACGATCATGGTCGCCTGTAGTAGCGGCGGCGACCTCGCCGGTATCGGCGGCAGTGGATTCGTATCGACCGGTACCGTCACCGGCTTCGGTAGTGTATTCGTCAACGGTGTCGAATTCGAAACCAACGCCTCCACATTCGAGCTGGAAGATGCCAGTGGCAGCGAAAGCGATCTGCGCATCGGCATGGTGGTGCAGGTGAGTGGCACCATCAATGCGGACGGCGTGACCGGTACCGCAACTGCCATTCGCTACGGCGATGAGCTGGAAGGTCCGATTGCCAACACCAGTGCTGATCCTAACACCGGCGAAACCAGCTTCGATATTCTGGGTATCAATGTCGTAGCCAGCACCGCGGAAACCGCCTTCGAAGACATGACCATGGCCGACCTGGCCGACGGCAAAGTCATCGAAGTCAGCGGCTTCTTCGACAACAGTGATGTGCTGCGTGCCACCTACATCGAACTGAAATCGAACACGTCGTCACCGACGACTCAGTTTGAGATCAAGGGCACCATCACCGGTCTCAGCGGCACCAGCTTCACCCTGCGTGGTGTGAATGTGAATGCGGCTGCAGCAAATCTGGAAGATCTGCCCAATGGTTTGCAGAACGACCTGTTCGTGGAAGTCAAAGGGACTTACGACACCAACACCAGCACCCTGAACGCAACACGTGTGGAAGGTGAGGACTACAGCTATGACGACGACGGTCGCGAAGTGAGCATCGAAGGTTATATCACACGTTATGTCTCCGACAGTGACTTCGATATCAACGGCTACCCGGTGAATGCCGGCTCCGCAAGTAAGGAACCCGCGACGCTGCAACTGGGTGAGGGCATCAAGGTTGAAGTGGAAGGCGTGGTTGTCAACGGTGTATTGATAGCTGATGAAGTTGAAACCCGCGGTGGTAATGCCGAAGTATCCGCACTGGTGGGTACTAAAGATGCCGTATCGAATAGCTTCACTGTGCTCCTGGCCGGACAGCCTCTGACTGTTCAGCTGACCACATCAACTCAGATGGAAGATGAAAACGACGGCGCGCCGGACGATTTCCTCAGCTTCAGTGAAATTACCACAGGTGACTATGTACAGGTGCGTGGCTTCGAAACCGACACTAACACCATCACCGCGACTCGGGTGAAACGTGACAATGACGAAGATCCCAAGGTGCAATTGCAGGGTGTGGTTACCCAGGCCGATGTCAGTAGTCTGACCATCCTGGGTGTAAGTTACACTGTGAATGGAGGCACCCACTATGAGAACGAATCCGATGCAACGATCAACAATACTCAGTTCCTGAGTGCGATTACGCTTGATCAGAGCATTGTGAAGATCGAAGAGGACAGTGGCGACGGAGACGATATTGCCGACGAGGTTGATATCGAACAGTTGTAGTCCTTTCCCATCTCTTCTCATCCCGGCCCGCGCAGTACACACTGCGCGGGTTTTTTTATGCCTGATTATTTATCGTGGCTGGTGGAAAAAATCCAGGCCGCGCCGACACCAAAAGCGATGTATCCCTCATCCTGCACCAGCGGGCTGTCGTCGAACTCGGCGCCGCCCAGGTTCTGGTAACGCAGAAAGGCGAACAGCACCATATCCCGCTTGCGCCAGTTGCCGACCAGGTCGGCGAAATATCCGCTATAGCCACCATCGCTGTTGTAGGCCGGACGCCATGATGTCGCATAGAGCGGATCGACATCATAATAATAAGCGTGGTAATCCTGACTGGCGTAACGTAAACCGGCGCTGATTTCGAACGCAAAACCGGTGCGGAACTGACGCAGGGTTTCGAAACTCAGGCGCGGTTCGGCGACCCAGCCCAGGTTTTCGGTGTCCTGCAGATCGGTGGCTATTGCCAGACGCAACGGCAGTTCGAGGCGCAGTTCCGAGGGCTGACGGCGACCGCCGGCGAAAATAATTTCCAGCGATGGCCCCAGTTGCAGAACGGTTTTCAGGTTGGGCATGCCCTGGCGAATGTCGCTGTCTGCTGAACTGACCGGCACACCAAAGTCACCACTGACGTTCAGGCGCAAATTGGGTGATTCGTAGAAAAAGCCGCGCACGCCTTCATCGACTTCGAAGTATTCGGTCTGGATGCGGAAAAACGGAAACGGGATCAGGTAATCCTTGTCCTGGCTGGAACCCGGATACAGGGGCAGGCGAATACCGCTGACGCCGGCGCCCAGTTCCCAGAAGGTGTCCTGCTGCGCAGCCAGAGGCGCTGGCAGCAGGGCGGTCATTAAC
>CBDULQ010000195.1:0-7202 GCA_965368115.1 uncultured Gammaproteobacteria bacterium | reverse complement strand
GGAAAAACGCGGTCGTTTGATCGAAGCGGAGTGGGGTGGTGAGCAGGCGAAAACCTATCCGGTATCCATTCACATCGAAGCGATCGATCGGCAGGGATTGTTACGCGATGTGAGCAAGGTGTTGGCCGATGACAAGGTCGATGTGATCGGTGTCAATACGCATTCCAATCGCGATGAGCAGACTGCAGACATGACCATCAGCGCGGAAATGAGTGACCTGCAGCAGTTGTCCCGAGTGATGGACAAGCTGTCGCAGCTGCCCAATGTGACCCGCGTCAGTCGCAGTAAGGTGTAAGAGCCCCTGATTAGCTCCCCTGAATCAATCATGAACGAAAGCCTTGAGTCCAGAATTAATCAGCGTGCCCTTAAGCCTTTTTTTTCTGTCGTTCCAGCAATTTATCGAACTCGTCGATGGGTACCGGTCGGCCGATAAAATAACCCTGCACCGCATCACACCCCAGTTCGCGTAAATGATTCACCACGTCTTCGTTTTCGGCGCCTTCCGCCACCACGAACAGATCCAGGTTATGCGCCAGGTCGATGGTCGACTTAACGATGACCTGGTCATCCATATTGTGCGCCATATCAAGAATGAACGAGCGGTCGATCTTGAGTTCTTTGACCGGTAATTTTTTAAGTCGACTGAGTGACGAATAGCCGGTACCGAAATCATCGATGGAGAGGGTAATGCCCAGGTCGCGAATCAGGTTGAGGGTTTTCGACAGGTTATCAAATTCGGCCAGGAACAGGCTCTCGGTAATTTCGAAGATCAGTTTATCGCCCAGTCCACTGGCCGGAATGGTGGCGAGCAGGAAATGCAGGAACTGATCGTGAGACAGGGTCAGGGTGGAAATGTTAATGGCCAGCTTGAGGTCGTGCCCGCGTGCCTGCCAGGTTGAAATCTGTTTCAGGGCCTGGTGTATGACCCACTCGGTGTACTGGTTGATGAGCGCGTTCTGTTCCAGCAACTGGATGAAAATACTCGGTGGTATGGGACCGTTTTGCGGATGATTCCAGCGCCCCAGGGCCTCGGCACTGTAAATGCGCCCGTCCTTGAAACTGATCTTGGGCTGGAAATACAGTTTGAACTGTTCTTCCTCCAGTGCTCGACGCAGGTCGGTGGTCATGGTCAACTGACCCAGCGAGGAGGAATCGTCGTCGGCGTTGTACAACACCATACCGAGTTTGTTCTGCTTGGCGTTGTACATGGCGATATCGGCAAATCGCATCAGTGTGCTCGGGTCGTCGCCGTGATCGGGAAATACTGAGATACCGACGCTGGCGCCGATGGTGATGTCGTTGCCGTTAATGTGAAATGGCTGCTCCAGCAGTTTTAGCAATTTGCGCGCGCGACGTAGCGCCTGTTTGCCGTTTTGTCGCGGCAGGATCAGCATGAACTCATCGCCGCCCAGACGGCTGAAGGTTTCATCGGAGAACAGTTGTTCGGAGAAACGTTGTGACAGCATCTTCAGTAACAGGTCACCGTTTTCGTGGCCCAGCGTGTCATTGATCTGTTTGAAGTGGTCGACGTCGAACAGCAGCACACTGAAGCTGAGCTGGTGATCACGGGCGATGGATATATGCTGAATCAGTCGGTCGTGGGCCAGTGAGCGATTGGGCAGTTCGGTCACCGGATCGTATAGCGACAGGTTTTCCAGTTCGCGGGTACTTTCGGTGAGCTGGCGATTGAGAATTTCCAGCCGTTGCTGGTATTGCTCCATGGTGCGCTGCGAATGTTCCAGCTTATCGATGGCCATGGCGTTGTCGATGGTGACGGCGACGACACTGGCGAAAATATTGAGCAGGTTCAGGTCGCGACGATCAAAGTCCCGGTCGCTGATTTTGTTGATGCCGGCGATACCGCCGAGGGTGCCGTGACGACCTTTGAGTGGCACCAGGATCACCGAGCCGGCTTCTTTTTCCCAGCGATTACGTTCCTCGTCGGAGAGCTCACTGAGTGTGCCGCGCCACCAGGCCCGGTTGTGGCGCCACACCCAGCCACAGATGCCACAGTCCATGGGCAGGCTCTGGCCGATGATTTCCGATGCATTCTTGCCGAAACCGCCACGATAGGTGTAGGTATCCTGGCCCGGGTCGATGACGGGGATGAGCACGGTTTCGGCGTGGATCAGTTCCTGGGCGCGTCGCGCGACCAGTTCGTAGATACGGGTGAGATCGAGTTCGCGACCGATTTCCGCCAGGGTGGCGGTAATCATTTCGATTTCGGTTTCGCGATCAATTAACTGTTTGTGGAGCTGGATGACTTCCTGCTGATGCTGGGGGTTAGGATGATGATTGGCTGCCACAGTCGATACCACGGTTTCCACAAAGCTATATTCGAGTCTAGTACATCCATAATTTTTTGAATAAAAATAGATAGTCCAGGACAGAGTCCGGGTCGATAGCCCGGGCCGGGCTATCCGTTCGGTGTGCTCTCATGTCCGGGAGCCAGTCTGCGCCATTACGGTGCAAATCTTTGATTAATCACTGTTTTGCGCGAATTTCGTGCTCCACCTGAAACGACAAAATCGTGCTGTTCAACAATGGTGCGGCTCCGCGGTGGATGTGCGGGTCGACGCGGCATCGATGATGGGCTTGCATTAAATGGGTGCAGATCAGCCCCGGGATGCGCTGTGACGAACCAGCAACCGGGTCCGGGGGCATTCCGCAGAGATTGAAAAAAACAAATAAATACATTGGCTTATTCGCGTATCTGCTGGGTGGCATAGTTGTTGCTGAATTGTGCCAGTAAATGACCGTCCCCCAGGAGAGCAGGTGTGATGAAAGAAAAACTGGTTGTGATCGGCAACGGTATGGCCGGCATGCGTACCGTGGAAGAGTTGCTGCAGCTGGCCCCGGATAAATATGACATCACCGTGTTCGGTGCCGAACCTTACGGCAACTACAACCGAATTCTGTTATCGCCGGTGCTGGCCGGTGAGAAAACCATCGATGACATCATGCTTAACGATCTGCAGTGGTATGCGGACAACGGCATCACCCTGCACAAGGGCGTAAAAGTCACCGCCATCGATCGAACCGGCTGCAAGGTGATTGCCGAAGGCGGTTTAGAGCAACCTTATGATCGCCTGCTCATCGCCACCGGTTCCGATCCCTTCATCATTCCCATACCCGGTAACGACCTGGACGGCGTGATCAGTTTTCGTGATATCCACGATGTCGACCTGATGCTCGACGCATCGAAATCAAAACAGCACGCGGTGGTCATCGGCGGCGGCCTGCTCGGACTGGAAGCCGCCAACGGCCTGATGAAACAGGGTATGAGTGTCACCGTGGTGCACCTGATGGACTGGCTCATGGAGCGCCAGATGGATCCGATCTCCGGCGCCATGCTGAAAAAATCGCTGGAAGACAAGGGCATGCAGTTCATGATGAAAGCCTCCACCAGCGAGATTGTCGGCGAGGGCAGGGTGCAGGGCGTGAAGTTTGCCGATGGCAGCGAACTGGCGGCGGATCTTGTCGTCATGGCCGTGGGTATCCGGCCCAACATCGAACTGGCCAAAGCCGCCGGTCTGCATTGCGAACGGGGTATCGTGGTGAACGATACGCTGCAAACCTTCGATCCGAAAATTTATGCCGTGGGTGAGTGTGTTCAACATCGCGGCATCGCCTATGGTCTGGTGGCGCCGTTGTTCGAAATGGCTAAAGTGTGTGCCAATCACCTGGCTGAATACGGCATCGGTTTCTATCAGGGCTCGGTGACCTCGACCAAATTGAAAGTGACCGGTATCGATCTGTTCTCCGCCGGTGATTTCATGGGTGACGACACCACTGAAGACATCGTGGTGCAGGACGCCAGTCGCGGCATCTACAAGAAAGTGGTGATCAGGGATGATTGCATCGCCGGAGCCGTGTTGTACGGCGATACGGTGGACGGCGCCTGGTATTTTCAACTGATGCGTGAAAAAACCCGGGTCTCGGATATTCGTGATCAGCTCATGTTTGGCCAGGCGCATCTCGGCGATTCCGGTCACGGTGGCAATGTGGTTGCCAGTATGGCGGACGATGCCGAAATCTGCGGTTGCAACGGTGTCTGCAAGGGTGACGTCGTCAAGGCGATCACCGAGAAAGGTCTGTTCACGCTGGATGACGTTCGGGCTCACACTAAGGCATCGTCATCCTGTGGTTCATGTACCGGACTGGTGGAACAGTTACTGGAATCCACTCTGGGTGGCGACTATTCGGCGCCCGAAGCCAAGCCGCTGTGCGCCTGCACCGACTATACCCACGACCAGGTGCGTGCAGCGATTCGTGAACAGGAGCTGAAAAGTATCGACAGCGTATTCGAAAGTCTGAGCTGGAAAACCAGCGACGGTTGTGCCGCCTGCCGTAATGCATTGAATTACTATCTCATCGCCACCTGGCCAGGTGAAGCCAAAGACGATCCGCAGTCCCGTTTTATCAACGAACGCGCCCACGCCAATATTCAGAAAGACGGTACTTATTCGGTGATACCGCGCATGTGGGGCGGCATGACGACGCCGAAGGAATTGCGTGCGATTACCGATGTGGCGGAAAAATTCAATCTGCAAACCGTGCATGTCACCGGTGGTCAACGCATCGGTCTGTACGGCGTCAAAAAAGAACAGCTGCCGTTGATCTGGAAGGACCTCAACGACAAAGGGCTGGTGTCCGGTCATGCTTACGGTAAGGCCTTGCGCACGGTGAAAACCTGTGTCGGTCGTGAGTGGTGTCGTTTCGGTACCCAGGATTCCACCGGTATCGGTATCAAACTGGAACAACTGACCTGGGGCTCCTGGATGCCGCATAAATTCAAGATGGCGGCTTCCGGTTGCCCACGTAATTGCGCTGAAGCCACCATCAAGGATTTCGGCGTGGTCTGTGTCGACTCCGGTTATGAATTGCATGTCGGCGGCAACGGCGGTATCAAGGTGCGTGCCACTGATCTGCTGACCCGTGTTGATACTGAAGACGAAGTGCTCGAATACTCGGCGGCATTCATCCAGTTATATCGTGAAGAAGCGCGCTACCTGGAACGTACTGCGCCCTGGATCGGGCGGGTTGGTTTGAGTCACGTTAAACAGAACATTGTCGAAGATGCTGATAATCGCAAAGCCCTGGCGGAACGTTTCAAACAGTCTCAGGAAGCCACCGGCGCATACCATGATCCCTGGCAGCAACGCGCTTCCGAGGGCGCTGACCAACATGAGTTCGTGCCCTTGAAAGTGATCGGACAGTAATCATCAGATTAATGAGCATGACCGAATGAAACCGTGTCGTCGCATCGGGCATGACAGAAACTAACGAAGGTAAAAAACAATATGTCCAACTGGGTTGAAATCGGCAGTTTGAGCGATATCCCGCCGCTGGGTGCGCGCGTGGTGAGAAACGGTGAACAGGACATTGCGGTGTTCCGCAATGCCCGAGACGAAGTGTTTGCCCTGAATGATGCCTGTCCGCATCGCCAGGGCAAGTTGTCGCAGGGCATCGTGCACGATCGCTCGGTTACCTGTCCGCTGCACAACTGGAAAATCGATCTGGGCAGTGGTGAAGCGCTGGGGCCGGATGAAGGTTGTACCGGTCGGTTCGATATCAAGGTTGAAGAAGGTATTATCTATCTCGCGCTGTAGCGGGCTGCACAACAAGTCTACGACTGCTATATTGGTGAGTACCGGCACCGAATGGCAGCAAGATGCAGCACAATCCTTTTATTATTCCCATCCTCGATATTCTCAAAAACGCTGAACAGCGGGTCGGTGAATACGACCTGATCAGGCAGCTGGAACAGCAGGGTTTCGATTTCGGTGTCGCTGATCACAGTTACCAGATGGCAGTATTCAGGAAGCACTTCGTGACCATGAATGCACTCTATGAACTGCAGACGTCTTTGCTGGATGAGGGCATTTATCTGTCGATAACCGCGCTGGACATTCAAATGCAGGCGACCCGTGTCGCTTCCTCCTCACATGAAATTTCGGATCAGGCTGAACAACGGGTGCGTGATTATTACCTGGACTGGCGTAATTTGCATGACACCACTGAACAGGATGTGCGGGATTTGCTGGACAGTTTCTGGAATATGTATTTTTCTGGCGACAAGGTGAGCGATGCACTCGATGTTCTTGGCCTGGATGAATCATCCGACTGGGCGGGCATCCGGCGCCGTTATCAAAAACTGGCCGGCCAGTTTCATCCGGACAAGGGCGGTGATCAGCAGCGTTTTATGGAAGTGCGTGAAGCCTACGAAATTTTACGTACGCATTATAACTAGACGGATTCGTCCCGGTTTCGCAGCAATGGCTGGATCGTGTTTTTAAGCGAACGCCGGTTGTCGATAAACAGCGAGTTGCCATCGGTTTTCTTGGCCATGACTTTGGCCTCACTGGCAAGACTGGCCACCGCATGATGCGACGAACATAATGCAGGGTCCGGATGCACACAGCCGATGGACAGACTCAGTAATGGAAACTGCATCTGGTTGCCGCGGCGATCGGTGGTGGTGATGCCGCCCTCGGCCAGGTGTTCCTGGTCATAGTGATGGCTGACCGCATTGGCAAACTCCTCGATCATGTAGCGGCAACGATCTTCCCAGTCGCTGCTCTGGAAAATCACCACAAAATCGTCACCACCGATGTGGCCGACAAAATCGGCTTCTTTATCGACGTTTTCACTGAGTATGCTCGACAGCTGCTGAAGCACACGATCACCCCGGCTGTAACCGTAGACATCGTTATAGGGTTTGAAGTTATCCAGATCGCAATAGGCGACCCTGAATTCGTGCCTGGCGGAAAGCAATCCGTCGATGGTTTCATAGATGGGGACATTGCCGGGTAAACCGGTGAGCGGATTGGAGTAACGTGCATACTGGATCTGCAGATCGGTGATCACCTTGAGCAGATCCTTGATGTGACCGATGCCTTCGTAATGCTGATCGCGGGTAATGATAAAGTCGTGGGAAAAATCCAGTTTGTTGGCATCGGTGATGAGTTTGCTAACGTCTTCCACTGCCATACGATCGTCGACGATAAGCGTATTGCGAATAAATTCCATCACCGGTTTCTTGCCGTGCAAGTCGCGACCGTAGCGACTGGCGAACAGTTCCAGCATGTCGGCCCGATACACCAGACCGAGTGGCTGGTTATCCGATACCACCGCCAGTGAATGCAGGTGCCGGGCATTGCGAAACATTTCGATGGCTCGGTTGGTGGTGGTTTCCGGGG
>CBDULQ010000194.1:0-7255 GCA_965368115.1 uncultured Gammaproteobacteria bacterium | reverse complement strand
GGTCCCATACGGTACGTATCAAAGCGCTGATGAAAAAAGCCGCCGATCTGGACATGCCGGCCATGGCGCTGACCGACCAGAGCAACCTGTTTGCCATGGTGAAGTTCTACAAGGCGGCGATGGCTGCAGGCATCAAACCCATTATCGGCGTGGATGCCTGGTTGCGTCCGGCAGCGGAGGGTGAACAGCCGACACGCATGGTGCTGCTGTGCCAGAACAGCACCGGCTACCAGAACCTGACCCGACTGGTGTCCAGGTCCTATCAGGAAGGTCAGCACGGCGGCATCCCGATGATGGAAATCGACTGGGTGCGCGAACTCAACGAGGGTTTGATTGCCCTGTCCGGTGGTCGCGAAGGTGACGTGGGCCGGGCCCTGCTGGCGGGCAATTCGATTCTGGCCCAGGAGACCCTGCAGTTCTGGCAGGGTATTTTCGGCGATCGCTATTACCTCGAATTACAGCGCACCGGTCGTGAGGGCGAAGAAGAATATCTACACGCCGCGGTGCAGCTGGCGCTGGCTACACAGACGCCGGTGGTGGCCACCAATGACGTGCGTTTTCTCGATGCGGGCGATTTCGAAGCCCACGAAGTGCGGGTGTGCATTCACGACGGGCGGACCCTGGACGATCCACGCCGTCCCAAGCATTACAGTGATCAGCAGTATCTGCGCAGCGAAGATGAAATGTGCGAGCTGTTCAGTGACATCCCCGAGGCGCTGGCCAACTCGGTGGAGATCGCCCGTCGCTGCAATCTCACCATCCGCCTCGGCGAAAGCTTCCTGCCCAATTTCCCGATCCCTGAAGGTGAGACCACCGACAGCTATTTTGCCAAAGTCGCCCGTGACGGTCTGGAGAAACGCCTGCAGGTACTGATCAGTCCCGACGACCCGGACGCGGAGGCCAAACGCAAGGCCTATTACGATCGTCTGCAGATCGAAATCGACGTCATCACCGGCATGGGCTTCCCGGGCTACTTCCTCATCGTGGCCGACTTCATACAATGGTCCAAGGACAACGACATTCCGGTCGGACCGGGGCGGGGTTCCGGCGCCGGTTCCCTGGTCGCCTATGCCATGCTGATCACCGACCTGGACCCACTGGAATTCGACCTGCTGTTCGAACGTTTCCTCAACCCGGAGCGGGTGTCGCTGCCTGACTTCGACGTCGATTTCTGCATGGAAGGCCGCGATCGGGTCATCGACTATGTGGCCCAGCATTATGGCCGCGATCGGGTGTCGCAGATCATTACCTACGGCACCATGGCGGCGAAAGCGGTGGTGCGCGACGTGGGCCGGGTGATGGGGCTGTCCTACGGATTCGTCGACCGCATCGCCAAGATGGTGCCCTTCGAAATCGGCATGACCCTGAGCAAGGCGCTCAACGAAGCGGATGATCTGGCCAAAGCCTATGCGGAAGAAGAGGACGTGCACGAACTCATCGACATGGCCCTGTCGCTGGAAGGCCTGGCGCGGAATGCCGGTAAACACGCCGGGGGCGTGGTGATTTCGCCCTCGGTGCTCACTGACTTCACGCCGCTGTATTGTGAACAGGGTGGCGGTTCGCTGGTGACCCAGTTCGACAAGGACGACGTGGAACAGATCGGCCTGGTGAAGTTCGACTTCCTCGGCCTGCGTACCCTGACCATCATCGACTGGGCGGTGGCCAACATCAAGGCGCGCCATGCGGATCGGCAGGACCTGGACATGAACCTGCTGCCGCTGGAAGATTCGGAAACGTTTGCACTGTTGAAACGGGCCGAAACCACCGCCGTGTTCCAGCTTGAATCCAGCGGTATGAAGGATCTCATCAAGCGTCTGCAACCGGACTGCTTCGAAGACATCATCGCACTGGTGGCCCTGTTCCGGCCGGGTCCGTTGCAGTCCGGCATGGTGGACAACTTCATCAACCGTAAGCACGGTCGCGAAGCCGTGTCCTACCCGGACGCCCAGTACCAGCACGAATCCCTGAAGCCCATCCTGGAGCCGACCTACGGCATCATTCTCTACCAGGAGCAGGTCATGCAGATTGCCCAGGCGCTGGCCGGTTACACCCTGGGCGGTGCGGACATGCTGCGCCGCGCCATGGGTAAGAAAAAACCCGAGGTCATGGCCCAGCAGCGGGCGGTGTTCGAGGACGGCGCCAAGAACAACGGCATCGATGCCGACCTGGCGATGAAAATTTTCGACCTGGTGGAAAAATTCGCCGGTTACGGTTTCAACAAATCGCACTCGGCAGCCTATGCGTTGCTGTCTTACCAGACCTGCTGGCTGAAATGCCATTATCCTGCCGAGTTCATGGCCGCGGTGTTGTCAGCGGATATGGATAACACGGACAAGGTGGTGGTGCTGATCGAAGACTGTCATCGCATGGGGCTCGAAGTGTTGCCGCCGGACATCAACAGGTCGATTTACAAGTTCAGTGTGCCGGACGACGCTCAGGTGCTGTACGGTCTCGGCGCCATCAAGGGGGTGGGGCAGTCGGCACTGGAAGGCATTATCGAAGAGCGCAAGAGTAACGGACCCTATAAGGATCTGTACGATTTCTGTCGCCGCATCGATGGTCGTAAGGTCAACAAGCGGGTGATGGAAGCGTTGGTGAAAGCGGGCGCTCTGGACAAGCTGGGTCATAACCGGGCCAGCCTGGTGGCCAGTCTGCCGAATGCCATCCAGATGGCGGAACAGCATCAGCGCAATGCACAACAGGGCCAGGACGATCTGTTCGGTTCCGCGGTCGAGGAAGATGCCATTGCCCCGGTAGACTCGGTGGAGGTGCCGGAATGGGATGAAGAACAGCGTCTCACCCTGGAAAAGGAAACCCTGGGCCTGTACCTGACCGGGCATCCCATCGATCGCTACGAAAAAGAACTGCGCAGGTTTACCGACTGCCCGCTGGGTGATCTGGCTGATTTCGCCGATACCGGTTCGGCGGGCAGCGGCAACAATTACATGGCGCGTAAGAACGCCCGGGATTACAAGCTGGCCGGGCTGATGATCGGCATGCGCGTGCGCAAGACCAAGACCGGCGGTAAGATCGTTTCGGCGGTGCTGGACGATCGTACTGCGCGCATTGAAGTACGCATCTTCGAAGAGCAGTTCGAAAAATACAGTTACCTGCTCAACAAGGACAAGTTGATCATCGTCGAAGGCAACGTGGCGTATGACGATTATTTCGGCGGTTACCGGATCACTGCGAAAACCATCTATGATATTACCGAAGCGCGACAGCGTTTTGCGCGGCGGCTGGAAATTCAGCTCGATGCCAGTCAGGCCGCCAACGGTTTTCTCAGTGAACTGAACCAGGTGCTGAACCCGTTTCGGGAAGGGGATTGCCCGGTGTGGATCAGTTACCAGAAGCAGGGCGCCAGTGCCAAACTGTCGCTGGGGGATAGCTGGAAGGTACAGCCCAGCGATGAACTGATCAATCGCCTGACCGGCCTGACCGGGGAACAGCAGGTACAGATGATCTACTGATGTCATCCACGCGGATCGGAACGGCGGCCAGGGAACTACATGCTACAACTTATCACCAGAGTACCCGGCGCCACCGGCGCATTTGTACTGAGGCGTATCGATTACCTGGTTAATCTCACCACCTTCGTCTGTTTTGTATTACTGGCCTGGTTTTCTCGACTGCGTTTGTTCAAACGCAACAGTTATCGTCCACTGGTGACACAGATTATTTTTACCGGCGTCGACGCCATGCCGGTGATTGTTTTTCTCGGCCTGCTCACCGGTTTTATTCTGACCTTTCGTATGATCACCCTGTTTGATTCGGTGGGCGATACGGTGACCATGCTGATTTATGTCATCGGCATGGAATTGGGGCCGATGATCGCCGCCATCACCCTGATCAGTCGAACCGGTTCCGCGATTACCGTCGATCTGGGCAATATGAAACTGCACGGAGAAATCCGCTCGCTGGAAATCATGGGTGTGGATATCAACGAATACCTGGTCGCACCACGACTCATGGGGGTGGCGATTTCGCAACTGGTGGTGGCGGTGTTCTTTACGGTGATTACCCTGGTCAGCGGTATCATTCTAAGCGGGCTGGTCAACTCGACCCTGCATTTTTCCTATCTGTTTCATCTCACCGACGGCATTACGCCGCTGATGTTACTGGTGTTTGTGGTCAAGAACATGCTGTTTGGGCTGACCATCGGCGCGGTCGCCTGTTACCACGGACTACGTGTCGGTGTGTCGGCGACCGAAGTGCCGCAACAAACCCAGCGGGCGATCGTGAATATTCTCACCCTGCTGTTTGTCATCGACGGTGTCAGTGCCATGGTGTTGTTGTAATGGCCGGGGTA
The DNA here is from genome assembly GCA_965368115.1 of uncultured Gammaproteobacteria bacterium. Classification (GTDB taxonomy): domain Bacteria; phylum Pseudomonadota; class Gammaproteobacteria; order SZUA-229; family SZUA-229; genus CBDULQ01. The sequence continues at coordinate 2,946 of CBDULQ010000194.1, read as the reverse complement.
TTGTTAGAGGCGGTGGATCTGCGGCCCGAAGCGCTGTCTGTCGAGCATCAGGCGCTGCAGCTCAGTGTCGGGGCCGGGCAGGTGCTGACCCTGCTGGGTGAATCCGCACAGCAGGTATCGGCATGGGTGGCTTGTCTGGCGGGACTGGAAGATGCTGCACAGGGTGAGGTGCTGTTCGAGGGGCGTACGGTCAATGCACTGGATAAATCCGGCTGGCAAGCTATGCGCACACACATGGCTTTTCTCGATCGCAATAGCCGCCTTCTGTCGGTGCAGACCCTGCTCAACAACGTGGTATTACCCGCCGCTTATCATCGCCTTGGCGAACGCGATGCTTTGCTCGAACGCGCACGCCACATGCTCGACGAACTGGATGTGGAGCCGGAGCATTTCGATTTGTTACCGGCCTATGTCGACCAGTATGCCTATACCGCCGCACTGATGGTGCGTGTATTGTTGATGAATCCGAAAGTTATCCTGCTGGATGATTTTCTCCGCCTGTATAATCGTAGCGCCGGTAATGCCCTGTTAAGCTACATGTTGAATCATGTGCGTGAACAGCAAATGGCGGCTATTATTCATAACCATGATGTAGGTCAGCTATTGACCCAGCACAATCGGGCTATTTATTTTGGGCATGACGACATCATCTGTTTCGATCCCGCCAGCGATATGCGTAGCATTGGTGAGGAACGCATTCAAAGAATGCTGGGAAATGTTTATCTGAGTTGAGTATGGAAAAGCGCGCAGTACGTAGTACGTCTCATTACATTCATCGCACCAGTTACAGTTTTCAGGAAAAGCTGGTGGGTATTTTTGTACTGGCGGCCATCGTGCTGCTAATAGCAGTACTGGTGTCCCTGTTGCGTAAACAGAATTTCTTCGAAGACTATTTTGTGCTCTATGCGCGTGTGCATTCCGCTGCCGGGCTGAGCACCGAAACCAGTGTGCAGATCTCGGGTTTCGAAGTGGGTAATGTGTCGAATATCGAAATTACCGAGAACAACGATATCCTGCTCACTCTGTCGGTAGCGCGTCGTTATCGCAATCTTATTCGTACCGATTCGGTGGCGAAAATCAGCAGCCTTAATGCGACCATCATCGGTAAATCGATCGTTGAAATCACCGCCGGTGCGCCGCAACTGGATGTGGTGGAAGAGGGCAAGGAACTGCTGGTCATCGAATCCGCATCCATCGACACGGTGATTGCCAAGGCGCAGGCGACTCTGCAGACGGTCAATCAGATGATCACCGATGTGTCGGAACTTATTTCCGCCGTCAATACCGAACATATCGAACAGACCATCACATCGATCAACGGCATGGCCGCCAATCTGGAAGCCATGAGCCAGCAAATCAATTCAGGTCAGGGACCGGTGGGCTCGTTGATATACGATAAGAAACTCGAACAGACCTTCGAAACCGGTATTGCCAACCTGGAACGTGCCACCGTGCAACTGGAACAGATGATGCAGAAAATGAATCGCGACACCGACAAACTGCCGGAGATGCTGGACGACGTGCAGTCGGTCATCGACGAAACGCGCCAGACCATCGAAGCCACGCAACGTATCTGGCCGATTTCATCAGCCATCGGCCAGCCTGAAGACAAACCTCTGCTGGTCGATCCTGCACCGGCCAATGATTGACATGACGATGTTGTCTCGTAATCCTTTTATTATCGTTCTGTTGTTGATCAGTAGCTTGCTGAGTGCCTGCGCCAGTCCGCCCCCGAAAATCGAAAAAAGCTACTGGCAACAGGCGGCAGAAGCCCAGATGCAAAGTGGCCTGCAATATTATCAACGTCAGCAGTTTCGTCAGGCACTCAACCAGTTCGCCGATGCCCTGGCAAGTTATCAGCGTTATAACGACGTCTCCGGTGAACTGAACAGTCGCATCAACCTCGCCAAAACCAGCATTGCACTGCATCAACTGGAAGCCGCACAAGCTCAGATCGACGCAGCACGTGAACTCATCAAGCGGCATGGTATGGTGGATAAACGGGTTTATCTCGATATCATGGACTCGTCTATCGCCATACAGTATTTTTCCCTGAAACGTGCCGCGGGAATACTGGATCAGTATGGCGACGATGCCTCGCTGCCTCTGCAACTGAAGGCCGCCTTGCTAACCAATAAGCTGCGTCTGGCTTTTGCAAAACAGGCCGATGCCAAACCGCTGTTACAGGCTTTCGAGTCGGCAGTCGCTACACAGTCCGCCTATCAGCCACGCTTGTGGCGTTTCCAGGCGCAGCAGGCGGATATCGATAAAGACTTTAAGCGTAGCGATGTTCTGTATGGGCAGGCGCTGGAGACCTATCGCCAACAGGCCAGTTCAACCGGTGTGATGGTAACCCTGCGGGAGTGGGGCGAGAGTATGACCCTGCGTGGGGACTGGCCGGCGGCGCGGATCAAGTTTGAGGAATTGTATAAAACGGCGAAGTCGGTGCGGTTGCAGTATTGGGTGGTTGAGAGTCTGGAGAGTCTGGTGCTGGTTTATCGGAAGCTTGGGGATTGGGATCGGGTTGAAAGGGCGAAGGGGGAGATTGAGGTTTTGACTCGGGATAATTGAATTTTCCGGTTTGTTGTGCCAACTCTTAAGTCTCTGTCTTTATTTCTTACCGACAATTAATGTCGCGATATCATTTCATAGATGCTTTGTGAAAAGTTAACTCGCCGGCTCAAGAGCTAGTGCTAATCGTTTTACGTTCTGTTTCTCCAGCTCTAAAGTCAGTGCCAACCTTTTGTGCGGGGTTTCGCCCGCTGGCGAGTTACTTTTTTCTACAGCGAAAAAAGTAACCAAAAACGCCGCGCCCTTTAGTGCTTGCCCTTCGGGTACCCTCCCATTGTTAACATAGTTTCTGCTAGAGCGGTGCTAATCGGTTACATCGTCAGTTCCGCTGCCGGGTCGTTCAGATGCGCATCCATGCTTATCAGAACTCAATTT
>CBDULQ010000193.1:0-7282 GCA_965368115.1 uncultured Gammaproteobacteria bacterium | reverse complement strand
GTGTATGGCACCGTGGTGCGCATCAACGACAGTCTGAAAGACAACCGCCCCGGCGACATGGACACCCAGAACAACTGGGGCAACTTTATCCTGATTCGACTCGACGGCGGTCAACACATCCTGCTCGCGCACCTCAAACAGCACAGTGTCCGGGTGAAGGAAAAAGACCGGGTCGAACCGGGTGCGGCGCTCGCCGAATGCGGCAACTCCGGCCGTTCGCCACAACCTCACCTGCATCTACAGGCGCAGGCCGATGCCCTGCTCGGTTCACGCACCCTGCCATTTCACCTGGCCAGTGTGGTGGTCAGTTCGGCGCAGCAGACACCGAGTTATCGTGTCATCGCCATTCCCGAAGTCGGCGACCGGGTGCAACCGGCCCGCGACGATGCCGCACTGGCCAACCGCCTGCATCTGCCGGTGGGCCGTTGCATGAGTTATGCCTGGCGCAACGACAGCAGCGAGTCCGAATCCGAACGCCGTTTCAATGTGGACGTCACCCTCGCCGGCGAATACCGCCTGCACAGCGACACCGGCGCCAGTGCGGCATTTCAGGAAAACAACGGCGTACTCGCGTTTTACGATCGCACCGGACCCGGCGATCGGCTGTTCGACACCTGGTTACTGGCGCTGGGCCTGACACCGCTCACCGAACAGGCCCAGGCCTGGCAGGATGCGCCGGACGCTCGCCTGTTACCCCTGAGCCGTTGGCAAAAACTGCTGTTTGCCCTGCAATATCCACTCGGCGGCGGTCTGCACAGTGAATACCAGCGCCACTGGCTGGCGGATGACAAATGCTGGCGGCAGACGGCGGAACATCAGCTAAGCCTGTTCGGCAAGACCCATACCGCGCACAGCCTGGCGGTATTCGATCCGCAAAAAGGTTGCACCAGGTTTGAACTGAGCTTCGGCCGCGACCGCTATCGTGCGGAACTGGTCGGCATGGGGCTGGTTGAGGATCAGGGCATTCCAGGCTGGCAAATCAACAATGAGTCTTCGACATGAACAGGTCCATTCGCTTCACAATGCAATCGATGCTGATTTTTTCCCTGCTGCTAACCGCCCGACCCGTGTTGGCGCAATGGCAACTCAACGGCAGCGCCAATGCCCTGTTCAGCAGTTTCAATACTTCCGACCAGCTCAATACCCAGTATGAACTGAGTGTCTTCCTCAACGGCGTGCACCTGGACAACAGTGGTCTGGGTGTCGGCTTCATCCACCAGAGCCAGAGTCTCAGCGTCCGGCAGAATATCAGCACCAACCTGCTTTACCTGGGGGGCTGGCAGAGCTTTTTCCCGGATCTTCTGTCCGGCCGCCTGACCCTTTTTCTCGATTACTACACCGGCAGTGAAAGTCTGGGCGGCGGCGGGGCATCCGGCGCACCGGGTGGCAGCATGTCGGGCATCGCCAAGGCCGGCTTCAACGTCATCGACAGTGAATTCACCGATGACATCCAGGTCATCAATCCGCGTTTGTTATACACACCGTTCAGTGGAAATTACGGCGTCGAACTGGGTTATGCACACTCTCAGTATGATTCCAGCGACAGCAGTCTCGGCCAGCTCAAGGTGGACCAGTGGGTACCGGGGCTGTTCCTGCTGTTCAATGACCAGTACGACCGCATCAGCCTGCGCCACTACGCCATCGAACTGGACAACGACCTGCGCACACCGGGTGTCGACAGCACCCGCGCGAGCGAACTGAGCTGGAGTCACTGGTATCCGGCCGGCAGTCCTGGACCCAGTCGCATCGATGTCAGCATGCTATTCGGCGAACGCCTGTATGCCGTGGACGATCAGGCGCGACGGGTCTACAACCTGGCGGACATGCAGACCGCCAGTTACAGTCTGGGCGCGCACTGGAACAGTGCCGAAGCAGCCACATTCTATATCTATGGCGGCCTGGAACAGTATGAAGACGTGTCCACCAACGACGATTACAACAGCCTTTTCATTTATGCAGGAGTCAGCAAGCAATGGTAAACCTCACCTTACTGAAACCCCTCAGCCTTCTGTTGATCGGCCTTTTGTTGATCAGCGCCGTGATGTTTTCGTCAACCGCACGCGCCGACGATAGCTGGTCACGTAGCTACAGTCTGGAAGCCGCCGGCCAGTATGCAGCCGCCGCCAGTTCACTGGAGTCCATCCTCAAACGCGACTCGAAACACGAACTCGCTCTGTTACGCAGCGGCTGGCTCAATTATCTGGCGGGCAATTACTCGCGCGCCATCGATTTCTATAAAAGCGCCCAGCAGGTCAATCGTGATTCGCTGGAAGCCCGTCTCGGCCTGACACTGCCGCTACTGGCTCAGCAACGCTGGCGCGAAGCCGCTAACGAAGCCGAGGCGGTGATCAAACTTTCACAGTGGAATTACTATGCGCATCTGCGGTTAATGGTCGCGGAGGAAGGTCTGAAGGAATGGCAGACATTGAAACAGCATGCCGCGCAGCTCGTCCGACGTTATCCTACCGACGCCAGTTTTCGCGTCTACCTGGCGCGCGCGGAAATCCAGCTCGGTAACTCGACTGCGGCAAAAGCGAGTTATCGCAAAGTACTGGAGTTGATTCCCGGGCACCTGGAAGCGAGTCAGTATCTGGCTAAATAGAAAATTACAAAAGCGTTTTAAAACGGAAGGAAGCACACAAACAGCAGATTCACTTTACAGGACACCGACCATAACCTGGTTACGACCGTTATGCTTGGCGCTGTACAAGGCCTGATCCGCTTTGTCGATGATGGTTTCTATCTCCATCGGCTGCGTTTGCAGCGAATAACTGACGATCCCGGCACTGAAACTTGCGAAAAATCTTTGTTTACCGCAATTGAATTCGATATTAGAGAATGTTTTCCGGATATTGTCGATAACCAGAAACGCCTTGTCGCTGTCGCAAACAGGAAGAATAATGGCAAACTCCTCACCGCCATAACGGGCGACAATATCAGTTTTACGCAACTGATGTGCCAGCAAACGCGAAAGCGCCTTGATCACCCGGTCCCCACAGGGATGGCCGTATTGATCATTAACCGATTTAAAGCGATCGATGTCCAGCATTACAAAACACAATGAACTGTTATCACGGTTTGCTCGAGCCACTTCCGTTTCCAGTGCCTGTTTAAGGTTCACGTGATTAAGCAGGCCGGTCAGGCTATCGCGATCCAGTAAGGCATTAAGTTGATGAAAACGACGCGCTCTTACCTTGATAGCCTGAACCAGGTGCTCGTCCGATATGCCCTTGTGTAAAAAATCGTCGCCACCCACCTGTAGCGCATACATTTGTTGTTCGATACCGCTCTCGGTGGATAGATACACAATCGGCACATTGATATAAGCGGAATTCTGCCTGATCAGACTGGCTGCTTCGACACCGCTACATTGTTCCATATACAGGTCCATCAAAATCAGGTCGGGAGCAAACTCCCCCATGCAGTCGAGAATCTGAGCCGGATTGGTGATAATCCGCGTAGTCATGTTGGCATCTTCAAGCAAAGTTGCGTAGCGTTCCGCTAACAATGCATCATCGTCGACAACCAGAATGCGGTAATAAGAACCGCTATGTACATCGCACAGAATATCAAGATTATCGATCAGATCATCAAAATTGAGCGGCAACACCATGAATGCCTCCGCACCTGTACGTAAGGCCGCAAGGCGTTCATCCCAGCTATCGTTGGTCGAAACGATGATTAACGGTAATTCAGCTTCCTTTACTATCTGCGAAATCTGTCGATATAAATCTTCACGATCATCGATCAGATTATTGCTGACCAGTAATACATCAGGCGTCTTGACCTTAAGAGCGATTTCCAGATCGTGGATAGAAGCAAAAGAAATGACTCCGAATTTAAGTTGCGGGAGATATTCTGCGATATCCTGGTCCAGCTCTCGATCATCAGTTACCAGATAGACCATACCATATTCTCGGTAGTCTTCATCCGGCACCTGGGTTTGGTCATTAACCGGGTTCGCGATCGATTCTACTTGCTCAGATTCATGCTGCACAGCTTCCGTCAATAGCTGATAGGCACGGTCGATATTCCGAATCAGGACAGGACGTTTAAATTCATCTGTCTGTTGAGCCGCCTGGCGCAGCAGGATTTCCAGTTGCTGTGCATGTCGGGCGACAGCTGTACACCTGAAGGTTCCTGCCGTACCGGCCATACTGTGAACCATGCGTAATAATTCTTCGCAACTTTCCTGGGACACAAAGGACATCTGTCGTGTGACCGGCATCTGATCTGCGATCGCTTGCATACGGCCGGGCAGGCTTTTCGTAAAGCGCAGCCTGAAAGCCTGTAATTTTTCAGCCTTTTCATTCAAGGCCGTTCTCCAGTAAACTGCGGATGTCTTCGGCGAGAGTCATCGGATTGAAAGGTTTGAAAATAACACCGATAACTCCCGGCCCCTGATATTGATCTTCATTCTGGGTTTTGGCTGTCATAAAGATAACCGGCGTAGCAGACAGGTTGGCATGAGATCTAAGCTGGCGAATGGTATCTGGGCCATTGAGTTCAGGCATCATCACATCCATCAAGATTAGATCGACTTCAATTTCGCCTGCCCTGGCGACGGCAACCACACCGGATTCGCACACGCTAAGCTCGAAGCCTTCGTCTTCGAGTGCGATTTCTGTCACCATTCGGATATCGGCGTCATCTTCTACATAAAGGACTCGAATCATATCCTGTGTCTCATTCGACTGTTATCAAACTTAAAAAGTAGTCATGCGGATTCATGCAATTCAGCCACCGCCTGATCATAACCGGGCAGATCGAAATAGAACTGCGTGCCAGAGCCGACCACGGAGCGATAGTCGATATGACCCTGGTGACATTCGATAATGGATCGGCTAATGTGCAAACCCAGTCCTGTACCGCCCTTACCCCGGGCATCCGAACTATCAGCCTGGGCGAAACGCTGAAACATGCGTTCGCGGAACGACTCAGGTATACCGCTGCCAGCATCGGTTACCGTTACGCGATATTGTCCGTTGCGTGCCTGCACGTCGATATTGACCGTATCGCCGGAAGTGGAATATTTCACCGCATTTGAGATCAGGTTGGTCATAACCTGAATAAGACGATTTTCATCACCATACACGGTCGCCGTATCCATGGCTCCACCGAACACCAGTTCAACCTGGTGTTGCCGGGCAAAGTCGCGATTGTCTTCAATGGAGCGGATGACCAGCTCGATCAGGTTGAGCTTCTTGAAATCGAAGATCATTTTGCCCGAACTGAGTTTTTCCATGTCCAGGATATCGTTCACCAGCAAACCGAGACGACTGGTGTTGCGCTGAGCGACTTCTAACAGGTTATACATTTTATCCGGCAAGCAATCTCCTGTTCGGGCCAGCAATAAGGAGAGTGAGCCGGCGATCGAGGTCAATGGCGTGCGCAACTCATGGCTTACGGTGGAGACGAATTCACTTTTCAAACGTTCATTTTCCTTTCGCTCGGTGATATCGCGGACCACGCCGGTGAACATCACCTCGCCATGAATTTTCATTTCACTGATGCCCAGTTCCATAGGAAAAATCGTACCGTCCTTGCGCCTGCCCTCCACTTCACGGCCGATTCCGGCTACTCGAGCATCACCGGTTTGCAGAAAACCCTCAATATACCCGTCATGTTCTGAATGATAGGGTTCCGGCATCAGAATATTCACGTTATGGCCTGTCACTTCTTCACTGCTGTATCCAAAAATAGTTTCAGCAGCCGGATTGAATGTTTCGATGGTACCTCTTCGATCGATAGTGATAATCCCGTCGAGTACCGTATTCACAATCGCACTTACCCTGGCCTCACGATCTTCCACTTCGACTCGATGAGCCTCTCGCCGGCTGACCGCATCTTTGAAGAACACCAGCGAATCCGATAGCTCGTTGATCTCACGAACCGATGGCATTTTTTTAATCGGTGTATCAGCTTGCCCATGAGCCAGGGTGACCATGGTTGAGGCGACATTGCGAATAGGGTTCACCAGAAAGCAACGCGTAAACCAGAAACTGGAGGACGTCAGCAGAAGTAGAACCAGCACACTGACGATTACAGCGTAGTGGTACAGGTCGCCTAAATTGATCAATAGCTCATGAATGTTACGGGCACTATTGTAGGCATCTTCCACCACATGGCGTTCGAGCACACTAAAGGCCTCGAGTGCGGGACGGTCGTCGACCACAACCTGCCGGTCGATAGCTCGAGGCGATAAACCCTGATCGATGGAACGCATGACGGTATCGAGTTTTTCGATATATTCTGCGGCAACGCCGGCAATGTGTCCCAATGCCTGACGCTCGTTGCTGTTAATATCCATATCGCGATAGGCCCCTATGGTGGCCTGAAGATGTGATGTCGACTGACGAAATTCTCGCACCAGTTTCAGGTCGCCACGCAACACCAGATTCTTGAAATGATGGATCATGCCGCCATAGCCGATGGACTTACGGATATCATTGAGCAGTCGTGATTTGGTGATCTGTTCCGACTGATCGAGCGAAGCAATGTGAGTAATATAATTCAGTGCCTCCAGCATGCCATGATCGTCGACAGACACGCGCCGATCGATCTCAACAACGCTCAATCGCCCTTCCTCGATCAAGGCCTGGCTCAGATCAACGGCCCGTTCATACTGGCTTATGGTCTTTCGAGCGACCTGAAGCACGCGCCGTTCCGTCTGCGACCTGGCATAGATTTCCAGACGATCCAGAGATGCGTTGATCGCACCGATATCACGCTCCAGCTGAGGCACGCGGAACGCTTCCTGGCGCAGCAGATAGTTTTTCAGATTATGAATGAAAGCTCCGTAGCCCAGATGGCGCCGCAATTCGGTGACCAGCTGCATACGGTCCGACTTGTCGGTGACATACCCATCCCAGCTCACCTGCACCCGGTGTAAATCGCTCACCAGCGAATTCAGCGCCAGAACAAACAGCAAACCGGAAAACGCAAGCACAGAAATCAACAACAGGTTCAACACGCTGATGCGGAGCCTGCCCAGAAAATGCCTGTTCATAAGAGCGCCTGATGTAGCTCGTCGATTACGGGAAAGCAGCGCCTGTTGCTGCACTTGTTGGGTTCGATCATGATGAATTTACAAATAAAATCAGTACTCATAAATAGTAGTCGTTGACTGGCATTTGGCCATGAATTAACCCTGGATATCGCCGTGCTTTGTGACAAAAACACCCGCTCATAACATCTCTATGTCATACCGTTAGCCGTCAAAAGTGATCGAAGTGAAAAACCATATCCCTGATTCTTACCCCGGATATCGTTCGGACAGGCT
>CBDULQ010000192.1:0-7284 GCA_965368115.1 uncultured Gammaproteobacteria bacterium | reverse complement strand
TTTAGATGGAGAACAGGCGCATCGGAACAGCATGAATACAGACCGGAACAACACCTACCGCCCCTACATGCGCGTGGAAGACAACCAGGTGGATACCATCATCAATGCCCTGCAACAGGCCGGTGGCAATAAAACGCTGGCAGCGCAGATGCTGGGTTTCACCGTGCGTCAGCTGCGCTATCGCATCGCCAAGCTGAATATCGATAACTGAAGACTGAAAAATAACTCAATGAAGGAACAGGGTAATCTCCGCTCAACACGGAGATTACCAGCGGAGAACTACACCGATAGATAACTGCTGATCTTTGCCGCATCCACGTTTTCACGCAGATCTTCATGCACAAACTTGCCCTTTTCAATCACCAGCAGGCGATCGGCAATATCCAGGGTAAAACTCAGCACCTGTTCCGAGACAATGATGGTGATATCGCGCATCTCGGAAATTTCATTCAATACCCGTGCGATATCCTTGATGATGGACGGCTGGATACCTTCGGTAGGCTCGTCCAGCAACAGCACCTTGGGATTAGACACCAGGGCGCGGGCAATCGCCAGCTGTTGCTGCTGACCACCGGACAGGTTACCGCCCTTGCGATTGCGCATGTCGTGCAACACCGGAAACAGATCAAAAATTTCCGCCGGAATTTTTTTCGACTTCGTCACTTCAAGTCCGGTTTCGATATTTTCTTTCACCGACAACGACGGGAAAATCATCCGCCCCTGTGGCACATAGGCGATACCGCTGGCCACCCGCTCGAAACTCTGTTTACCGGAAAGACTGTTATCACCGATTTTAACTTCACCGCCCAGGGACGGGATGGCGCCAATCAGAGACTTGAACAGTGTAGTCTTGCCCATACCGTTCCGTCCCATGATGGCCAGGGTCTCATTTTCTTTCGCTTCGAAGGACAAATTCGGAATGATGTTACTTTGCCCGTAATTGACCTGTAAATTTTCAACTGACAACATGGCTATACACTCCGCTCAATGACCCAGATAAACTTCGATGACTTTGGGATCGTTCTGCACTACGTCCATCGAGCCTTCCTTGAGAATCTTGCCCTGATGCAGCACAGTCACCCGATGCGCGATGCTCTTGACGAACTCCATGTCATGCTCGATCACCACCACCGAACGATTTTCGTAAATCCTGTTCAACAGTTCGCCGGTCTGCTCCCGTTCACTGGCACTCATGCCCGCCACAGGCTCGTCCAGCATCAGTAGCTCAGGCTCCTGGATCAGCAGCATACCGATCTCCAGCCATTGTTTCTGGCCGTGGCTGAGCAGACCGGCCACGGTATCCAGTTTGTCACCCAGCAGGACCTGTTCGGCGACGTCGCGAATGCGATCCCTGACATCATCGGTAGCCTTGAAGAACAGTGCTCCAAACACGTTCCGACCACGTGGAAACGAGACTTCCAGGTTTTCGTACACAGTCAGGTTTTCATAAATGGTCGGATTCTGAAATTTACGGCCGACGCCGGCGCGCACGATTTCATGTTCCTTCATGCTGGTGAGTTCCTGGTTCTTGAACTTGATGCTGCCGGTAGTGGCTTTGGTCTTGCCGCAAATCAGATCCAGCACCGTGGTTTTGCCCGCACCGTTGGGACCGATGACCACGCGGATTTCGTTCTTGTCCACGTAGAAGTTCAGTCCGTCCACTGCCTTGAAGCCGTCGAATGATACGGTCAGGTCCTCGACCGCCAGTACAAAATCAGTATCGGTCATCAGCTTGCTCCTGTATTGCGACTGGCCGGTCAGGCCTGTTGAAATTGTTTAAAGTATTTGCCCAGCTTTTCTCGTTTGAAATTGATGATGTGATTGCGCACATAATCCATATACAAACCGGTCAAACCATTGGGGAAGATCATTACTACGGCAATGAACAATGCGCCCATCAGTACCAGCCAGAGTTCCGGAAAACTTTCCGAGAAATAGGTCTTGGCAAAGTTGACCAGCAGGGTGCCATAGACCACACCGATCAACGACATGCGACCACCGACCGCAGCAAAGATCACCATTTCAATGGACGGCACGATACCAACGAAGGATGGCGACATGAATCCCACCTGCAGAGTGAACATGGCACCACCGATCGCCGCCATCATGGCACCGACAACAAATACGAAAATTTTGAAGTTCGCCACGTCGTATCCCGAGAAACGTACCCGGTCTTCGCGATCGCGCATGGCCAGCATGAGCTTGCCCAGTTTGCTTGAGGTAATCCCCTTGGCAATCAGTATGCAAGCAATCAGCAGAATGCCGTTGGCGTAGTACAGAATATATTTCGAACTATCGTCACGAATATCCCAGCCCAGCATGGTTTTCAGATCGGTGATACCGTTGATGCCGCCGGTATAACCCTGCTGACCGACAATCAGGATGGTCATGATGGATGCGACCGCCTGGGTAATGATGGCGAAATACACACCGCCGACCCGACGCTTGAACATCGCCGTGCCGATGATGTATGCAAAGATACCCGGCACGATGAACACCGCGATCAATGCGAGTGGCAAGTGATTGAACGGTTCCCAGAACCAGGGCAGCTCGGTGAGCTGATTCCAGTCCATGAAATCCGGGATACCCGGCGTAGACTGAATCGAAGTACTCTCCGGATCGGAGGCTTCCAGTTTCAGGAACATCGCCATGCAGTATCCGCCCAGGCCGAAGAATATCCCCTGCCCCAGGCTCAGGATACCGCCGTAACCCCAGCACAACACCAGGCCGACCGCGACAAACGCATAGGTCAGGTATTTGCCGATCAGGTTGAGACGGAAGATATCAAACACCAGCGGCATCACGACGAAGATCACCGCACAGAGAATGAGAAGATTGATCATATCTTCCCGGTTACCCATCATTTTCTTGAATGCCAAACCCATATCAACCTCCCGCAATCACTTGCGCACTTTAATGGTAAACAGGCCTTCCGGACGCAGCATCAGAATAATGATGACGCTCAACAGGGTCAGTACTTTAGCCATTGAACCTGTGAGGAAGAATTCCATGATGGATTGCGCCTGCGCGATGGTAAATGCCGACGCGAACATGCCGAACAGACTTGCCGCACCGCCGAATACGACAACCAGGAAGGTATCGACAATATACAGCGAGCCACTGGTGGGTCCGGTCGACGCGATGGTGGTGAACGCCGCGCCGGCAACACCGGCGATACCGCATCCCATGGCGAACGTCAGTCGGTCCACCTTGTGTGTATTGATACCCACTGCACCACTCATCATTCGATTCTGCGTCGTGGCGCGAACCTTGAGACCCCAGCGCGAACGGTACATGAAGATGAATACGGCCAATGATAAAAACCCGGTCAGACCCAGCACGAATAAACCGTTGATGGGTATTTCAATGGTATCAGTGATCGCCATCGATCCCATCAACCAGTCCGGCAAGACGGCACTTGCTTCCCTTGCACCGAAACTGCTACGGAAGATCTGCTGCATGATCAGGCTCAAACCCCAGGTCGCCAGCAAGGTATCCAGCGGTCGCTGGTACAGATGCCTGATCATCAGAAACTCGACCAGGTAGCCGATAATGAAGGCAATGACAAATGCGATGAGGATTGCGAAGATAAAATAGTAAGGCAGAAAACCAGGGAAATATTTTTCGGTCATGCTGGACATGACCACAGTGGTGTAGGCGCCTATGGTAAGAAACTCACCATGAGCCATGTTGATCACACCCATCTGGCCGAAGATAATGGCCAGGCCCAATGCCATCAGCACGAACACCGAAAACAGACTGATTCCGGCGAAGCCCTGCATGACAAAAATTGACGTCAGCTCTGATGCAGTATATCCGTCCATATTCCTATCACCTATGTTCGTTTAACAACTTGTTCGGTTAAGAACCGGTCCGCAGCCAGGCTGCGGACCGTGACAGATGGGTTTACTGATAACCTTCCGGGAAAGGATTCGGTTCGATCAGATCAGACTCGTAAACCACTTTAGCCTGACCGCCTTTATCCCAGACACCGACCCGCAACTTACTCCACAGGTGGTGATTCGGATGAATCTTAACGTAACCTTCTGGTGCCGTCTTAAGTTCAATGCCATCCGAGACTGCTACCACCTTGTCGACATCGAAGCTACCGGCTTTCTCGACTGCGGCTTTCCACAACCAGGGCCCCAGATAAGCCGCCTGGGTAACATCACCTATAACACTGTCGTCACCCCACATCTTCTTGAACTCGGCAACAAACTTCTTGTTGTTCGGGTTGTCCAGCGACTGGAAGTATTTCATTGCGGAGTAGAAACCTTCGACGTTCTCACCACCGATACCCAGAACTTCGTCCTCGGTCACCGAAATGGTCAGCAAGGTCTGTTTCTTGGAGGTAATACCGGCGGCCTTGAGCTGTTTGTACCAGGCCACGTTACTGCCGCCGACGATGATGCTGTAGATAACATCAGGCTTTCTCAGCTTGATTTTGTTGATCAGTGAACGGAAGTTGGTATGACCCAGGGGGAAGTACTCTTCGGCAACAACCTTGCCTTTCAACACATTCTCGATGTGCTTACGAGCAATTTTGTTGGAGGTACGCGGCCAGATGTAGTCGGAGCCGATCAGGTAAAAGGTTTTGGCACCTTTTTCCTTGGCAACCCAGTCGAGACCAGCAATGATCTGCTGAGTTGCTTCCTGCCCGGTGTAGAACACATTCTTCGACTGTTCCAGGCCTTCATAGAAGGTCGGGTAATACAGCAAGCCGTTTTCTTTTTCGAATACCGGTAGTACCGCTTTACGCGATGCGGACGTCCAGCAACCGAAAACAGCGGCCACCTTATCCTTTACCAGCAGCTTCTTGGATTTTTCTGCAAAAGTCGGCCAGTCACTGGCTCCGTCTTCCTGGATGATTTCAATCTTACGACCCAGGATACCGCCCATCTCGTTAATCTGTTTGATGGCCAGCTTTTCCGCCTCCACAGAACCGGTTTCTGAAATTGCCATAGTTCCGGTTATGGAATGCAGTATTCCCACTTTAACGGTATCGTCCGTAACCGCCAGTCCAGTTTTATTCACTGCACTGGTGGGAAAATCTGCAGCCGCAGCGACTGATGAAAACATCAATCCTGTGGCCATGCCAATTGCTTTCAACAATCCGGCATTGCGTTTAAGTCTTGAACCTAAGTTATCGATTAGCATTTTAGGGTACCTCCCGCTCTTTACTAAATCGCAGTTGAAGTAAGCAACAAAAATATAAATTTGCTTAAAGTGGAAAGTGCAATGTGTATGCCAATAAAATTTTTTTAACGCGCGCAGGCACCCCGTATTAATAAGGAGAAAATTTTTTATTCTGACTAAACAATAGCTAGCGCAGACCCCGCCACACAGGCGAAATATTTATTTTTCGTGAATTACGCATATCTTCACCCGATTGAAAGTGACAATTCGCTTTGCCAGTGACATTGTCAGCCGCCAAAGCTGACAATGTCCGCTGACAATTCAACTTTGTCAGCGGACAATTCGACTTCAGGAACGAGAAACCGCGATTTCAGTCGCTAAATTCGTTTATTTAAACTTGGCACGCTTCCTGCCACCCCATGACCATGAACGTTTTGAACATACGCTGCATTATTCCGGTGCTGTTCAAACTGTTTTGATGCAGAGCAGTTCGAGTTGCTCATCAACTTCCAAACAACTACGGAGACAGTCATGGCCGATACGTTGATCAAAATTGATTTCTCGAAAACACCAGAGGAGCACGATTGCATACACAATCGCTGGCATCCCGACATTCCGATGATTGCCTGGGTTAAACCGGGAGACGACTTTGTTGTCGAGTGCATGGACTGGACCGGTGGACAGATCGACAACAATGATTCCGCGGATGACGTCCGCGATGTGGATTTAACCAAGGTGCATTACCTGAGTGGACCGATCGGTGTCGAGGGTGCAGAAGCCGGCGACCTGCTGGTAGTGGACATTCTCGATGTGGGCACACTGGAAGATTACCAGTGGGGCTTCAACGGCATGTTTGCAAAAGAAAACGGCGGCGGTTTCCTGACCGAACATTTTCCCGAAGCGCGTAAGTCTATCTGGGATTTTTACGGCGTCTATACACGCTCTCGCCATGTACCCGGCGTCAGCTTCGCGGGCATCATGCATCCCGGCCTGATTGGCTGTCTGCCGTCGAAAGAACTGCTCGCCGAATGGAACAAGCGTGAAAACGCATTGATCGCCACCGACCCTGATCGCGTTCCCGCTCTGGCCTGCCCGCCTTACGCCGATA
The DNA here is from genome assembly GCA_965368115.1 of uncultured Gammaproteobacteria bacterium. Classification (GTDB taxonomy): domain Bacteria; phylum Pseudomonadota; class Gammaproteobacteria; order SZUA-229; family SZUA-229; genus CBDULQ01. The sequence goes on along the minus strand of CBDULQ010000192.1, from coordinate 1,040 downwards.
CTGCACACATGGGTACATTGAAAGGCGATGCCGCCAAAGCCGCTGCCGCGGAAGGTGCGCGTACCGTTCCGCCACGCGAACACGGCGGTAACTGCGACATTAAAGATTTAACCAAGGGATCAAAAGTTTACTTTCCGGTGTATGTGAAAGGCGGCGGTCTGTCCATGGGCGACCTGCATTTCTCCCAGGGCGACGGCGAAATCACCTTCTGCGGTGCTATCGAAATGGCCGGCTGGATTCACATCAAGGTAAGCCTGATCAAGGACGGTGTGAAGAAGTACGGCGTGAAGAACCCCATCTTCAAGCCCAGCCCGATTCAACCGGAGTACAAGCAGCACCTGATCTTCGAAGGTATCTCGGTCGATGAAACCGGTCACCAGCATTATCTGGATGCTCATGTCTCGTATCGCATGGCCTGTCTGAACGCCATCGAATACCTGAAGAAATTCGGTTACTCCGGCGCCCAGGCTTACGCCATTCTGGGTACCGCACCGGTGCAGGGACATATCAGCGGCATCGTGGACATACCTAATGTGTGCGCCACCCTGTTCCTGCCCACGGAAATTTTCGAGTTCGATATCAATCCCTGCTCGGAAGGTCCGACACCTTACATCCAGGGCGACGATATTCCCATCGCCAAGTGGGACGACAAGTAAGCCAGGCAAGACCGCCGCGGATCACTCCGGTGATCCGCGGGATTTAAACGTGGAGAATCGATATGCCCGTATATGAATATGTCTGCACCGAGTGCGACACCTATTTCACTGCCATGCGATCCATGGATCAGTACAACGAACCCTGTGCCTGCCCGGACTGTGCCGGTGAAGCACGCAAGATTATTTCCGCGCCGCAACTCAACACCATGCGTGCCGATCGTAAATATGCCTTCGAAACCAATGAACGCAGCCGCCACGAACCGCGCGTCAGCCACGCCGGTCATGGTCATACTTGCGGCGCCGGCTGCAATCATCACCATCATCACAGTAAGCCGAAGAACGAAGAAGCCAAACCGGCCTACAAACAACAGGTCAATCGACGCC
>CBDULQ010000191.1:0-7293 GCA_965368115.1 uncultured Gammaproteobacteria bacterium | reverse complement strand
CGCGACCGCTTCATCATGTACCATAAATGATAATAATTCGCATTTACAGAAGTTTACATGAGTCATATTCGAGGTACAAGATGAAAGATAAGTATTTGAAAATACAGGCAGGATGCCTTTGTGCTGGGATTCTGGCCGGAATGCCCGTTCTACATGCAGCCGAGGGGGACGAGGTGATTCAGCTGGATACTCTGGACGTCTGGGGCACCACCATCACCTCATCTTCGGTGTACATGGGCGAGGACACCATGGCCATCAAACAGGCGGATCATATCAGTGATTTGCTGCGCAGCATTCCCGGTGTCGATGTTGGCGGCGCCCACTCACTAAACCAGCGCATCACCATCCGTAGTATGGACGACAAGGATTTGCGTATCACCATCGACGGGGCTAACCAGAATACCTATATGTATCACCACATGGGGAACCTGCAGATTCATGCCGACATCCTACAGTCGGTGGATATGGACATCGGCAGCAATTCGGTGATCACCGGCGGCCTGGGGGGAGCGGTTCGCTTCGAAACCAAGGACGCGGAACAGCTGCTGCGTCCGGGCGAAGACTTCGGCGGACGTGTGCAGGCGTCTTATGCCACCAATGCGTCGAGCGGTTATTCGGTAACCGGTTACGGCAAGATCACTGAGGAACTGGATTTTCTGGCTTATTACAATGCCGTTTCCCGTGACAACTTCGAAGTCGGCGGTGGCCAGATTCTGGATGAAAACAACCAGGTGATTCCCGGCACCGACGGCGAAGTGCGTGGCCTGAAAGGGGATCTCGATGATGCCCTGCTCAAGTTCGGCTGGAACCTCACCGCGAACCAGCGTCTTGAGCTGTCTTACGAATCTTATGTGGACGAGGGTGATTACAGTTATCGTCCCGACATGGGGCTGGCCACCGATCTGTCGATCGCGAATTTCTTCGGCCTGCCGCTGACTTATCCGACCGAGTTCACCCGCGATACCCTGACCCTGAACCACGAAATGGACTGGGGCGCCAACAGCACTTTGAAAACCACGGTGTTCAACAATGTCAGTAACCTGACCCGTGATGAAACCGCACTGGGTACCGGTGTTATCGAAGGCGAGGCTACGAATTCCGGTGTGAATATGCTCGGTAGCAGCCGTCTGGGCGGCGAGCTGAAACAGACGCTGACCTATGGACTCGAATCCATCAAATATGAAACGGACTACCAGGATCCCACCGATCATTCGGCTGAGCAGGCCACCAGCCAGGCATTGTACATTCAGGATCGTATCGAATTCGACAATGGCATCGCGTTGATTCCCGGTCTGCGTTACAACAATTACGACATTGAATCGAATGTGGTCGACGATACCTTCACCGATACCACAGCGGCATTTGCGCTGGAATACCAGGCCAGCAGGAACCTGTTGTTAAAAGCGAGTTCGACCCAGTTGTTCAAGGGCCCGGAAATCGGTGAAGTGTTTATCGGGGCCGGTCTGGATGACCGTCCCAATCCGAACATCGAAGCGGAGACCGGATTGAATTCCGAACTGGCAGTCGCATACAGTAATCGCGTATCCGCCACCGAACAATTCAATACCGGCGTCACCTTCTTTAAAACCAGTATCGACGGTTATATCTATGACTACGCGATGGTGCCTGGTAGCGCTCCAGCGGATCGACTGTCCTGGAAAGCGAATGTCGGCGATATGAATATCGAAGGCCTGGAAGCGTACTGGGGTTACGACATTGGTCGCCTGAAAACACTGGTGACCCTGTCGATTGCAGAAAGCGATCTTAAGGCTTATGCCGACTACGCCTCTCTCGATGGTGCACGGCTGGATCGCCAGCAGGGTGATACGGTGACCGTGAGTACCGATTACAAACTGGCCGATAGCAACATCAACCTGCACTGGGACGTGATGCTGGTGGATGATGTCGATGCCGGAGTCGATCTGGACGGCGCCGGGCTGGACAACTCCAAAGATGGTTTCACCGTGCACAATATTGCCATGAGCTGGGTGCCGGCATCGATAAAAGACCTGACACTGACCTTCGGTGTCGACAACCTGTTCGATGAATTCTACGCATCGCAGTCATCACGAACAGGAACCACTGCGCATCCATTGTTCGGCAATCTCTACCTGCTCGATTACGAGCCGGGCCGCAACATCAAGATGACGGCATCATATCAGTTCTAAACCTGGGAAGCGGGTGTTGATATTGCCTGGACTCTCCTGCCGGGCGATATCACTTTTTAATTTTATGAATACAACATCGAATTACTGGCAGTGGACCAAGCGCCCGCTAGCCAGAAAATGTTTTCAACTGAGTCGCTGGTTGCACGTGTACCTGTCGACCGCCCTGTTCAGTTTGCTGATTTTTTTCAGTTTGACCGGTATCACACTGAATCACCCCGACTGGTTTGTCGGTGAAGGTACTCAGGGCACAGGCCGTGTTCCACTACCCGAGTCGATACTGCAGACGTTGAGTGATGAATCGCCACAGATGGCGGAGCTGAAAATGTTCATTTACCAGCACACTGGACTGACCGAACCACGCAGCATCGACATGGACCTGCAGCTGGGTGAAGTGGCTTTCGATTTTCCACTGCCGGCCGGTTACGCCTTCGTTACCTTGTATAAACAGGACGAGGTGATGGAAGTGGAATATAAAAACGGCCACTGGGTTGCCCTGTTCAATGATCTGCACAAGGGTCGGCATACCGCAGGTGTGTGGTCATGGCTAATCGACCTGTCAGCAGTGTTGTTGACTGTGATGTCTATCGCGGGACTGATGATCCTGTTGCAACACAAGCCACGTCGCAACAGCGGACTGTTGCTGGTATTGCTGGGCGTTTTGACACCGTTGGTGATTTTTTATTTTTGGGTGCCTTCGCTGGCTCTGGAGTGATGAAGATGAAATGTAAACCGCAACAAATGTTATATGCATTGCTGCTGATGAGCCTGTTCGGGTTCAGTTCGGTAATACATGCTGAACAGGTGCAGGTGAAGCTCACTGTGCCGGTACTGGACGTGGCAACCTACCACCGGCCCTATGTGGCAGTCTGGCTGGAGACGACACAACGTAAAGGTGTGCATACCCTGGCCATCTGGTACGAACAGGATGACTGGTTGAAAGACCTGCGTCAGTGGTGGCGTAAACTGGGTCGTAAGGGCGAAGCGCATTACGATGCCTCCACCGGGGCTACTCGTAAACCGGGTCGTTATCAGATCGAATGGGATGGCCGGGACCGGCAGGGCAATCGTGTTGCGCCGGGTGAATATTATCTACTCGTTGAAGCAGCACGCGAAGCCGGGGGGCGCGATTTCCTGCGCCAGAAAATTCGGCTCGGCGATGACAAAACACAACGCTATACATTACAAGGTGATGTCGAACTCGGCGAAGTCACCATTATCATTAACGCGAGGTCCTGACATGGTGAGAATTCGATTATTGACGGCAGCGTCCATATCCCTGCTGATGGCTTACAGTGAAACATTAGTGGCCCATGGCCGCTTCATTCTGCCCACCCACACGGTCATGTCCGGAGACGATGGAAAAGCGCTGAGCCTGGTATCCAGCATCAGCAACGATATTTTTCATCCCGACCTGCCACTGGCAGACGATGGCGATGGCCAGGTGCCGAAACCGTTGCAGGGTCTGTTTAGCAGTCTGAAAACTTATGTTATCGATCCGCAGGGTCACAGTCATCCTATGCGGTGGCGTGCCCATGCCCGGCTGTCGGTCGCGGACCTGGTATTGAAACAGGCCGGCAGTTACCGGGTGGTGATTCAGCAACCGGCCACGGCGATGACGACGTTTAAAACCGCTGCCGGTACACCGGGACGCGTGTTCGGTGGCCAGCCGTTGCCGGCGGACGTGACTGATGTGGTGCGGCGTCAGGTATCGTCGCGGGTGGAAACTTACGTCAGTTTGAACGGCCAGGATCGCAAAGCACTGACACCGACCGGTAAGGGACTTGAGCTGGTGGCCGAACATCACCCCAATGACCTGTTTGTCAACGAACCCCTGTCGATGCAGCTGGTGTTCAACGGTAAACCGCTGCAGCAATCAGCGACTGTACATGTGCAACGAGGTGGAACCCGGCATCGCAATCAACGCGAAGAGATGACGATAACAACCGATGCGCAGGGCCGTTTCGAGCTGAATTTCGCTCAGTCCGGTTTTTATCTGCTGGAAGCGGAAATCGATTTTCCCGGCGAGGCGCAGGGTGATTTCGATATGATTCACACCAGTTTATATGTGACACTGGAAGTGTTTCCCGAATAGTCGTCTTCCGTGGGTCGATGTTTACTGACCGCTGCCGAACAGGTTAAACAGATTCAGGCTGTTTTCGTAAGGCACCTGTTTCGCAGTGTCCAGCTTGTTGTCGAGCAGGCGAATGTAGGTATTCATCTGGTGATGCTGCAGGTTCTGTTCACTGGGTGTTTTCTGGGTGAACTTCACCGCGCGCAGAATGCTGTTCAATCCGCGTAGCAGCGAATAGCGCTGGTCTTCATAAAGAATGACTTCGACGCCACTGTGCCAGTAGATATCCAGGTTGTTGACATCCATGGGGTCGACCGGCGGAACCAGCGGCACCATATCGTCCGGGGTGACCACGCGAATAATATCCAGATGCTGGAAACGCATGGTGCCGGTGATGTTGGTGACCTTGGGCTGGCCGAATGTGATTACCTGTCCGACCTTGTAACCATCCACGTCAAGATACATGGCCAGTACCTGGGCCACCGCGCCACCCAGGCTGTGACCTGTGGTGTCGATGACGAAATCTTCTTTCAGATCCCCCTCCAGTGCCTGGTAAATGGCCGCTGCCGCCTGTGCGAATCCGCTATGAATCGGTACGCCGGTTTTTTCGTCCGGTTTCAGTTTGATGTCGATGTCGACATACGCATTGGGTGCATTGGACGTGCCACGCACGGCGATAATCTGTGAACCGGTATTGGTATTCTCGGCCAGCAGGTAGGCAATCTCGATTTGTGGAATAGTGTCGTAGCGGACCAGTTTGTAGCCACTATGTTTTGCCCAGTCCGACTGTTCGACTTGCTGTTTGCTCAGATAGGTGGATTCGGCAAAACTGGCGAACCCGCGCAGGGTTTTGAAATCGATCGGCTCGGCGGCCAGGGCCGGTGCGACCTGCGCTAGCATTAACAGGAATACAAGCAGTCGATGGAATTGGAGAGGCGAGGTGAATATGGACATAGATTCGACATTTAGCAGGAAAATACCCGGCTAAGCTATCACAATGGCCTGGGCCTGAGTAGCTGGAGCCGGTCAAAATATGATCCCTGTGACAAATTTGTTAAACCGTACGTTTCCCGGGGAACTTCCGGGCAAGCGGCGGCTGCCGTTGCCGACCCGGCCCTGGTTCAGGTTCCTGTCCCGTCTGTAGCCCCGGTGGACTGGCCACCTGTTTCCAGAATGTCTGGCCGATGTTGAAATAAGCTGGTCATAAACCGCCATTACAGTAACCGGTTAACAATGAAAAATGATAATCGGGAGATGTTGTAATGAAAATCCGTTCTCTGGTTGTAGCGCTCGGTATGACACTGAGTGCCAACGCAATGGCCACCCCATGGTTCCAGCCCAGCCTGTCACTCGAAGTGATTGGTCAGCATAGCACCGGCGTATTCGACGAAGGCGCAGCTGAAATCGTCGCTTATGACCCGCGTACTCAACGTATATTCAAAGTGAATGCCGATGCGGCAAGCGTCGATGTACTGGATATCAATGATCCGACTCAGCCGACCCTGATCGGCACCATCGATGCAAAAATGCTCGGTAAAAGTGCCAACAGCGTGGCCGTACACAAGGGCATCGTGGCCGTCGCCATCGAGGCGGATGACAAACAGGCACCGGGCGTGGTGGCGTTTTACAATGCCTCTGATCTGAGTCTGATCAACAGTGTTAGTGTTGGTGCGCTGCCGGATATGGTGACGTTTACCCCCAATGGTCGCTATGCACTGGTCGCCAACGAAGGTGAGCCCAATGACGACTACACGGTGGACCCGGAAGGTAGCGTCAGTATCATCGACTTACGTTTCGGTGTTGCACAGGCTCGCGTCAGCACTGCTGATTTCTCGGCTTTCGTCGGTAAGGAAGACGAACTGCGTGCTAAAGGTATTCGCATCTTTGGTCCCAATGCCAACGCAGCGCAGGATTTCGAGCCGGAATATATCACCGTATCCGACAACTCACGCTTCGCCTGGGTCAGTCTGCAGGAGAACAATGCGCTGGCGGTGATCGATGTGAAACGCGCCAAAGTAATCGACCTGCAGCCGCTCGGAACCAAAGACTACGGTATGCCCGGTAATGAAATCGATGCCAGCAACCGCGATGATGCCATCAACATTCGCAACTGGCCGGTGCAGAGTTTCTACATGCCGGATTCCATTGCCAGTTACCAGGTACGCGGCAAAACCTACATTGTGACCGCCAACGAAGGTGATTCACGTGACTATGATGGCTACAGTGAAGAGGAGCGCGTCAAGGATCTGTTGCTGGACCCGGTTGCATTTCCGAATGCGGCAGAACTGCAGGAAAACGAAAACCTGGGTCGTCTGTTGAGCACAACGGCGAACGGCGACACCGACGGTGATGGCGATGTGGATGTGATCTATGGTTACGGCGCTCGCTCATTCTCGATTCGAGATGCGCATGGCAACCTGGTGTTCGACTCCGGTTCCGACTTCGAAACAATCACCGCTGCACTGCTGGGTGACAACTTCAACAGCAACAACGACGAAAACGACAGTTTCGACAGTCGTTCCGACGACAAGGGACCGGAACCGGAAGGCGTTGCGCTGGGCCGCATCTGGGGTCACACCTACGCCTTCATCGGTCTTGAGCGCGTTGGCGGCATCATGGTGTACGATATCACGCACCCACGCCATGCGCGTTATGTCACTTACATCAATCACCGCGATTTCACTGTTGATGCGCAACTGCCTGACGGCAGCACCAATCCAATGGTGGGCGACCTGGGACCGGAAGGTCTGGCATTCGTGCCGGCCTGGCAGAGCCCGAATCGTAAACCACTGCTGATCGTGGGTAACGAAGTCAGCGGTACCACCACCATATATCAGATCGATGTCAGTTTTCCTGGTTGGTTTGGCAAGCTGTTCTAACAGCATGACATCGTTCTGATCTGCCGACGCCCCGCTTTGCGGGGCGTTTTTTGTGCGGATATAAAACGGAGTTTGAACCCGTTTTCCGCGCGTTGCGACTCAGATGTATACTGTTATCGGGAGTCCATTATGAAATTGTTAAGAAAAACGATATTGCTGCTTGCGCTGGGTCTGA
>CBDULQ010000190.1:0-7297 GCA_965368115.1 uncultured Gammaproteobacteria bacterium | reverse complement strand
GCTGGTCAGCCATCGGTGCGCGCACTACCGAATCCCAGACCCATCGCGAGATGGCCAGTGGCCTGTCCATGCCGGTGGGCTTCAAGAACGGCACCGACGGCAACCTGAACACCGCCATCAATGCGCTGCAGGCCGCCGCCCGCGGCCACAGTTTTATGGGCATCAACCAGCAGGGCCAGGTGGCGGTGATCACCACCGACGGCAATCCGGATGGTCATGTCATCTTACGCGGCGGCAACCAGCCGAACTACGATTCGGTGAATGTCGCACTCAGCGAACAGAAACTGCGCGAAGCCGGTCTCAACGACGCGCTGGTCATCGATTGCAGTCACGGCAACAGTCACAAGGATTACAGTCGCCAGCCTCTGGTGGCCAACGATGTCATGCAACAGATCGTAGAAGGCAATCGCAGTATTATCGGCATCATGCTGGAAAGTCATTTGAAAGCCGGTAATCAGCCCCTGTGCGAGCGCCCCGAAGATCTGCAATACGGCGTATCCATCACCGATGCCTGCATCGACTGGCCGACCACCGAACAGCTGTTGCGTCATCTCGCCGAACATCTGGCGGAACCTTTACGCAAACGCATGCGTGCTGCCGGCTGAATCGGGCCCGCGATCGGTCAGCAATATTCAACAGGCCTGGCGAGCCGCCTCACGTTGTTCGGTAATCGCATCGGGGTGCACCAGGTAAACACCACGCCCGACACGAAACACAAAGCGGGTATGGGTCGCCGACACCTGACCGGTTTCGATCACCGAGCCGGGTAGAAACGAGCCTGCATAATTAAAATCCACATCGCTGAAAAAACGCCGGAATTCTCGCAGTGTCACCGTAGCGCCACCGGAGTCGTTGAGCACGCCCAGTTCACCATCGATGATGGCCTGTAAAAATCGCTGCTTCAAGGTTACTTCCATGTCATCCCTCCTCCATGTGCACGCAGAGTTGCTGATAAATGTTCTGCAACAGCCCTTCGATCACCCACAGATAACTGTCGATGGTTTCCGTTGAAAAGCGTTCGGTGTCCTCGGGCAGAATATCCAGCATGGCCCGTAGGCCGGCGATATTCAGCAACAGGCTGTCTCGATTCTGATCCGTCGCGGTCGATGATGCGCCACCGCCCAACGACGAGATTTCGTCTCTGTTTTTTTGCATGGTCCACTCCATAGATCACGCACGGTCAGATCTGATTCTCCACACTGAATCATTGATGGACAGATCGACTGTGCGGCGTCTGACGATCGATCAGCATTACGAAGCTGCATGCGCATTCAATGCACAGGACATCTCCGCGACCTGATCAACACAACACGACCGGCCCTGTCGGGCGCAGTCCTTGCGACAACAATCAGTCGACGGATTGTTTGATTAGCGTGGACAGGTGTGGCGATCGAAACCCGTTCGTACGAGACGAACCGGGGTTGTGCTCGAACCGAACCGGGAAAACAGATCGAAAAAGATTAAAGCGTGGTGTGGGTCGCGGAAAAAGACTTCCGGCAAAAGGGATTGCTAGCGTAGAATTGTGCTTAGCCATTTCAGCCTCCTGACAGGTTGAGGTGGTTAGCAGGCTCGAGGTGTTGCCGCACCTTGAGTCTGCATTTCTTTGAATTCGGTCTAACCGACGGAATTCACGACTTCTGAATAAAGACGCGAACTTTTATCACATAGATAAACAGGCTGATCAAGCGCCCGTACCCGGGAAGAAATCCCTAATCGTCGATGACTATCCGGATATCGACTTAAATGCCCGGTGGATATTCGGAAAATGTCGGTATGTCCTCATCACTGCATGACCATTCGGCACGGGAATCCCAGAAAATACGTGCCTGAGGTTTTATCGGCAGTTCTTCGTTAATCGTACCGGCTGGAATCAGCACACCGTTCAGTTGCTCGACCTCACGCGGCATCGGACTGCCGCAACGGGTACAGAAGGTATTAAAAAAACGCTCGGCATCCGGCACCTTAAACTGTGCCAGTAACGCCTTCCCCGCCAGCCAGCGAATACTACTGATCGGTGATACCAGCAAATTACTCGCATGGCCGGTTCCGGTTGCCTTGCGGCAACGCTGGCAGTGGCAATGATAAAAACGTTCTGCAGTACCGCTCACTTCATATTGCACGGAGCCACATAAACATTGGCCTGTAATTTTCAATTGAGTCATGTCTCGCTCCTTCTCGTTAACGTCTCAATATCGCCAGCCAGCGATACAAATTCAACAGACTGGCCAGCGATCCGGCTACATAGGTGAATGCCGCAGCGCGCAGTATCTTTTTCGCATGGACCGCCTGTGACGGGGCAAGATATTCACCGTGGGTCAATAAAGGCAAGGCTCGTCCGAAACTGGCATCCCATTCCACCGGCAGCGTCACCAGGTGCACCAGGGTCGCCACTAGCATTGAACCGATACCGGCCAGTAACATCACACCACCCAATGCCGGTGAACGTGTCGCCAACGCCAGCACCGGCATCGCCATAATGGCAACCGATCCCAGCTTCTCGGCCACCTGCGCGACTTTCACCAGACGATGACGCAAACCGAACCAGCGATCACCACTGGCATGCTGAATGGCATGACCCACTTCATGTGCAGCAATGGTAATCGCAGTCAACGATTTACCGGAGTAATTGTCCGGTGACAATCGCACCATCTGGCTGACCGGATCGTAGTGATCCTGGCCCGGCCGGGTCTCTTCCACTTTGACCTGGGTAATATTCAGGCGCGCCAGTAGATGCTCGGCCAGCTCACCGCCGCTACCGGGAAACAGATCGTTCGGGGTGCTGTATTTTTTCATCACCCGCTGTACCCACAGGCCGGGGCCGTAAATCAATGCCCCCAGCAACAATACGAAGATCAGGATTAGAATGATATGCATGAATCGATGACAGCAATGTAAATGTGTATGACCAGGATAAAGAGTAAAAATTTTATATCGGGATGTGCGACAATATGCGGATGAAGTATTCAGGCAATATACAGAAAATGCTCACCGCGCTCAACGAACCGGTGAGTTACAAACTCCCCATCGGCGAACAGCAGGTCGATATGAATGCACTGATCGGGGAACCCGTTAAGTTCACATTCGAACAAATCATCAACTGCATTGCATGTGGCCGCAAAACCAGCAAGAGTTTCAACCAGGGTTACTGTTATCCCTGTTTCAAGTCGCTGGCACAGTGCGACAGCTGCATCGTCAAACCCGAGTTGTGTCACTTCGCGGCCGGCACCTGCCGCGAACCCGACTGGGCCATGCAACATTGCATGCAGGACCATTACGTCTACCTGGCCAATTCTTCCGGACTTAAAGTCGGTATTACCCGGGGCAACCAGATACCGACACGCTGGATGGACCAGGGTGCGGTACAGGCGCTGCCGATTTTTCGGGTCAGGGACCGACTCCATTCGGGGCTGGTGGAAGTGATCATGGCCGGTTACGTAGCAGACAAAACCAGCTGGCAGGCCATGTTGAAAGGCGTACCGGAAGCCGTCGATCTGGTACAACGTCGCGACCAGTTGCTCGATACCTGCCGTGCACAACTGGATCAGCTCATCGAAGAACGCGGCGCCGACGCCATCCAGGCAATCGACGATCAACCGGTGGTGGACATTCATTATCCGGTTACCCGTTATCCCACCAGGGTCAAATCGTTCAACTTCGACAAGACACCGGACGTCGCCGGCACCCTGCTCGGTATCAAGGGCCAGTATCTGATTCTCGATACTGGTGTACTGAATATGCGCAAGTTCGGCGGCTACCAGCTCAGCCTCGAAGTCTAGGCCGGCTCAGTTCAGCAGCAAGGCGATACCACTACCGATCAGAATCAGACTGATACCTCGCTGAAAATCCTGCTGACTGAGTCCGGTATGAATACGCCCGCCGATATACAGACCGAGCACCATCATCGGCACCGCGGCAGCCACCATCAATAAAATCTGCACACTGTAGAATCCCGACAGCAGGTAACCCAGGATACGACTACTGCCGTCGATGAGAAAAATCGCCGCCGCCGTGGCTCGAAACGCATTTTTATCCAGGTTACGCAAACGAAGATAGATCACGTAGAACGGTCCGCCGGTACCAAACAGGGCGCTGATGAAACCGCCGAGAAATCCGCCGGGCATGGCCCACCAGCGTGAACCACGCATGGTCTGCCGACTGAACAACAGGGTATACAGGGCAAACAGAATGATGAACGCGCCCAGTCCCTTGCGCAGTAGTTCCGCGTCAGCGGTTTTGAACAGGTACAGGGCGCCGACGATACCCAGCAGGGTAAAAGGCAACAATGGCAACAGGGTTTGCCAGTCGATACTTTTACGTTGCGACACACCATGCGTCGATGCGGCAATATAATCCAGCAGACCGACCACCGGCACCACAACCGATAGCGGAAACATCAGCGCCAGCAAAGGAATCGCCACCAGGCCGGACCCGAAACCGGCAATCCCGCGAATCAGGAAGGCCAGCACCAGAATGGCGATGGAAGACAACAGTTGTGACAGGGGCATGAATTCGGACATGGGCGGTATGATGCGCGTTGTCGCGGTGAAAAACCAGTACTTACCCGGTGGCGAATTTGCTCAACACGTGCAGCTGCAGATCGTCACGGCGCGGCAGACCGAATCGCGGATTACCATACGGAAAGGGACGGATTTCTCCGCTAAAGCGGTAACCATGCCGCTGATACCAGGCAATCAGATCTTCGCGTTGCCGAATCACTGTCATCTGTAATTGATCGCAGCCCCATTCATCGAACGCAATCTGCTCTGCGCGCTGCAGCATTTTCACGCCGAGTCCCTGCCCCTGGCATTTCGGATCTACCGCAAACATACCCAGATAGGCCTGTGTCGATTGATTCTGCAAATGTAGACTGGCCTGCAGTGACGACTGCTCATGGAGCAGGAAATAGTTGTCGGGTTGCGCCAGCAGGCAAGACACTTCTTCTGCATCGGTGCGTTGCCCATCGAGCAAATCCGCCTCGGTGGTCCAGCCCTGGCGACTGGATTCGCCCCGGTAAGCCGATTCGACCAGAGCAACGATGGCAGGCACATCGTGCTGTGTAGCATAACGAGTCTGAAACATATAAGCTGCGGTTAATAGAGTCTCTGAATTATTGTCTATCACAGACAAGGGTACAACTGTTTTTACCCCTCCTGCGGGAAAACAAAAATTTTTAAATTTGCACTCCGGTTTTCAAACATGGATCGACTACGCCTTTCTTTAGTGCATAATTTTTTTGCGCAAAAAGTTACTCCTACTCGAACCCATGTTCCGTAAACCGCAAGAAGCTCCATTTATTTAAAAAAAATTCACAATTTCCCCGAAAAACCTATCAGTTTCGACAGTTTTCATCTATGTAGCATTGCGACTCTTCGGGATACACTTTCTTTACCCATTAACACTCTTGCTAGGAGTTACCATCATGTCCCGAGTTCTATCTATCGTCGAAAATCAACAGCCGCTAACTCATGTCTGGGAGCACGAACTGACTCCCTACCTCAAGGACTCAAATGCGTATGGCAATATTTATTTTGCCCGCTATTTCGAATGGCAGGGAATGTGTCGTGAAAAATGGTTTAGTGAATGCATTTGCCCGAACATGTTCGAACTGAAGGGCGCCCTGGTTACACGCTCGGCCTACAACGACTATGTCGATGCCGTGATGCCGTTTCAAACTGTTCGTTGCGAACTCAGCACCCGTCGTATCAAGCCGACTTCCTTCGAACTGGTTTTTCATTTCTATGACGCCCGCACCAACAAACTGCTGTCTCGCGGTGGCCAGCGCATTGCCATGGTCGAGCCCGGTGGTAAGAAACTGCTGAAGTTTCCGGAAGAAATTCTCAACAAAGTAAGATATTATGAGGTTGAAAATAACCACTAATACGTCTGCCTGTTGAGGTTGTCGTGCCTGGTCCGAAACGGATTCGGATCAGGTACATTCTAAATCTATGATTTATTCACTGCTCCCGGCCAGTGTCGCCACCTATTTTCTGTTCGCTGCGCTGGTCGTCCAGTTCAAGTTCAGTAAACACCCCTCTCATGTCGCCTTTGTCATTCTATGTCTGACTACTTTTGTCTGGCAGGCAACCTGGGCTGTACTGTTCCAGACAGACGATCCGGTACTCGCCGATCGCCTGATCCGTATCGGCTACCTGCTCATCATTTTTCTACCGACCAGCATCTATCACTTTCTGATTGAAATTTCGATGAGCTACAAGGAACGGCGCTACGCCATCCTGTCCTACAGCTTCGCCGGGGTGCTGGCCATCTTCCTGCTGACCACCAACCTGTTTGTCGATGGTCACTACGACTATTTCTTCGGTTACTACCCCAAGGCCGGTGTGCTACACCCCTTGCACGTCATCCAGACCATTCTGGTCACCAGCCGCGGTCTGTACCTGGTCTACAAACGACAAAAAGAAAGCAGCGGCCTGTTTCGCTCCCAGCTACGCTACTGCCTGGTCAGCCTGCTGATCTATACCTTTGCAGCCATCGACTATTTGTGTAACTACGGTTACCAGTTTTACCCGCCGGGCATCTTCTTTATCACCGTTGGCCTGACCATTTTCCTCTATGCCCTGCTCAAGAAAGAGCTGATGGTCGATTTCGAGCAGATTTTCGCCCGCGAGCATGAGGAAAAAATCAAACTGCTTAAAGCCCTGGCCGGCAACATTGCCCATGAACTGCGTACCCCGCTGGCGACCATCCGTATGGATGCCCAGACCGCCCGCCCCTATCTACCCGAGGAGCTGAAGGACAACATCATCAATACGGTGCACCATGCCAATATCATTATCGACATGTTGCTGGCTAATTTACGCCCCGAGGCGATCAGCCATAAGAACTTTGTGATGCTATCCACATCTGAATGTATTAACCGGGCACTGACCACTTATCCGTTTCGCCGCGGTGAGCGGGAAAAAGTGACGCTGCAGATCGACGAAGACTTTCGCTTCCGGGGTTCCGAAACCATGTTGATCTATGTTATCTATAATCTATTAAAAAATGCGCTATATTCCATTGCCCGAGCCATGAAGGGCGATATCGTTATTCGTTTGCAAGCCGGAGAGGACGGCAATCGCATCTATTTCCGCGACACAGGAACAGGGATCCCGGAACAGGAACTGCCGCGAATATTCGACGACTTTTATACCAGCAAACCCAGTAGCGTCGGCAATGGCCTTGGTCTGGGCTTTTGTGTCAGGGTCATGGATAGTTTTGGCGGGCACATCGAGGTGAACTCTGTGGAAAACGAGTTCTGTGAGTTCAGATTGTTTTTTCCTGTGGCAGGTGATTGATG
>CBDULQ010000189.1:0-7308 GCA_965368115.1 uncultured Gammaproteobacteria bacterium | reverse complement strand
CCACCATCATTCGCGACATGTGTCATCGGGTACTCAGTAAGCTCACCAATGAAGACACCCCGATGTTCGAACTGGCGCTTAAGCTGGAAGAGATTGCCCTGCAGGATGAGTACTTCATCAAGCGTAAGCTGTATCCAAACGTGGATTTCTATTCCGGCCTGATTTATCGCGCGCTGGGTATCCCCACCAATATGTTTACCGTAATGTTCGCCATTGCCCGCACCGTGGGCTGGGTCGCGCACTGGATGGAAATGATCGCCGATCCGGAGCAACGCATCGGTCGCCCCCGCCAGTTATACGCCGGTGCCGTGGAACGCGACTATGTGCCCATGGATCAGCGAGGTTGACCGGTACTGACACCAGGCCACACCGGCTGTTCTTGTCCATAGCACGATCGCAACAGGGATTTATTCAACCGGACCCGGTTTGCGTTGCGGCGCCACCCACCCCCCCTTGAACAGGCTTAGCCGTTCGGCTAGCCGACTGGCCTGAAAGCTGGCCTGTTGCAACCACTGCAATCCGCCGCTCAAGTCCATGCTATCGAGAAAGTTTTTTACATACAGACCCAGTTCGGTATTGCCTGACAGTTTCAGTCGACGATTAAAGAACAGGGTATCGGGATCTTCTCGACGCCCCGCCAGCATTAGAAAATCGTAAAGACTGCCGGCGATCGTCAGATCCGCTTTTCGAGCCGCTTCAGCAACCGCAAAACGTTCACCGCGTAAGCACAACCTCAACTGCAAGCCGGCATCTTCGACATTCACTTCAATGACGGTGGACGCCATAAAATCCAGCTCGCCATCCTTGAGCTGTTCGGCAAACAGTTTATTCAGGGTCTGTGTAAAAAGATGGGCGGGAAAACTCACCGGCAGGTGGCGCAAAGATAATCTCAACAGGCCGGGTAGACGGGGTGCAAGTCTGTCTGGTTTGTCATTCATGAAAGGGGTTATGCCATGAAACCGGCGTTCCCACTTTAACATGGGTCAAATGAGCGCAAGGAAACCCAGGGCAGAACGGCTGAGTGCAACCGACACGATATAGGCAAACACAAGCAACGCGAGCCACCAGGCCGTGATACGAATACCCCGGGTAGTGCCACGTTTCAAGGCGACCGTTCCAAGCAATATATACAGCACCAGAGCGATGACCTTGGCGGTCAACCAGGACTGAACAAAAGGATACTGGGCGCTCATCCACACCATAAGCAGTGCACTGGCCAGCAACAGGGTATCCACCAGGTGCGGCAGAATCTTCACCGGACGACGAGCCAGCAGCGGGTTACCGGTCATCATCCATACACCACGTACTACAAAGCCGCTGATGGATAACAGCGCACATACGACGTGAACGTATTTAACGGCAAGATAGATATTCATCGAAGGGCCGCCCCCTCAACCGTCCATCATGGCCTGCATTTTGTGCAGATCGGGTTTTTCCACCACGCCTTTCTCGGTCACAATGGCATCCACCAGCTCTGCAGGCGTGACATCGAAAGCCGGATTCCAGGCGGCAGCGCCCTCGGCCGCTATACGCTGTCCACCGCAACTCAGGACTTCGTCGGCGGCGCGTTGTTCGATGGGGATTTCCGCTCCGCAAGCGATGTTCATATCCACCGTAGTGGTCGGTGCCACCACCATGAATTTGACGCCGTGATGACGTGCATTCACCGCCAGGCTATAGGTGCCGATTTTATTGGCCACATCGCCGTTAGCGGCAATGCGATCGGAACCGACGATCACCCAGCTGACCCGACCTTCACGCATCAGCGCAGCCGCCGCACCCTCACCAAGCAGGGTGACCGGAATCTGGTCCTGAACCAGTTCCCAGGCAGTGAGTCGAGCACCCTGCAGCCAGGGTCGGGTTTCATCCGCATACACCGCACTGATTTTCTGATCCATAAACGCCTGGCGAATCACGCCAAGTGCAGTACCGAAACCGCCGGTGGCCAGCGAACCCGTATTGCAGTGGGTAAGTACACTCGCAGCATCCGCGGCAATGAGGTCGGCGCCCAGCTTGCCCATGGTGTAGTTAGCCTGAATATCGTCCTGGTGAATCTGATCCGCCGCCTGTTTCAGGGTCGCAAAGGGATCGCCATCGATATCGTCGATGAGGGTTTTCATCTGTTCGATGGCCCAGAACAGATTCACCGCCGTCGGCCGTGACGCGGCCAGTAATTCCAGATCCGGGATCAGCCGCTGTTTCCAGTGTTGAGGGTTTTCCGCATAGCGCTGTCGTGCAGCCAGCAGGATACCGTAAGCGGCGGTGATACCGATGGCCGGTGCGCCGCGTACCACCATATCGCGAATAGCATCCGCCACCTGCTGGACATCGGTCAGTTGCAGCTGTTCGTGACGCTGCGGCAGCCAGCGTTGATCTAATAAAAAAAGGCTATCATCTTTCCAGCTGATAGCCCTGATTGAATCATGTAGGGTCATGGTCAGTGTTTCATTCAACTCCGGTTGCAAAAGACAGAATAGCCGGTTTCAATTCGCTGTTCAGCTTCTTCGATACCTGGGTCATCATACGACTCTGAGCATCGTTCTGCTGCAACGCCGATACCTTCAGCGGCCATTCCTTGCGACCACGCACCTTGCCGTCGCGTTCCAGTAATTTCACACTGAGTTTACCGCGTAGCCAGTGCCAGCCCTGTCGGTAACCCAGATCCTGCACATCCAGATTGGCGACCAGGGTAAAATCACCGCTACCGGTCGCCGGAAAACCGGCATTACCCATGGCAGACCTGAGAGCCTGATCGAGGCGCCCCAGTGGATCCTGATCCACCGCGGTTGCAATGCGTAACGATTGCAGTTTGGATTCCAGTTGCCCGCGCAGTTCGGCCAGGTTGTAACTCGACGGCTGACCACGACCGCTCAGGTCTATAACTTTCAGCGATGCCTGCAAAGCCTGACGCTGCTGTTGCAGACCCAGCGCCTTGTTGAGTGCCGCCATCGACAACAGCGGATCGCTCTGGCCGTTACTGCGGCCGATCTCGATTTCGGTTTCCTGATCCAGACGCTGCATTTCCTGACGCATATTATTGCCCGCCTGCTGACGATCCAGTACCGCCAGGGCATGATAGGTCAGCACCGGTTTGTCGTACCAGGTTTCGGCGATGCGCGCACCGTTGATCACCTTGTCGGTACGAATGTTGATCTGTTGAGCAATGCGCTGATCCTTGGTGTAGCTTTCCTGACCGTTACGCACGTTGACCCGGGTATCTGAAGTCGTGGTACTGTTTTCGCGAATCTTGGTTTCGAATATCTTCGACAGATTGCCCATCGCCCGGTCCTTGGCCAGCTCCGCATTCGACGCCGAACCGGTCGCTACCAGGTATTGATTGTTCGGATAGAAACCCGCATCACCATCCACCCAGTCCGGTTTCGGGCCACCGGAAGATGACTTCACGCCGGCGCCGACACAGGCGATTTGCAACAGGGACATCAGGCCGACCAGAAGCCCCGCGGTTATATAGTATTTAGAATGTCTCACGATTCAGTTCCGTTGTGTCAGTTCTCGATAAATTCAGTATCGACCGCCGCTGTTCGCCGTGGACAATACCGAACCGCGTGTCGTATTCGGCGCCAGCCAGTGGTCGATGAGAATGGTCTTGCGCCCCGCCTTGATAGTCACCTTGCGCGTAAACCGATCGACCACGCGACCACCCTCGGCAATCACTTCAAAGGTCACCGGATACTGCCCTTCCGGTAACCATGCGCGGGCCAGTTGAATTTCCTGTGGCAGGGTATTCCAGCAACGGGTATCGGCGATTTCGGTCGCCGTGTTCACAACCAGCATGGCCAGTTGTGCCAGGCCGCCGCTGCGCTCGCCGGCCTCTTTCTCGGATTTTTTCTTCACCACGGCACGTGCAATTGCGCGAGCGGTAATCACCGGCATGTCGTCACTCAGTGAAGCACGCGCCAGGCCGTCGATGTTTTCCACCGTCTCCAGCAGTGCGTTCTGGCCGTTCACCGACATTTTCACACGCGGTACATAACGCGGCGGCTGCGGATAATCGGGCACGGCGATACGGATGTTCATCGACATTTCAGTCGACCAGGTCTGGAACGCCTTCTGGTGTCGCTGCGGCGCCAGTCCGTTGTTGAGGATCATCACCAGTTCACCCTGGCCCCGGGTATCCGGACGTTGCCAGTTGGTCATGCCGAATTCTTTTTTCGCGGTCGACAGTTCGTTGCGTAAACCGTTGCGCGCCAGCATGCGGAAGTAGGCTTCGCGCACCTGCACCGGCACACCGAAACCCTGGCGATCACGAGTTTTCTGATACACCTTCACCGCCTTGCGATAGGACACCAGTGCATCATCGTCATCGCCCAGCGCCTCGAAAACGATGCCGGCCAGGTAACGCATGAACGGGTCTTCTTCCGGCGTCTCCCCCCACTCCATCATTTTCACATCGGCCTGCAGGATTTCCACCCGCGCCGAGTCCAGGTCGCCCATGTCGATAAAATTCATCGCCATGTAAGCATGCACCAGCACCTGTTCATAACGATCGCCTTCGAAACTGATGGTCTCGTCATTCACCATCACCGCACCGGCCTGCTCGGTGATACTGGTGGAATACAATGCTTCGATCTGGTTCTTGGCTTTCTCGAACGCGATATTGCTGCCTTTGTAGTCGCCGTTCAGACGACGCAGCATACCCAGATTCATATTCACCATCACGTCATCGCTGCCGGCTTCTTTTTCGACTTCCGCCAACGCCTTGTCGAACTGACCCGTGGCCAGCGCGTTACGCATACCTGATGATTTCTGCGCTGAAGTCGCGCAGCCTTGAAGATTCAGAACAACCAGTGCTGCCAGCACAATGGTTAATCGGGATAGCAGATTACCCATGATAAACGCCTCGGGTGGAGATTTTCTTATTAGAGTATTTATAGCTCAGAGTCATCCGATGCGTGGCGATGCGCATCGGATGACCCGGGGACAGGGATCAGAAGCGGAAGCCGCTCTTCTCCACGGTTTTCTTGATTTTCTTCTGGCCGACCCAGACTTTCTGGTTGGTCAGCAGATTGATCAGGGTCAGGTCGATCTGATAGAAACGGGCCTGTTCACCCTTCACCGCATCGATGATGGTGTTGATGCTGCCCTGCAGCATGAAATCGGCACCGGTTTCCTGGCCCATGGCCTTGCGGCTTTCTTCGGTGGCATTCAGATCCTGATCACGGCGTTCGGCACGAATCTCACCACGCTCGTTGGCTGATGCAACGAACTGAACTTCACCGGAGTTGATCAGGGCACGTTCCAGATCGTTAACGAAAGTCCGCGTATTAATGTGTTCATGACTCAGATTACGCACGGTACCCACGATCACCGTCGGCTGTTTACCGTATTTACCCTGGAAGCGACCCAGCCAGGGCCGGGACAGCACGTCCTGGATCATTTCTTCGGAAACCAGGCGGGAATCGGTATCATTCCATTTACCGCTCAGGTCGGTCACCTCATCCGAACTCACGCGAGTGATTTTCGGGTTACAGGCGGCAAGGCCGAACGCCAGAATAGAACTCAGTGCGATGACCGGAAGGGTTCGAGTCAGTTTGGAAACCTGCATCGATGTCTCTCCATATTGTGTGTTATTAAATGCTGCCGATGTTTATAACACTATTTAGGTGGAAAAGCATGTCCACAGCGGGATTCCGGCCGCGCTGTTCTTGATGCGGACCCCCACTCGGGGTATGGTGCGGCCATGGAAAAAATCGACTCTCTGCTGCACGCTCGCTGGATTATTCCGGTCACCGACGGTGATCCGATACTGGCCGATCACAGCATCGCCATCGACGACGGTCGCATCCTTGAGCTGTTACCCAGCAGCGAGGCGCGCACAAAATACGCTGCCCAGGTGGAAAAAGAACTCACCCGGCATGCGCTGGTCCCGGGCCTGGTCAATGCGCACACCCACAGTCCGATGACCCTGTTCCGCGGGCTGTCCGATGACCTGCCGCTGATGGACTGGCTCAACAATCACATCTGGCCGGCGGAAGCGCAGTGGGTGAGCGAAGAATTCGTCCACGACGGCAGCGAGCTGGCGATGGCGGAAATGCTGCGTTCCGGCACCACCTGTTTCAACGACATGTATTTCTTCCCCGACGTGACTGCACGCGTTGCACGCAGCGTCGGCATGCGCGCCTGCGTCGGCCTGATCGTCTTCGATTTTCCCACTATCTGGGCACAGAACCCGGACGAATACATCGACAAGGGCCTGGCCCTGCGTGATAAATACCGTAGCGATAGCCTGATCCGCACACCGTTCGCACCCCATGCGCCGTTCACCGTATCCGACGCCCCCCTGCAAAGGCTGCGCGTACTGGCCGATGAAATGGATCTACCGGTGCATATCCATGTCCATGAAACCGCCCACGAAGTCGAAGACGCCGTGGCGCAGACCGGACAACGTCCGCTGGCCCGTCTGCACGCACTGGGACTGGTGTCTCCCAACCTGCTGGCGGTACACATGACCCAGCTGACCGATGAAGAAATTACCCTGGTAGCGGAAGCCGGCGCCCATGTCATCCATTGCCCGGAATCCAATATGAAACTGGCCAGCGGTTTCTGTCCGGTACAGAAACTGCTCGATGCCGGCGTCAACGTGGCGCTGGGCACCGACGGCACGGCCAGCAACAACGACCTGGACATGTTCGGCGAAATGCGCAGCGCCGCGCTGCTCGGCAAAGCCGTGGCCGGCGACGCCGCCGCACTGAGTGCCGCCCAGACCCTGCGCATGGCCACCATCAACGGCGCCCGGGCGCTGGGACTGGACAGCCAGATCGGTTCACTGGAAGCGGGCAAGTTCGCCGACCTGGTGGCGGTGGACTTCAGCAGCCTGGAACTCAACCCGGTTTACAACCCGCTCTCACACCTGGTCTATAGTTGCGGCCGCCAGCACGTCAGCGACGTCTGGGTTGCCGGCAAACACCTGCTTAAACAGGGCGCCCTGACCACCCTGGACGAAGCCAAATTAATCAGCAAAGCACAGCAGTGGAATGCTAAAATTGCCGACTGAAACGCGTTATAACCTGTTCACTACAGACCGATTTTTATCATGACCACGCTCAATATCGACCACGGCGAAATCGCCAAATTTGAAGAACTGGCCTCGCGCTGGTGGGATACCCAGGGTGAATTCAAACCCCTGCACGACATCAATCCGCTGCGTCTGCATTACATCGACGAACGTGTACAACTGCCCGGTAAAACCGTACTCGACGTCGGCTGCGGCGGCGGCATCCTGTCGGAAAGCATGGCTCAGCGCGGCGCTAAAGTGACCGGCATCGATATGGGCCGCGCACCGCTTTC
>CBDULQ010000188.1:0-7326 GCA_965368115.1 uncultured Gammaproteobacteria bacterium | reverse complement strand
CTCTAGAGCCGGCACCATCCCTACAAATATTCGCGTTTATTTGCGTTGTTGGCGTTTTCTTTTTTTATTTCCTGCTGGATTCCCGCCTGATCACAGGCAGAGTACCGCTCAAAATTCAATCCATCAAATTCACTTCCACACCCTGCTCGCGCAGGTCGTGAGCACGGCCGTCGATGTAACGCTGGAAATTAGGCTGTTTTTTGTAGGCGCCGGTGGCCACATAATCCATCACCGACTGCACATGGAACGCTTTTAGATAACCTTCCGAGCGGAAGACTTCATGACCTTTTTCATCGAAGTAAATCAGGCTCGGCGCATACTGCACATTGAGCTGTTTCGCCCAGTCGCGGATCTTCACCTGCTTACCATCGGGACGGGTCACCTTGTCGTCGGACCACATATCCAGTACCGCCACATCGAAGGGCTTGAGTAGCTGCTGTGACATTTTGCGCTGGAGTATATCCTTATGCAGTTCGTCGCACTCCACACACTGCTTCTGTTCGAACATCACCAGCCGATAACGGTTACTCGGCGGCTTATCGAAACGATAAGGCGGCTTCATGGTTTCGACGCCGCGATGAATCTTTCCCGAAGCGGAAACCTGGGTGGCGTGAGATAGATAGGATCGGAAGTTTTCTTTTTTATCGTGCTTGCCGATGACGAAGTCCAGCGCCGCGACGAACTTCTCCGGCGGGTAGTAACCGTTGGCACGCAGAATCGCCTGGCCTTCTTCATTGAAGAAAATCAGTGTCGGCGTGTACATCACGCGCAGTTGGGCAGCGAACTGTTTTTCCGTCTGTGTCTGGTCACCGATGGTGATTTCACGATCACCCCAGATGTTGACCGGCACTACATCGAAATTATTGCGTGTCTTGTCGGCAATGGCGCGTTGACCGAAATTGTCTTCCAGCAATTTTTTGCAATAGGGACAACCGTCCTGATAAAAATACAACATCAGCCGTTTGCCTTCCGCTTTGGCTTCGGCAATGTCTTCGTTGATATCGAGAAAGGAATTTTTAAACCACTGGGGCTTTTCCTGGTAACCGGGATTCACCATGCCCGCTTCCAGGGACTCGGGTTCGGCGGCCAGCAGGTTCTGCCAGACCAGCAACAACAGACTCAGACCGGTCAGGGTTTGAACATAATATTTAACGGACATGTTTGTCTCTCCTATGGCTTTCTGGATCGACCACGCTGTTGCGTCCTGGGTTGAATACGTTTTTTCGGGGCCGATTTTTTATTGTGTTTTTTTGTGTCCCGTTCGGTCGACTGGTCCGGCTTGCGGCCTGTCGACTTTTTCTTACTGGTGCGCGTTTGATCGCGACCTCGACCTGTTCCCGATTCCGTTGTCGCCTGTCGGCCACGACCCTGGTTTCGATCCCGGCTCTGGCCATCATTGCGATCCCGGGCCTGGTGTTTGGTTCTCGCTTTGGTCACGGGCCGACGTGCCGGTCGCCGTTCCCCGGCTTTATTACTTTTTGCTGATGCGGTCGGCAAATCATATTCAAGGCCGACCATATCACAGAGTTCGATTACCTGTTTCTCGGTGAGTTCCCGGGTTCGACCCAGCCGGTGACTCTTGCCGAGTGCCACCGGTCCGTAACGCACCCGTTTCAGACGACTGACCTGCATGCCCACCGCTTCCCACATGCGTCGCACTTCGCGCTTGCGACCTTCCAGAATCAGCACCGCATACCAGTGATGACTGCCGGTTGCAGTGGTATCCATGTCGACCACTTCTTCGAAACGCGCCTCGCCATCTTCCAGTTGCACACCGTGCGTCAGCTGATGCAGCATCTCGTCACTCGCTGGGCCACGGGTGCGTACCAGGTATTCGCGTTCCATCTGGTAGGAGGGATGCATCAGACGATTGGCCAGTTCGCCGTTGTCGGTCAGCAAAATCAAACCCGACGTGTTAATATCCAGACGCCCGACCATGATCCAGCGTCCCTGTTTCAGTTTGGGCAGTTTCTGGAAAATATTCGGCCGCCCCTGCGGATCATCTCGCGTACACACTTCACCTTCAGGTTTGTTGTAGGCAATGATTTTGGGCAATTGCTGGCTGGCTTCTCGAATCAGAATCTTGCGGCCGTTGAACATGATGCGATCGCCGGGTTGCACCGTATCACCGATCTTTGCCGGTTCGCCATTGAGGGTGATTTTACCCTCGCCGATCCAGGCTTCGATCTGTCGACGTGAACCCAGTCCTTGCTGGGATAATGCTTTTTGGATACGTTGTTTCATCGAGAACTTTCAACCCATGGATGCTGCTATGAAATACCTGACAGCCGTGTTGTTATCGCTGCTATTGAGCACCAACAGCCACGCCGATACGACACTGGAATATACCACTGCCGGCAAGCCGCCCGGTAACACGCTGACCTATTATGTGAAAGGCAATCTACTCAGGTTTCGCGATGGCACCTCGCCGCGCTTCAACCTGTTCAACGCCGACCAGCAGTACTTCATCAGTGCCGAAACCGAGAGCGGCACTATAGCACGAATCGATAAACGCTTAATCGATAAACAGGTGGAAAACCTCAGCCAGCAGCGACTCGCCCGAGTGGCCCAGGAAGAACAGCAATTACGTGAGCTGGTGAAGGATATGGACCAGCAGAAAATCGATATCGCCGAATCGCTGATCAACCAGCTGAAATACCCCGAATTCTACGGCGCCCACACCCTGCTCAAGGTGAAGCCGATGAAACAGACGAAAACCATTAACGGCATTGCCTGCCGCCAGTATCAGGTCACCCGCAAGGAACAACCGGTACGTCAATTCTGCATGGCCAGCCGCAACGACCTGGGCCTGGACGAAAACGACTACCGCACCCTGCGCAGCTTCCTGCATTTCAACTATCAGACCCAGACCCGACTGCTCATCGCCCAGGCCAAAACCAGCTTTAATCACATCGACTATAAAGAGCAACAGATTCCCGGTATTCCGCTGGAAATCGTCGACTACAACGAACAGCAGCCGATCCCCACCCTGTCCTTCAAGACCATTTCCGACAAACTGCTAGATGCATCACTGTTTGAAAATCCTGTTGCGCAAAAATGATCTACACTTTTCTGAGCCCGCAACAAATGAATAAAAACTATGTCCATCAGCACCAAACTCAACAAAGTCCTGTTCAAGCTGTGTAACCTGTATTTTCCCTTCAACCGCCTGAGTCCGGAACGGGCCCAGGAAATCATCAACCACGTACGCATCATCGAACTGCGCCAGGGTGAAATCCTGCAACTGCGTGGTCATTGTCAGGACTACCTGTACCTGCTGGAAGGCGAAATCGACGTCGTCAGCGACGGCAGCATCCATGCCATCAACACGCCTTCCGATACCCAACGCAGCCCGGTGATCTTACCGCCCGACAGTCGCAGCAGCAGTGTACTGGCGCGCCAGGACTGCATCATCTGTCATGCCGACCGGGAAACCCTGGACAGCATCATTGCCTGGGATGTGATCGGCCGCCAATTCGGCGAAGCGGTGAAATACCTCGACCTGGTGCGCAACACCCTGGTGTTCAGACGCCTGCCGCTGGAACTGGTCGAAACCGCGTTTTCGCGCATGCGGCGTAAACGCTTTGTGCGCGGCGACAGTATCGACAGCGAACAGTGCGACGCCTATTACCTGATCATCGCCGGCCGCGCCGAAGTACGTCATAACGACCCGCACAGTGGCGCCAGTCACCTGGTCACCCAACTCGGTGTCGGTGACCTCTTCGGCCACGCAGCACAAACCAGTCATCGACCGGTGTCGGAAACGGTTACCCTGCTGGAGGACAGTGAAGTGCTGGTGCTGGAACAGGCGGACTACCAGCAACTGATCGAACGGCCACTGGTAAAAACCGTGCAACCGGCCGTGGCCAGAACCATGATCGACAACGGCTACCAGCTACTCGACGTGCGTTACCCGGAAGAACACGCGGAACAACGCATTCCCAACGCCAAACTCATCCCCCTGGCGGAACTCAATCAACGCCTGGCGGAACTCAATCGCAAACAGCCTTACATCGTTTACTGTCACTCGGGACCGCGCAGCGCACTGGCTGCCCTGCTACTCGGCCAGCAACGTTTCGAAATCCTTTCCCTGCAGGGTGGTATCCGCGACTGGCCTTTCGATGTAGAACACTGTTCAAGCAAACCCAACGTGGTCAGCATCACTAAAAAGTTCCACTAGCCTCGGTGAGAAACGGATAACAAATTCCGGATAATCCGTGATAAAAGGCGTGGATTTTCAGGGGTTTTCCTTTTACACTCGATTCAGGTAGCGGCCGACGTACGGTAGCAACCTGTTTGTCTGTTTTGAATTAACGGGGACTCTATGGCCACTGATTATTCAGAAAAGCGCAATTTTTTTCGCATGAACCTGGACTGCAACATGGAATATACAGTGAACGGTTCCGGTGAAATCAGATGCGGACTGATGAAAAACCTGAGCGGCGACGGCATTCAGTTCGTTGCAGATCAGGCCATCGATGCCGGCGCTGAGCTTAACATCGCCATCACACCTGAAAATACCGTGACACCACCACTCAATGTGACCGTCGAAGTATTACGCTGCGATCCTGCAGAAGATGGTAATGGTTATCTGATCGCAGGCAATATCACGCGCCGCTAATAAAGGACGAGTGTTTTACACCCTCCAGTCTTACCCGCCTCCCGGCAGGTAAACCGGCTTATACACTGTCAATTTTGCGCAGCCGGCGCAGTCACTTATCCGCTCCCGAATTCATGCACGCCATCATTGCCGAGGCGTTTCAATCCATTGAACCGAAGTGTTGAAGATCAGGCGTACTGACTGAAGCCGAGACTGGCTTCGACGCCCTGGGCATTGACCAGGGTGTAGGGATTGCCCGGGTTGTTCTGATCGCGGGAACGGGATTCGCTCGCCGTGCTTTGCTCCTCGCTACGCTGCTGGGCAATCTCGATCCGTGCCCGCGCCGCCATCTGTGCCGCAGTACCCGCTACGCGCACATCCTGGGGTGAAGGTTGTGCCGGTGCCAGCGCGGCACGACGAATCTGTTCGGCTTTCTCCAGCGTCGCCTGGGGGTCATTGGACACCGGCGCGGTATCCAGGTGGACTTCACCACCGATGGCATAGGCGCGGCCGTCCGGCCCCTGTTGATAGGTATAACTCGGACCACTGCGCACATAAGGCCGCCCCGCCGCCAGGTGCGCCGCTTCATGGGCACGCACTTCGCGATCGCGGGCACGCAGGTCGCGCAGAAACTGCTCCTGCTGCTGGCGGACACGTTGCTCAGTCTGCGCATCGGAACGGGATTGTTGTGTTGACTCGGCGGAGTCGGTGGGAGGATTCGGATCGGGTCGTGCTGCGGACGCAGGCCGGATGACCCGGCGCGGCGGGATCGTCGATAAAGGTGAGGTTAGATCTTTTTGAACAGCTGCATCCATCGCGTCACCCAGATGGTTCGGGCGGTACCCCTGAGCCGATGAAAATCGGGTCGATCAGGTGCGGGTCGATCAGGCCCGGGTGTCGATCAGGGTGCCCACCACTTCGTCCAGGGCCGAGACCACCTTGGCGGAAGCCTGTACCTGAACCTTGTTCTGTGTCATCTCAACCAGAGAGGTTTCCAGGTCGGTGCCCTGACCGGCTCGATTCAGCTGATCGGCACTGGCGATATCGGCGGCATTCTGACGCATGCCGTCGAGGCCACGTTGAATACCCTGCAAGGCACTGTTCTGTACGGATAATACGCCCATTACATACTCCAGACGTGAGTCATTGACTTACCGGTTTTATAGCATACGGCCGTTTTCTGATCAATTCTTGATCAACTGCTTCAACCCGCCTGGGCCTCCGGTTCGGCATCGGATTCGTCCTCGGAAGTCCCGTCAGAGCGGGCTTTCAGCCCTTCATCGTCGGACTCGCCCAGTTCGTCGGTCGGTGACGCCGAGTCCGCCTCGGCGGTCACGAAGCCCTCTTCTTCCTCTTCCAGGCTCTCGTCGGCGGTTTCGGCCATTTCGGCTGAGGTTTCGTCATCGTCGACGGCTTCGGTCATTTCGGCTGACGTTTCATCATCGCCGGCGGCTTCGGTTTGCTCGGCGGCATGCTCGTCGGACCCGCCGTCTTCGCCGTCGCCAGCCGATTTAGCCGGCTCCGGGCTTTCCTCGTCACCCAGCGCCAGCTCCGGATGCAGCTTGTCCAGGTCCTTGATTTCGGACAGGGCCGGCAGCTCATCCAGTGACTTGAGGTCGAAATAATCGAGGAATTCCCGGGTGGTACCGTACATGGCCGGTTTTCCGGGAACGTCCTTATGGCCCAGCACGCGCACCCATTCCCGCTCCAGCAAGGTCTTGATGATGTGGCTGCTGACACTGACGCCGCGAATTTCTTCGATTTCGCCACGGGTGATCGGCTGGCGATAGGCGATCAGCACCAGGGTTTCCAGCAACGCACGCGAGTACCTGGGCGGCTTTTCTTCCCACAGCCGCGCCACCCAGGTGGCGTTGTCTTCGGATACCTGCATGCGATAACCGCTGGCCACTTCTTTCAGATGAATGCCACGGTCCTGGTAGTCTTCCTGCAGGGCGTGCAGGGCCTGGCGGATTTCGTCCTTGCTGGGGCGGTCCTGGTCGGCTTCGAAAAGGCTTTCCAGGCGACGCATGTCCATCGGCTTGTCGGCCGCCAGCAGCAGGGATTCAAGGATATTTTTAAGTTTGTCTAATTCCATAATCAATCCAGTTCTTCAGGGGGCGCCATGGCGCCGGCGGCGGATGCGGCCTTGACGTAGATGGGCGCAAACGGCTCGGACTGCACCAGGTCGATCATTTTCTCTTTCAGCAGTTCCAGCACCGCCATGAAGGTCACCACAACACCGCGTCTACCCTCTTCTACCTTAAACAGTGTGAGGAAGTCTGTGAAGGCGTCGGTGGTTAAAACCGACAGCACGTTACTCATGCGCTCGCGCACCGACAGAGCTTCCCGCTGAATCTGGTGATGGGTGTACATGTCGGCGCGACTGAGCACGTCCTTGAAGGCCAGCAGCAGTTCACGCAAATCCACTTCCGGCTCCGGTTTGGTATGCTCCAGCGGCGGCAGCTCGGCGCGAGCCGGGAAGATGTCGCGATGCATGCGCGGGATCTCGTCCACATCCTCGGCGGCTTTCTTGAAGCGCTCGTATTCCTGCAGGCGACGCACCAGCTCAGCCCGCGGGTCGTCTTCTTCCTCTTCTGATTCCGGCCGCGGCAGCAACATGCGCGACTTGATTTCCGCCAGCATGGCGGCCATCAGCAGGTATTCCGCCGCCAGCTCGAAACGCATCTCCTGCATCATGGCGATGTACTGCATGTACTGCTCGGTGA
>CBDULQ010000187.1:0-7348 GCA_965368115.1 uncultured Gammaproteobacteria bacterium | reverse complement strand
GCCAAGTTGTACCAGTGGAAGGCATCCGCTGAGTTGGGCTATGTGTCCACCAGCGGTAACACCGAAACCGATACACTGAACGCCAAGGGCATGGCGTCCACCGAAAGCGAAGACTGGCGTCACAAGATGGACGTAACGGCTTTGAAAGCCTCGGATGAAACCGGCACCACTGCAGAGAAATATACCTTCTCGGCACAGAGTGACTATAAAATCAAAAAGCCGAATTATCTGTTCGGTCTGGTCACTTACGAAAACGATCGGTTCAGCGGTTACGACTATCAGGTGACCGAGTCGATTGGTTATGGTCGTCGAGTGGTGGATTCGGATGCGGTTAAGCTGGACCTGGAAATCGGTCCCGGTGCACGGCAAAGCAAGCTGGACAATGGCGATACCGAGAATGAAGGTCTGGTGCGTGGTGCTGCCAAGCTGGACTGGGGTATCAGCAAGTCGGCCAAATTCACCGAAGTGCTGACGGTCGAAGCCGGTAGTGACGTAACCATCACCAAGTCGGTAACCGGTCTGTCTTCGCAGATCAACGGTAGCCTGTCGATGAAGATCACCTACACCTACAAGAACACTTCGGAAGTACCGGTGGGTGTCGATGATACCGATACCGAAACCGCGGTCACCCTGGTTTATAACTTCTAACAACGGTGATGACCCGAGTGTGACATTAACCCCTTCGGTGTTTCACCGGAGGGGTTTTTACTGGCGCAATTTAAGTGGCAGTTTCATGCCGGGTGCTAACAGCCGGGTTTTGCCGCCGCGATTTTCCTGCATGACTTCCAGCTTTTTTTCGTTCTTTGGTATGTAGTCCGCGAGCTGGTTAAGCAGCATCTTGATTTTATCGTGAACCAGTTGTTCGGCCTGTTTCAGGCCGTTCACCGCCGGTTCTATACAATTCATCACCAGTTGCGACGAGCATTTCTCGGCCGGTACATGTCCGCAATTGGCCTGGTTCTGTTCCACGACACTGTAGGTTTTGGCGATACACTGGCTCAGCGAAGTGTTTACCGCCTGCTGCTGTTGCTGCATCAGGCTGATGCTCTGCTTCAATGCATTGAATGCCGGGTTCAGGCTTTCCGGTGATACACCGGGTTGTTGCTGGAACATCTGCTGCATTTTCTGTCCCAGTAGCGGATCGATCTGCATAGGGCTCTGAGGCTGGGATTGTGATGGGCTTCTGATCTGGTCGGACAGGCGATAGCCGCTGCCCGGTGCGGCTGCGAACGCCATGAGCGGCAGCAGTGCCAGACCCAGGCAGAACAGTCGTTTGCGAATGGTGTGCATGGTGACCTCCTGATCCGAATATGCAGGTGTGTCGTGATGATTCCCTTGCAGGTTCAAAGTATATCACGGCACCTGTCGGGGCGATCAGTCGGTCAGGGCTTTCCAGTAGCGGTTGGCGTAGTCGCGCTCTTCATCGGTGATGGCCAGGCGATGCATGCCACAGTGTTCGAAAAAGCCGGTGGCGTCTTTTTGCGCACGTACCAGCATACCATTGACGCCGCTTTCCTTAATGTAATTCTCGGCAGCTTCGAAAAGCGCCGTGCCGATGCCTTCACCGTGATGTTGCGGGAGCACGTACATGCCGTGCAGTATCAGCGCTGACTGTTGGTCGAGGTGGTGCAGGTCGGTATCCACGGCGGCGACACCGACGACGTGCCGTTCCTGTTCGGCGACCAGAAAATGATAGTGACGCAGATCCAGTTCATCGTAACAATGGCTGTTCATGGACAGGCGCTTGACCCGATCCGGCAATGACCAGCTCATCACTGCAGCACGAATGACTTCGTTGATGGCGCCGAGATCTTCGGCCTGGGCCTCACGTATCTGCATGACGATTAACTCGAAGGGGGATAAAAAGGCCCTCTCACCGAGAGAGGGCCGGTTACTGTCTAACAGGCTACCAGCCTGCGCAGAGTATAAACAGACCCTAGCAGGCGGTTTTCCACTCGTTGCCCGCATCCACTTCATGAACATCGGCTTTTTCGGCGATTTTCATGGTAACCAGTTCTTCCGAGCTGGTCGGGTGGATGGCGATGGTGCGATCGAAGTCGCGCTTGGTCGCACCCATCTTCAGTGCAACGGCAAAGCCCTGCAGCATTTCATCGGCCCCGTCACCAATGACATGAATGCCGACGACTTTTTCATCGGCACCGGCACACACCAGTTTCATCGCCGTGCTGGAACCGTGTTCCGCCAGTGCATAACGCATCGGCGTAAATTCGGTCTGGTAAATGGTCACCTCGTCGAAACTCTGGCGTGCTTCGCATTCATGCATACCGACGGTACCGATGGGCGGATGCGAAAACACCACGCTGGGGATGTTGTCGTAATCCACATGCGCCTTGGTCTGGTAATCGAACAGGCGTTCCGCCAGGCGTCGACCTGCTGCAATGGCGACCGGAGTCAGTGCCGCCTGACCGGTGATATCGCCGATGGCGTAAACACCTTTGACGTTGGTGTTCTGGTAGTCGTCCACCGGAATCATGCCGTTGGCCTGCACTTCGATTCCCGCTACAGACAGATTCAGGTCGGAAGTATTGGGTGCGCGACCCACCGCCCAGATCACCGTGTCGAAACCACCTACGCTGTTGCCGTCTTTGGCCTGTACCGCAATACCATCTTCATTCTGTTGCAACGCGGCAACCTGGAAACTGGTGTTGATGTCGATACCCTGACCACGCATTTCACTTTCCAGCACACGACTGATCATCTTGTCGAAGCGTTCCATGATGCGATCTTCCAGTGCGAACAGGCTGACTTCGGAACCCAGAGCGTTCATCAGGCCGCCGAGCTCGACGGCAATGTAGCCGCCACCGACCACGGCGACTTTTTTCGGTTGCTGCTGCAACTGGAAGAAACCGTCGGAGGTGATACCGAGTTCGGCACCGGGCACCGGTGGCACAATGGGACGCCCGCCGGTGGCGATAACGATGTGATCGGCGGTATAAACCTGACCGTCGACTTCGACACTGTGTTCGTCAACAAAGCGTGCTTTGCCGCTGATGCGATCGATGCCGCTGTCGTCGACGTAATTGTCCCAGTAATTGTTGATGTTACGAATGTATTCGTCACGACCTTTGACCAGCTTCTGCCAGTCGGTGCTGCCGCGTTGTGCCGGAACGCCGAAGGCGGATGCATCGTCGACGGCATGAGCCAGGTTGGCGGCATACCACATGACTTTTTTCGGCACGCAACCGTTGTTGACACAGGTGCCGCCGAGTCGTGCGGACTCGATGATGGCGACCTTGCGTCCGAAATGGGCCGCTTTTTCGGCCACCGCGAGGCCGCCGCTGCCGCCACCGATGGCGATTAAATCATAATGTGTTTGCATGGCTATTACCCCGGTAAATGAAAACTGTTGGCTTGTTATTTCCAGACGCCGTTGCCCGGAGCGGAAGGGTCTGATCATCATTATCCTCCTGCGGGCGAGGTACTTGTTGCGCTGGAGCAAAAACTGTTCGAGGGATGACCGGTCAGGTCGAAACCCGCGTGGCGATGGAAACATCGCCACGCTGTTTCGAATACCGGATCAGGCAGCGTTTGCGCGCTTGTTCATCCAGGCTTCCAGGTCGTCCGAGCCACCGATGTGTTCACCGTTGATGAACACCTGGGGTACGGAAGACGCACCGGAAACTGCACGCAGTGTCGCTTCGGTGTACTCCTGGTTCAGCACCAGTTCCTCGTAGCGAATACCGGCTTCACGCAGCATACCTTTTGCGCGTACACAGTAGGGGCAGCCTTCGCGAGTCAACACGGTGACATCCAGCGGTTTGCTTGCATTGGGTGCAACGTATTCCAGCATGGTGTCCGCATCCGAGACTTCGAACGGGTCGCCCGGTACGTCCGGCTCGATGAACATCTTTTCAACCACGCCGTCTTTGACCAGCATGGAGTAACGCCATGAACGATCACCGAAACCCAGGTCGTTCTTGGGTACCAGCATGCCCATGCCGCGGGTGAAATCACCGTTACCGTCGGGCAGGAAGGTCACGTTGAAGGCTTTCTGTTCGTTGCGCCATTCGTTCATGACAAAGGCATCGTTCACCGATACACAGATCACTTCGTCGATACCGTTTTCTTTCAGTACCGGGGTCAACTGGTTGTAACGCGGTACGTGAGTCGACGAACAGGTCGGGGTGAATGCGCCGGGCAGGGCGAAGACCACAACGGTTTTGCCTTTGAAGATTTCGTCGCTGCTCACGTCGACCCACTCGTGGTCACGACGGGTGCGGAATACGACGGATGGAATTTTCTGGCCTTCACGATTTTCTAACATGGTGTGCTCCTGTAACTTTTTAAAATCCGGGCTGTGCCCGTGAATGAATTCTCAGTACGGGAGTGATTATGGGGATATTCGATTGATCTTTGAAATCGTTTGATTGAATTGTTGTGATAGGTAATGCCTATGGTGTTGAAAAGACGGCAGGGTGCGGTTTGCGGGGTGTCGTTGTTCGGTGAACCCGGAGTCGTCGGATGGAGATTCCCGACAGAAGCGTTCGGGAATGACGAGATTTAAAAGGTCCGTCGTCCCCGAACGCTTCTGTCGGGGACCTCGTAACGCAGGGAAAGAGCGAGATCCGACACAAACGACAAACCGCCCCTCAACCACTCACCTCCGGTAAACGCCAGCAATACACCGCCGCCGCGGCACTGAGCAGTCCCAGAATCAGCACCACGTACTGTACAGCCAGCACATCGGCGATGATGCCGATCAATCCACCGAACAGCATCAGCACACCGATCGCGGTATTACTTACCGCAACGTAGGTGGCGCGGGTTTCCGCGCTGGCCATGTCTACCAGGTAGACCTTGCGGCCCAGGCGCACGCCGCTGTGCACGATAATCAGCGCCAGGTAGAGCGCTGCATAGGTGAGCGGCTGGCGCATCAGCGCGTGGTCGCTCTGAATCAGAATGAAGACCGCAATGCCCAGCACCCCGGCAATCGCTGATGCCAGAACCATCACCAGGCGGCTGGAGCGATCACCCAGTTTGCCCCAGATCGGTGAGCTGACGCTGGCGCCGATGCCGCTGGCGATGATCATCATGCCCAGACTGGACAGGCCGTTGCTGGCATTCTGCTGTGCCAGCAGCACATAGAACGGCGGCGCGAACGCGACCGCCAGCAACATGGCACGGGAAATCACGAAATGGCGGAACTGGCTGTCGGTCTTCAAAAGCGACAGGCTTTGCAACGCGGTGGTGATGGCATTGCCGCCGCCCTCGGTGGAACCCGGGTGTTCCTTGATGGCGGCGAAACTGATGATGGCGAATACCCAGAGCAGTGCGCTGATACTGAGCAGGGTGGTCATCAGGCCGATGCTGGCATCCTCTTTAGCGAACATCTGCACATACAGACCGATGCCCAGGGTGGCGAGACCGGCGAAACCGGCGCTGTAACCCATCAGATTGCCGCGCTGACCCTTGGATACGGTTTTACCCAGCACGTCCTTGGCGGACACCGAACACAGACCGCGCGCCAGACTGAACAGGGTAAGCAACAGAATGATGGCCCAGCCGGCGGAAGCACCGGTGAGTTGCGTCACACTCAGCGCCATCAAGGCCAGTGCCAGTGCCGACAGTACACCGCCGAGCAGCCATACATATTTACGGATCGCCATCTTGCGGATGAATGCGGCGACCAGTAACTGCGGCAACAACACGCCGGCTTCACGAATCGGTACCAGGAAACCGGTGAACGCCGCCGGTGCGCCCAGTGCGCCCAGCAACCAGGGCAGGATCAGTTTGGCGCTGGAGATTTCATCGGCAATCTTGTTGAACAGATTGGCGAACATATAGGCGAACGCATTGCGTGGTTGATGTTTGCAGGCGGCATCGGGAATATCCTTGCAGACGCGTGCGTCTTCATCGCCGTGGATAAAATCAAATACTGAACTGACTTTCTGTTTACTCATTAAATGCTACCGTTTGTTTTTTTTAGCGGTTTTGGCGGCGGCCTTTTTGATGCCAGGCTTTTTACCCAACGGCGCCACCGTGTTGGGCAGGTTGGCGAGAATAATTGCGTGCAAAGCTTCGATGGCTTCGCGGCGCGGGAAGCTGCGACGGAAAATGATCGATACGCGTCGACAGGCATCCGGCAATTCCAGTTTACGGGTGACGATGCCGCTGTCAGTGGTCCAGGAGCCCCGGGTCGCCAGTGCTGGCACCAGCGTTGAACCGAAGCCGGTGGCCACCAGTTGCAACAGGGTTTCCAGGCTGGCGGCACGCAGGTCGGCCATTTCGCCCTGATTGCTGTGCGCACGCAGCCGGCACACCTCCGCTGCCTGTTCCGCCAGGCAGTGACCGTCGGCCAATAAAAGCAGGTCCAGCGATTCCAGGTCCTTACGCGTAATTTTGTCCTTGGTATAGAAAGCGTGATCGCGTGGATAGGCAAGCCAGAAGGGTTCGTCGAACAGGGCGATGCTTTCGAAATCCGCGTCATCCTCGTCGGTGGCGATGAGCGCCGCATCGATTTCATGATTATGCAGACGTTCCAGCAGGGTATCGGTCATTTCTTCCGACAACACCAGGCGCATCTGCGGATGAGTTTCTTTCAGCGGCCGCAGAATCAATGGCATCAGGTAAGGGCTGAGTGTCGGTATGGCGCCCAGGCGCAACGGCCCGGCCAGTGGATCTCGATGTGAGCGGGCCAGCTGCTGGATCAGATCCACCTGTTCGATGACCAGGTGAGCGTGTTGCAGGATGGTCTGGCCGATGGGGGTGATATCCACCGAACGATTGGTGCGTTCGAACAGGGTGACGCCGAGTTCGTCTTCCAGTTTCTTGATCTGGCCGCTTAACGTCGGCTGGCTGACGAAACAGCGCTCTGCCGCATGACCGTAATGATGCGTATCGGCGACGGCGATCAGGTACTTGAGGTCACGAAGATTCATTCTGCCTGGCCTTTTTTATTGATAGATAGAATCGATCGAATATATGTTTGCATTCGAAATTTAATATTAATCAATCGATTCGGCAAGTGTCTTGAGGCAGCACAAGTTTGAGGCAGGTGTTATTTGATTGTGCACCGAAAAAGAATGATATGCATCGAAATGGAGAAAGCTCGTTCGCATCGGCACTGTCATGACGCAGGGCTTTAATAAAAACTCAGTTAATAGTGCGGGCTGTGATGATTTAAAAAATGAATGATTAATAGTGAATGTTTCAATCAATTGACAGTCGATGATATTTTAGGATAGTTAAAAGGGTCTGCTAACAGATCCGACAGGGCCACACAACATTGTTGAATTCCTTTTATTGGGGGCTGTGTAAATGAAACAAAGCAATCATCAAATTAATTTTAACGATGTCATCGAGTCCGAACCGCCTCACGTATTGAGTG
>CBDULQ010000186.1:0-7438 GCA_965368115.1 uncultured Gammaproteobacteria bacterium | reverse complement strand
GGGTGCTGGGGGCGGTGGTGAGACGTCCGGTTTCGGCTCGGCGATTTCGGTTGTCGGTGGTTGTTCCGCCGGCGCGGTCTGCAAAATAATTTCCAGCGGTGAACTCAGTGCTCGTTCATTGTGCGGATTGAGCCAGTCGCCGCCAAATTCGATCAGTGCCGTGGCATGGGCCAGGACCGATAACACGATAAATATCAGCAGCGCCCGTGAACCGCTGCGGAATACCGGCAGGGCCTGTAGCTCGCCTGTCGCGAGGGTGAGCGCATGGTGAGGCAGGGCATGATCGGTGATGGATGTCATGAAACGGTCTGGTGCTCGTAACCGGTTAGCAACAATACGGGTTCATGTACTTGCAGATACCAGGCCAGAATGCAGATGCCTGTGACGACAGAGATTTTTTTCCATCCTTGCGGCGCAACTGTGTGAAATCACACAGCGAGTGCGTCATTACACCGATTTTTTTGCGGGCGTTTGTTTGGCTTTGTCCTTTAAATCAGCAGCTTGGCGCGTGGCCTGATATTTGCGAATGCTGTTTCGATGATCCCGCCGAGGGCTGTTGCCGGCGGCGGGCCTGCCAAGTAATCATAATCAGGAATGGGGCATGAAAAAAACACTCGTCGCAATGAATCTGGTGGCCTGGTCCGTGGCCAATGCCGTATCGGCGGAAGAACTGGGCGTTATCAGCGTGGAAAGCACGCAACTCAGCGATGTGAATACCGAACAGGTGAAGTCTGCCGATCTGGCTGAAGCCCTGGCGAAACAGGTGCCGTCGGTGTCGCTGGTGCGACGCAGCGGTATTGCCAACGACATCATTCTGCGCGGCCAGAAGAAAGACAACATCAATATTCTGATCGACGATGCCAAGATCTACGGCGCCTGCCCGAATCGTATGGATCCGCCGACCTCGCATATCCTGACCAATAACATTGCTTCCATCGAAATCATCGAAGGTCCTTATGATGTACAGAACTTCGGAACGCTGAGCGGTGCGGTGATCATCGACACGGTGAAACCGAGTCAGGACTTCAAAGGGGAAGTCAGTCTCAACCTGGGTAGCTGGAGTTACCAGAAACTGGCGACGACCATGAGTGGCGGTAATGAAAAAGCGCGATTTCTGATCAGTGCTTCAAAAGAAACCAGCGGCCAGTATGAAGACGGCGATGGAAACGATTTCTACGAGCAGATCGCCAGCCTGACACCGTCCGCACCGGTGGGTGTTCAGTACAAGGATGTTTATCGCAACCTGGATGCTTACGACAAACGCACACTGCTTGCAAAACTGTATGTGGATGTCACTGACGACCAGGAACTGCAGTTCAGTTACACCGCCAATCGAAGTGACGATGTACTGTATCCGTCCAGTCCCATGGACGCGCTGTACGACGACTCGGATATGGTGAACCTGAAGTACACCTTTAAAAATCTGGGTGAACAGTCCAAAGCACTGGAAATTCAGGCGTATAACTCGCAGGTCGATCATCCCATGTCGACCTATTACCGGAATTCGTCCGGCCCGAATTCGGTGAATGAAAAAATCGCGCACCTGACTACGGATATGACCGGTATCAAGATCAAAAACAGTTTCGACATCAGCCCGACCGCAGAGATGACCTACGGTGTGGATATGAGTACGCGCAACTGGGATGGTCGTTATATCGGCGAGGGTACCCAGGCTGCGGTGACCGATATCAAGAGCATCGATGATGTGGATACGGAAAATCGGGCGCTGTTTGCCGAACTTAGCAAGCAGCATGCACAGGTGTCGGTGAAAGCCGGTATGCGTTACGACGATACCACTATCACCCCCGCGGCCGGTTCCGGTTTGCCGTCCAATGATTACTCCGGTTTGAGCGCCAATGTGTTCTCCCGTTACCAGGCCAGCGAACATGCCGAATATTTCTTCGGTATTGGCCGTGCGTCTCGAGTACCGGATGCCCGGGAGTTGTACTTCCGGGGTGCCATGGTCAATGGCATGATGGTGATGACTCCACTCAAGGGAACCCCGGACCTGAAGGAAACCATCAATAATCAGATTGATCTGGGTGTCGAGAATCGTTATGACAGTATCATCGTCAAGACCAAATTTTTTTATAGCTGGTTGAAGGATTACATTTATTACAATGCAGATGCCAATATCAATGCGTTCCAGAATATCGATGCGACCATCTATGGTCTGGAAGTCAGCGGCACCTGGTTTTCCAGCGATAACCTGTACCTGGATTTCGGGCTGGCCTGGTTACGGGGCGAGAAAGATCAGCCACTGGCCGGACAGACCGACACCGACCTGGCCGAGGTGCCACCACTGAAGCTGAACATGGCGCTGAATTATGACTATGGTCGCAGTAACACCGCCAGTATTTCACTGGTTGCGGCGGATGCCTGGGATGACTATGACGCGGACAATGGCGAACAGGCGATCGATGGTTACGGGGTGGTGAACATGAAAGTGAAGCATGCGATAAATACTTCATTCGAAGTGACCGCAGGTATCGACAACCTGTTCGATAAAACCTATGCTGTATCCAATACCTATCAGGATTTGACGCTGCTGAGCGACGGCAGCGGTGTGTTTATGCTGCTGAATGAGCCGGGACGTTACTATTATGTGAACGCCGCTTATAAATTCTGATACAAACCGCGTTGTGTGGTCGAACCGGGGGCGGGCCGTGAAAGCGGGCCGCCTTCTGTTTTATGGTTCAGGGTGTAAAGCCCAGCAGTGTGGCCAGTCCCAGCACAATCAGCATCCCGGCACTGGCGGTCTGACCGTAGCCGGTGAGCTTGCCCAGTTCACGACGAATCTCCTGTCCCAGA
The DNA here is from genome assembly GCA_965368115.1 of uncultured Gammaproteobacteria bacterium. GTDB lineage: Bacteria > Pseudomonadota > Gammaproteobacteria > SZUA-229 > SZUA-229 > CBDULQ01. Next base: position 4,627 of record CBDULQ010000186.1, on the reverse strand, counting down.
TGCGCAAACAGCACGCCAAAAACAATCATCGGCAGAAATACCGCACCCAGACCAAACGCCAGCCCGAGTGAGGCGCCATTAAGGGCACTGCCGGTGGCGCTTGCCGCCGCCAGTATCGCGGTCAGGGGTACACAGGGATTGAGAGTCATACCGGCGCCCATGAAAAATAGCGGTACAGGGTTTGGTGATGTCGAACAGCCGGGTTGTGCAGGATGCAATTCGTCACGCCTGACCAGGTTGATGGCCTGTTCGCCCGTGTTCTCGCTCTGCTTATGGCAACGCATGGGTTTGCGTAACAGATGTACACCCAGAATGACCGTGACGATACCCAGCACCCAGCCGGCGACCGAAGCGTCCAGCCCGTTGCTCACGGTGCCGCCGGCCAGACCGGCCGCCAGGCCGAGCAGGCTATAGCCGAGTAAGCGGCCCAGGGTAAAGGGTGCAATCACACGCCAGGACTGGCGAATGCCGCCTTCCTGAAATAAAAAGACCGGCCCCAGGTAGGGAAGGCAACTGATGTTGCAGGGGCCGGCGCCAAACGTGAAACCGGTGATCAGTGCGGCGCCGAAGGTGATGGTTTCCAGTGCCATGATTTCATGCCCTGTCCGGGTTGCGATTGAACAGGCGCCAGCTATCCCATCGGGTTTGTGATTTCTTGCGCCGTTTGAAATATTGCGGGTCCGCCTTGATGATCGGGAACATGGCGTACTTCATCTGCAGCACATCTTTATCGGGACAGAACTCCACGCAACGGCCGCATAGCGTGCAGTCGGCAAACAGCACATTGCTTTGCTGCATTTCCGTATGTATTTCGCGAATATCCATGGGACAGGCTTTGGCGCAAAGACCGCATTTTTCACAGCGCGGTTTAGCCTGTTTCACCAGTCTGACCAGGCCGATTTTTCTGAACACCGCATGCAATGCCAGCATCGGGCAGATACGGCAGAAAGGCTGACGAATGGTCAATGCCAGTGCAATCATGAGTCCGAACAGAAAATCGCCGACGATGGACAGGGTCATGTAAGACGGGCTGGAGGTGTCCACGTAGAGTTGCGAACCATCACCGGTCGCCAGTGTGGTGAGGATACGACTGGGACAGATTTTGCAGAACGGATCGCCCAGGTCATGACTCACCAAACCCATGCCCGACATCAGCGGTAAACCGAAGACCAGTACGCTCAACATCAGCCATTTGATCGGACGGATGCGTTTGATGCCGGGCTCGGGTAGCGACTCGGTTTTTCGCAATCCCAGTTTGCTACCAATCATTGTCACCAGTTCCTGAAACAACCCCAATGGACAAACCCAGCCGCAAAAAGCCTTATTGAGCAGAATAAACAGAACAATGAAAGTAGCCAGGGTAATGAAGAACGGTATCAGTGATTTGAGTACATTACCTTCGTTGGCAATCGTACGTCCCACGCGGTGCCCCATCTGGTGTTGAAACGGTATCAGGGTACAGTAGTCGGAGGTCTGTTTGTCATATGCACAGGCCAGAGCCGGCAACGCCTTGCTGATTTTATCAGCGGCATAAAAGCCGACGATGGTCGAGCCGTAGACCATGAACACGAACATGCCGAGCTGAACCAGCTTGCGTACCAGAGATAAATTAATCATGCTGCCGAACATTATTTCACCTGCCTTGCACGCTGTCTGAAACCGAGGCCGGTGATATAAGCGCCGAATAAAAAACCTCCGCCACTGACGATCAGACCGAGAGTATGGTCGCGCCAGCGTTGCGGGTCGGGGAAATATTCGGCGCTCAACCATGTGGCATGGGGTGTTTGTGCATGATTCAGCCTGGCGTGCACCAGCAGTTCGGCAGGGCCGCTGTCCGCACTGGCCTGTTTGGTAAAATCATCCGGTAATACAAACCAGACCTTCCCTTGCGCATTGGTTTCGCTTTGCAGGATGCTGGACTGACCGGTGGCCAGTGTGACCGAAGTATTTGCAACCGGCTCGCCTTTCCAGCGTAAATGAAAACCGATGCGATCGCCGGATTTATAATGCCAGTGTTCCCTGGGCAGGGGATCAGGCACAATTTCGAAATCGGTTTTTTCCAGGTCGGTCAGCTGGCTCGGACTGGCACCGCTGGGCTTGCCATTGAAGTACACATAACGTATGGCTGATTCCTTTACTCCGTTGTGTTCTCGTTCGGCGACCAGGGCGTGATAGTTGTTGATGCCAGTTGGGCGGAATTTAAATCGTCCCTGTTGAGTTTCCATCGGCTGTTGCTCAAGGTCGGGTTTGACCAGCACCAGGCGGCTGTTTTCGAAGCCATTAAGTTGAAACGTTTTCGGGCTGCCGCGATGAGCGCCGTGAGTCGGGTCGACGACAGGTCGAATCGTCATCACCCCGTGACAGTCGAAACTGAAGCCAAGCAGTAATAAAAACAGCATGGAAATTCGGTTTGTGGTAATCATCATTAGAAGACAACCTCGACACCCGCGGTGAAGGTGCGGCCCTGGTTGACCACCAGTGACAGGTCTTCCTGGTCATAGACGCCATCGTAATTAGCGTCATAGAAACCGCGTGCCACATTGTAATAGAACTCATCCAGTACATTGTCGATACGTACAAACGTCGACCAGCGAGCGCCCTGGTCTTTTGCCTGGCTGTAGTTCCACAGCAGGTTCAGCGTGGTGTGTCCGCTGATTCTCTGCTGGTTGATTTCATCGGCGTAATAAGATGATTTCGAATCGATTTCGGCGCTGAGTTGCTGGGTCTGATTCAGCTTGTGGGTAATGCCCAGGTTGATATGACTGGTCGGAACCCGAGGAACCTTGTTGCCGGTGTTGTCATATAAAACGGTACTGCCCGAGCCGTCGTAGGGATTGCCGAGGCTGAGATAGAAGTTGTCATACTCGGTGAATACCGCATCCATATAGGTATAAGCCAGACTGAACGACCAGGTGCGGCGGGTATCCGTGTTGATCGCCAGTTCGAGTCCGCGGTGACGTGCAGCACCGATATTTTCGAACGATGCTGTACCGGTGGCAGACGGTGCATATTGACCGGAGGTGGCCATAATGAAATCGTCGCGGTCGAGCTGGAACAGGGCGACATCGATATCGACGTCGGTGTCATACCAGCGCGTTTGTGCATGCAGGCCGACCTCCCTGTTCAATGTGCGCTCCGGGTCGAGTTGTCGGTTCGGTGCGACAAAGTTGCCCAGGTTGCTATCGCCGTAGAACAGTTCTTCTGCGGTGGGCGCGCGAAAACCGGTAGAGACTGTTGCATAAATCCCCAGCCCTGTTTGCACCTGGTGGTTAGCGCCAAGGCGCCATGAGTTGACCTGAAAATCTTCGCTGCCATTCAGGCTGCTGTCCAGTGCATCCGAATAGTTCATGGTGATGTCATCATGGCGACCGTTCAGTGTCAGCACCGTATTCATGCTGACGTTGTACTTGTATTCGCCATAGATCGCGTTTACGCGTTCGTCGGTGACATTGTCGCCTACCAGCGTGCCGGCGATGTATACCGGTGCGAAAGGGGACGGCGACGGTTTGAAATCGGTGGCGTAGATCGCAAAGTTGTCGTAGCTGTTATCGCGAATATCGATGCCCGCCAGCCAGGCACTGTGTTGTGCCGAACTGCGCAGTTCCGATTTAACGCCGCGTTGAATCTGCTGGTAGATGTTGTGTGTGGTATAAGCATCGACATCATTCACGGGTGCGCCGCTGGCGTCGTAACGCACCGGCGCGGACATGAACTCGGTATCGTCAGTGAATTCGTAGACATTCAACATGAGGTTTTTGTTGTCACCGAAATCATTGTTGTAGGTGACGAAATATTTCCCCAGTTCGACATCGAACATGCGGGCGTAGTCGCGTCCCTCAACGCTTTCCGGATCGTTCAGTGCCTGGCTGACGCCGGTGACCGTGCCGTGGCTGTCCTTGTCGCGCCAGGAACGCTCGAAACCGAAGCTGATGTCGGACTGGTCGTCCAGGTAATATTGCACTTTGCCGTTCAGATAGTCGGCGCGATAGTCCGACTGGTAGTGGTAACCGTCTGCTGCGCGACTCGATGCCTGGACATGTGCACTGTAATTTTCAGTGGCAGTGCCGGCACGTAGAAGACCTTTGCGATAACCATAACTGCCGGCTTCGGCGGCGGCTTTATAACCGGCGTATTTCGCGCCGCGTTTGGTGGTGATGATGACGGCGCCGGACAGCGCGTCTTCACCAAACAGGAAAGACGCGCCGCCCTTGATGACACGAATGGTTTCGATATTGTCCAGGTCGATATTGACCTTGCCGGTACGTTCGAATACCGGAACGCCGTCGATGACGACCGCGACACCGGGTTTTTCACCCATGAAACGATTGTTATCGACACCGCGAATATGAATCTTCAAGGTGTCGCCGCTGGAGAATTCGGTGGTGACGCCGGGGATGGATTGCAGGAGTTGCTGAATATTTTCCGCGTGGGCATTGTCTACTGTTTCGCCACTGATGACTGCGACGCTGGAGGGTTCGGAGCGCCAGTCGATGTGTCGGTCGTCGATGGTACTGGATTTAACCTGGATCATGCCCAGGTCTTCGGCCTGGGTAGCGGTGCTGCCGACCAGCAGGGCCAGTGTGAATAGAGGTAATAGTCGTTGTCGTGGTGCGTGGATGTATAGCTG
>CBDULQ010000185.1:0-7475 GCA_965368115.1 uncultured Gammaproteobacteria bacterium | reverse complement strand
CCCCATGGCCATCGGCTGGTTTGCGAACGGCCGACTCGAATGCCGCGGCAATCAGGCTCTGCTCGACAAACAACCGATTACGACACCGCCTCAATGGATTAACGATCACCTGGAATATCCACAATGAAAAAACACGTGATCCTGACCTTACTCCTGGTTTTTCATTTACTACCGGCACAGGCCGTGGAAATCCCCCCCGACTTTGTCGCGCATTACAAGCTGGAAAAATACAGCGCCCTCATCGGCGAAATCGATCTCAGGCTAAGCACTGAAAATGACAAACTGAACTATTCATCCCATACCAAACCTCGCGGTATTGCCGCATTGTTTCGGGACGACCGAATCAGTGAAACCAGTCGTCTACAGGTGTTATCCCGCAATCAACTGCCGCGCTTGCTGCATTACGAATACCAGCACAAGGGCAAGGAAAATCGTAACCAGCATTTCGATATCGACTACACTGATGACATAAACGCATCGATCAACGGTAATTTCAGCGAAAATATATTCAGCATTTCGAGCAAGCCCCCGGTCTGGGATCGACTGTCTGTCCAGCTCGCATTGTCCTGCGAGTTGAATTCAACCCCGCAACAGCAGAAGTCGTACCTTTACCAGGTACTGGACCGTGGCGAATTACATGAATATAAATTCGAACACAAGGGTGACGATCGCCTGAAAATCAGTGACCAGCAGTATCATGTGGTGAAATTCGTACGTCATCACGGCAAACGTGACACCGTATTCTGGCTGGCACAAGAACTTCACTATCTACCGGTAAAAATGGAACAGTACAAAGATGGCGACCTGCATCTGACCATGCGGCTGGACAGTATCAATTATGACTGAGTATTACGATGAAAACGGCGAATGGGTCAGCAAGACTCGACGCAAGCGTGAATGCGACGACCTGCAGGATCTGGGAGAACAGCTAATCGAGCTTAAAGCCGATGAACTGGACCGCTTCGAGCTACCGGACAATCTGCGCGACGCCATCAATGCGGCAAAGAAAATCCATCAGCGCGGCGCATTAAAACGCCAGAAGCAATTCATCGGACGCCTGATGCGCGATGTCGACGCGGAGGTCATTACCCAGCGCCTGGAGGAAATTCGTCATAAAGACGACGTCAACAACGCCCTGTTCAAACGTATCGAGAAATGGCGTGACCGGGTCATTGAAGAAGGCGACACCGCCATCAATGAGCTTGTCGAAGAGTATCCCGAAGCCGACCGCCAGCATTTGCGCCAGCTACAGCGTAACGCCATACAGGAAAAACAACGCGGCAAACCGCCCGTCGCGTTTCGGCAGATCTTTAAATATATCCGCGAGCTGGCTGACAAGCAGATCTGATTGCCTATACTCAGGATATCGTTCCATTACCAGCAAAGGTTCACATCCATGGACTCAAGCGATATCCACAACTACTACGAACACCTGGTCATCGATTACATGCACACTACGGTCATCCCGCGCATGCCCGACAGAAGTAATGATTTTTTCCTGGATGCTGCCTGTTACGCACTGACCAAACTACCGGCACGCTACATGCGCCACGAAATCGATATGGCGTTTTATCTGGAGCCAACAGAACGCCGGGAGATGATGGATGAGGTGGCCCGTGTCGTCGAAGATGCCGTTAAATACATGGAAGTCAATTTCAACAAGGACAACCGCTACGACGAGCACGCTGAATAAACCAACGTACAAGCGAGCCGCTCATAATAGACAGGAGGCGCAGCCGAATTCGGCTGCGCCTTTTTTAACGATTAAAGTCGATTGATTTTATTACAGATCAGCCCTGCCATGACCGGCAGACCATATTCTTCCAGTGCATCGGCAAACTGATAGAACTCCCAGACCTTGCCCTGCCCTAAAATCCCCAGATCGACATCCGAGTACCAGCCCAGCTGCTGGTTCCTGACATTCAACCGCGTCGCGGTACAATTGCGATTTGCAAAACCGTTCCCGGAATGATTCATGAAACCAATATTCAACCAGTCGTCCAGCTGCTGAGTGTCATCGATATAGCTGTCGAAGACCGGTAACGGCAGATAACTGTTGAATTGCGCCAGGCTGACTTCACCATCGTCGGTAGTCATGGCGATGTCCAGTTGCTGATCCCAGTAATACGCAAGTTTCGGATCGATAACGGGGTCATCAAGTTCGAAGGGATAGGTATCGGGTGTGACGTAAACCCTGGTACTGAAGGTCATGGGGAACCCGGAGACGCCCTGATAAACAAATTCGATATAAACCGCGGAGTAACCTTGTGTCGGCTGCAACAGTGCGGCATGGTAGTCACCGTTCGTATCCGGCACAATGATTTCACTGACCCAGCTTTCACCAATAGTCACCTTGCGGAAATCCCGCGCAGTGGGATTACTGGCTCGCCACACTCGCACCATCTGTGGAGCAATCGTCGCATTGGCAATCAGTTCACCGGCTTCGACATGCCAGTTGATTTCCGGTCGCGGCAGGTCCAGTAAAATGGTCTGATACCAGCCAAGCAGGGTATACAGGGTATCGTAGATACTGGTTTGGGAGTTCACCAGCGAATGATCCGTATTAGGTGCATAACGGATCAGTTTTTCCCCCGGCAAATCATCATAATAATAGCGCGCCGAATCCGGTAAAAAGAACTGGTCGCCGGAGGAATTCAGCAGCAATTTCGGCATGGTGAGACGATCGCGATAGGCATAAGGATCGATGATATCCGTAAGGTCTGCGAATTCCGGCGTACGTAGACGGTCCGTCACTCCCAGTTCAACCATTTTATCGAGTTCGGGAACGAAGCTGCCGTATGCCTTGTACTGGCTTTCCAGGCTCGGCACCATGTTCAACACATCGATGACACCGGGCGCAATCGCTCTGACTCGAGGGTCCACCGCAGCGGTCATATAAGTCACCTGACCACGCTTTGAATATCCCGTCAGGACGAAGTCATCAATCTGATAAGCGCCGAGGGAGGGAGCGATATCGACCATCGCATCCATCGCCTTGACAACACTCTTGGTCATCGGCAGATGCACCGGCCAGGTGGTATCGCCAGTATCCAGATACTTGTCCCAGGTGTAGGCACTCAGGTCGTCTTCCTTGTAACGATCCACATCGCCAGGGAAATAAAACGGTTGATTGGGTATCTGGTACACGGCACCGACAATGGTCTGTGAACCCAGAGCCAGCTGGGTAATGATCTGCACAATAATGTCGTTTTCGTCCGGCAGCGGGTCGTCGTTATCATTGTCACCTACGAACAACATGGCAGTGCCACTACTTACCACGGCCGGTTCGACAATCACCAGCTGATGTTGCCAGAGTGTACGATCGATTTCTTCCGGACTTCTCCACACCTGCGACACCAGGTTATATAAATGTATGGTAAAGCCCTGCCCTGGTATCGATGCCAGGTGATCGTATCGATAAGCCCCGTCATCAATCTGCACGTAAGCTTCCAGCGCCTGTTTCGAATTATTGATGTCCAGCGCAAGGCTGTTGAAACTGGCCGTAAAAAGCGCCAAAGCGAGCAGATAGATCTTCATCATTCTGTACTTCATAACCATTCCCTTATTTATTTTTGTCACAACTGTCGATATATGGATATATATCGAAGGGACTTTTATAACATAAAAGGAATAGGTAAAAATTAGTGATTTTTCCCGTTGATTTTTGCTCGGAAAGAAGACGTCAAAAGAGAACGAAGCGGTAATCAGGTCGTCGAGGAATGAGTGGGAATGGGGATTTTTAACAGGAAACGGGTTGGCTTACTGCGCTGGATCATCAGCTCCGCAGAGATCTGTTCGCTGAGCAACTGTATGAGCTGCAAACCCAGTGAGGCGGCAGCTTCGATGTCGAAATCTTCAGGAATACCGACGCCATCATCGGCAACAATCAACTGCAACCAGTCATTATCCAGCGCACGAAGACTCACAACCAGCACCCCCGAACCCGCATCCGGAAACGCATGCTTCAGCGCATTCGAGCATATTTCATTGACCATAAGGCTGAGCGGAATACTGGTGTTTATGGGCAGGTAAACTTCTTCCAGATCAAAGCGCACCTGAATCAAATCGGTATCGATTGCATAAGAGACCAGCAAATTATCGGCAAGGCTTCGCAACACCTCCGCCATGTTAACGCTGGAGAAGTCGCGGGACTCATAGAGAGTCTGGTGAATCAACGACATGGATTTCACTCGATTCTGACTTTCCCGCAGTGCCGCAATCAGACGCTCATCGCTCAGGGTATCCGATTGCATACCCAGCAAACTGTCGATAATCTGTAAATTATTTTTTACCCGATGATGAATCTCGGCAAGCATCAGCTCTTTTTCCTTGAGCGCTGCCAGCAATTGCTGTTCCTGTGTTTTACGCTCGGTAATATCTACCACCGAGGCAAGCACGAATACACCCTCTTCATTTTTTACCGGGTTGAGGCCGATTTCGAGAGGTATTTCGCTGCCGTTTTTATGCACACCGTGAAGATCACGGCCATGCCCCATGGCTCTTGACTGTGGATTGTTAAAATACTGATTGCGATGTTGCGGATGACCGGACCTGAAACGATCTGGCACCAGCATTTCGATACTTTTCCCGATCAATTCGTCGCGCGAGTAGCCGAACAGTTTTTCAATTTCGGCATTCACCAGCACGATAGTCCCCTGCTGGTCGGTCATCACCATACCGTTGGGAGTCGCCTCAACGGCAAAGCGCAACATGTCTTCTGAATACTGCTGCCTGGAGCCGGTCTTTTTTAGTACATTTGTCACGGTCTGATCCTTATTGCAGCCCGTCAACCATCTGATAACTCAAAGCCTCGATATCTTCGCCCAGCCTCACGATGAGCTCGGGTAACTCCTGTGCATTCACTGCATGGCTGAAAAAGAAGCCCTGAAGTTCGTCACAACCAATCGCCGACAGGAACTCAAGCTGGTCGCGGGTTTCCACTCCTTCTGCGATGACCTGCATATTCAACTGATGGCCGAGCGCAAGAATGGCTGACGCTATTGCACAGTCATTAACATCATGCGGAATATCACGAACAAAAGCCTGGTCGATTTTCAGTCGCTTGATCGGCAAATACTTGAGTGAACTCATACAGGAATAACCGGTGCCGAAATCATCGATCGAAATACCCACACCAAGATTTTCCAGGCGCTGCAAACTCAGCACGTTACTATCGTTACTCTGCAGACTGGATTCGGTAATCTCGATTTCAAGTTGATGCGGTGGAATTTCATACTGATTCAACAGTTTTCCCACATAGCCCGGCAACTGATCATCCCTGAGCTGGCGAACCGACAGATTCACCGCCATACGAATATCCAGCAATCCGGCAGAACGCCATTCGGCCAGTTGGCGACAGGCTTCATCAAGCACCCAGTTGCCGATATCCAGGATCAGATCACTGGTCTCGGCGATCGGCACAATCTCCGCCGGCGCCATCAAACCCCGTTCGGGGTGTTGCCAGCGAATCAGTGCTTCGACACCGGTCACCCGGCCTTCGCGAATCGAGCACTGGGGCTGATATTGCAGCACAAACTCATCGGCCGCCAGGGCTTTCTGCAGTTCCCGCTCCCGGGTCAGATAATGTGCGGTGGCCTGTGTCATACCCGGACTGTACAGGGCAAATCGATTGCGTCCCTCATTCTTCGCCGCATACATGGCTGTATCAGCCATCTGTAGCAATTCGTCATGATTAGCGGAGTCATCGGGAAACATGCTGACTCCGATGCTGCATGTGGGAACAATTTCCGTATTACTGATATTCAATGGCTGCGCCAGACTACTCAGTAACTTCTCTGCAACCACGGTAACCGCATCGCGTGATTCGACATCCTCCATAATCACCACGAATTCATCACCGCCAAGCCGCCCCAGCGTATCGCTGGTTCGTAACACGGATTCCAGGCGACTCGAAACCGAACGCAGCATGGCATCACCAACCTGGTGACCCATGGTATCGTTAATGCGTTTGAAATTATCCAGGTCGACAAACAGCACGGCGACCCGTGATATATTCCGCTTCGCCTTGGCCAGCGCCTGTTTAAGCCGATCGAGAATGAGCATCCGATTAGGCAAATCGGTCAGGCTGTCGAAGTATGCAAGACGTGACAGCCGGTCCTGCGCTTCCCTGATCGCTGTAATGTCTGATATAACGAGTACGTACTGCAGAACGTCCTGTTCCGGCCCGGGCACGATGCCGATATTGATCCAGGCATACATGAGATCGTCGTTTTTCTTAAGCGTCTTGATTTCACCCTGCCACTGACCATGCAGTTTAACTTCCGACCAGATCTTGTTGCGGGTTTCTACATCCAGAAACTGACGCGACAGAAAGTTGAGTGGTTTACCTTCGATTTCAGGCGCCTGGAATCCGGTAATCTTGTAGAATGCCTCGTTGGCACAATCGACATTGCGATCCTTGTCCAGGATGACAATTCCCTCGGCGGTACATTCGAACACCGTGGCGGCCTGCACCAGCTTGTCTTCGACATTATGCAAATCAGTCGTATCCTGCAGGATTCCGACAATACGATGATCCTGATGACCATCATCACCAAACGATTTGCCATACAGCTTGTACCAGCAATCGGCTTTTCCGCCACATTTCACGCGAAACTCGATCTCCAGCGCGGAGTCCGACTGCTTGCGCAGAGTCGTTATCGCCTGTTCAACATTGTTCTTATCCGCATCAATTATCGATTCGTAAAAACGCTCCCAGTTTGAAACCGGTAGCAAAGTACCGCGCGGACTCTTACCGATAAATATCTCACGCGAATCATCGCTGATTTCCCAGGTGCCCAGGCGCGCTGCATCCAGCGCAAGATTCAGATGCTCTTCATTTTTCTTGAGTTTGATATCCGCCTGATAGCGCTCGATTGTCACCTGGATCATAACGTGCAGTTCACGTTCGGAAAAAGGTTTGAGCAAATAACCATAAGGATGGGTTTCTCGAGCACGGGAAAGGGTTTTTTCTTCTGAATAGGCTGTCAGGTAGATGACCGGGACATGATAGTCCTGCTGAATGATGGCCGTGGTCTGGATACCATCCAGCTCGCCCTGGATATTGATATCCATCAGCACGACATCAGCCAATTCCTTTTCAAGGAGCGCCAGTGCTTTTTCGGCACTGGCCGCCGTGCCGGTCACTCGATATCCAAGTTTTGACAAACGGCGTTTTAAATCAAGCGCTACGATTTGTTCGTCTTCAACGACAAGAACCTTGATCTGAGGTTTCATAATACTCCTTGTGGAGAACAGGGCCGGACCGGATCTCGATGGTCATTTTTGCCCGCATTCCGACGACAACCACGCCTGAATGCAGCCATCTGAATTCACTGTTTATCCTGTGCGATCAAATCCTGAATTCATTAAAATGTTTATAGACTAAAAAGTGATCAGCTCATCAGTCCGAATACTTGTTCTGGTATCCGCTTTTCTCGTATTTACAAGGACATACCGGCTAAACAACTGAATAT
>CBDULQ010000184.1:0-7490 GCA_965368115.1 uncultured Gammaproteobacteria bacterium | reverse complement strand
GTCAGGCACAGGGTGGCCCAGGCCGGGTGGGCACCCATCGCCGCCAGGTCACTCAGGTTAACAGCCAGTGATTTGTAACCGACGTCTTCGGCCGAAGTCAGTTGAGGAAAATGAATGCCCGCTACCAGGGTATCGGTCGATACCGCCAGCTGGCGGCCGGGCGGCAAATCAAGTACCGCACAGTCGTCGCCGATTCCCAGCACGACATCATCACGTCGCATCGCGATCGCATTGAAATAGCGATCAATTAATTCAAATTCAGCCACAGGTCACACTTTATGGATTGCCTGTCGTCATTGTAATGAGCTGTGATATATTCACAAGGATCAAATGACAAGCGGAGGACGAGGGAACAATGAAAAAATTAATCAGTCTGCTCATGCTACTACCCTGTTCTGCCATGGCGGCAACCCTGATCGAATCCATGGACATGAACGGCAATATGTCTCAACTTTATATCGAAGGCAATATGGCCCGCATGGAAATGCCCAACAAGCAGGGCTACATGGTGGTGGACACCAGCAAGCGCACCATGCGCGCCGTGATCCCGGAACAGAAAATGGTTATGGATATGAGTGACATGCTTGGCGAGAACCGCGGAGAAACCTCCAGTGGCATCGATTTCAAAACCAGCAAAAAAGGCAGCGGGCCGAAGATTGCCGGTTACAGCACGGAAGAATACACACTCACCGCCAACAGCAAATATTGCGGCAGTTTATTCATTTCGGCAGCGGCCATGCGTGACGCCGACATCGCCGGGTTTGCCGATACCATGATCAGCTTCAGTCAGGGCATTCGTAACCGAATGGCCGGCTTGCGCGGCATGATGGGGCAGAAGCCCCGCCCCTGCCAGGAAGCCCGTACGGCATCGGCCGCCGAGTTTAAAAATAAGGGATTCCCGATGCGTATCGTCAGTCCCAACAAGCGGGTCATCAACGAGGTTAAAAGCATTAACAAAAATGCAAAATTACCGGCTAATGCATTCAGTATTCCGTCTGACTATGCGGTTACCAATCCGAATCAGATGATGCAGGATGCAATGAAACAAATGCCACCGGGCGCAATGGAAATGATGCGCCAACGTATGCAACAGATGAATCCGCAGTAATACTGCAATAAAAAAGGCCGGGTTAACCGGCCTTTTTTATTGCTGAGGATAAATTTATTTTTCAGGCTTTATTTCCGCATCACGTAACTGCCGAGCTACCTTATCCAGTATGCCGTTAACAAACTTATGGCTCTGGTCGGCACCAAACATTCGCGCCAGCTGGATGGCTTCGTCGATGACGACACGGTAAGGCACATCAAGACGAGTTTTTAATTCATAGGTGGCCATACGCAGAATGGCCTGCTCAACCGGATCCAGCTCATTGCCCTTAAGGTCGGTCAATGGCATGTACACCGCGTCGAGTTCATCCACCTGTGATGGCACGTCGTGCAGAAGGCTGTGGAAATAATCCAGGTCGACCTTGGACATGTCCTGTTCGTCATGGAACTGGACTTCGATCTCGTTCAGGTCATTGTCGGACAAACGCCATTGATAAAGAGCCTGCAATGCTTTTTTACGCGCATTACTACGCCCCTTGGCGACACTGAAATCAGGCATGATGGTTTAGTCGATCTGGCGGAACAGGTTGACCATCTCGATAGCGGTCACCGCAGCTTCCGCGCCCTTGTTACCGGCCTTGGTACCGGCACGCTCGATGGCCTGCTCGATGGTATCGGTCGTCAGCACACCGAAAACAATCGGGATGTTGTGATCCAGCGCCACCGAAGCCATACCCTTGGAGGCCTCACCGGCGACAAAATCAAAATGTGGTGTCGAACCGCGAATCACCGCACCCAGTCCGACGATGGCATCGTAATGACCACTCTGCGCAACACGCTGTACCGCAACCGGCATCTCGTAAGCGCCGGGCACCTTGATGACCGTGACCTTCTCGGCAGGTACGCCGTGGCGATTGAATGCATCCAGTGCACCCGCCTGCAGGCTGTCGACGATGAAACCGTTGAAACGGGCGACGACAACGGCAAAGCGGCCTTCGGTATAAGTTAAACCACCTTCGATTATGTTCACTTCGGACATGGGAATCTGCTCTTGTTGTTCAGTGTTTATGTTCTGGCCAGTATTATAGGGGTTTCCAGAGGAATTAGGTATTGTTTAACCATGTACCCACGAATGAGCGCGAAACACGCCAACTGATGACAAATCAGTATTGGAGTCTTTTCGCCCTCATCCGCGGGACCCGTCTCAATTTTTATTATTTTCCCCGCTCACATAGTCCACCACTTCCAGGCCGAAACCGGCCAGGCCGTGGATACGTTTCGGCGCGGTCATCAGGCGCATCTTGTGCACATTCAGGTCCATCAGGATCTGCGCACCGATACCATGCGTCCGCAAGTCCGCAGGATGATCTTCGTCGGGTTTTTCAGGTTCCGGATGACGCAACATCCATTGCACGATATCCCGCGAATCACGATTTTGCCGCAACACCACCACCACACCCGGTTCATCAGCCGCCGCCACCTGACGCAAGGCATCGCGTAGCGGCCAGCCGCAACCCTGGCTGGAGGCCAGCACATCACACAGGGTGTTTTCCATATGCACACGAACCAGTACCGGCTGATCCGGGTTGATCTGTCCGTTCACCAGAGCCAGGTGCAGGTCGTTACCGATGGCGTCCTGATAGGCATACAGACGATAGTGACCGAACTCATTGGGAAAATCGCACTCGGCCACACGTTCCACGGTTTTTTCGTTTTCGATACGATAACGAATCAGGTCTTCGATGGTGCCGATTTTCAGGTTGTGCTGTTTGGCAAATTTTTCCAGGTCGGGACGACGCGCCATGGTGCCGTCATCATTGAGAATCTCGACGATCACCGCACTGGGATCGAAACCAGCCAGGCGCGCCAGGTCACAACCGGCCTCGGTATGGCCTGCGCGATTGAGTACGCCACCGGGCTGAGCCATGAGGGGGAAAATATGCCCCGGCTGTACGATATCGTTGGGCGTCGCGTTCGTCGCTACGGCAGCCCGTATGGTCGTTGCACGATCGGCTGCGGAAATACCGGTGGTCACCCCTTCCGCAGCTTCGATGGACAGGGTGAAGTTGGTGCCGTGCTGCTCATCGGTGGCGTTCACCATCAACGGTAGACGCAACTGCTGACAGCGCTCCCGGGTCAGTGTCAGGCAGATCAGTCCGCGACCGGAGCGTGCCATGAAATTGACGTCATCGGCACTACAGGCCTGCGCAGCCATCAGCAGATCACCCTCGTTCTCGCGATCTTCGTCATCCATAATCACGACCATCTTGCCCTGACGCAGATCCTCGATAATTTCTTCGATTGAATTTAGATTCATAATTATTACTCGTTAAAGACTTCACGCGGACAACAAAAAAGATTACCGCCAATGAACGCAAAAAACGCAAATGTGGTTTACGCGTTGCCCCGTTTAATGAAGCAGCCATTCATTTGAAATACGCCCTGACCAACACCCTGGATTCCCGATAAAAGCATTCGGGAATGACAACAAGTAAATTTAATGCCACTTGTGAATTCATTTATGTCGTTCGCGTTCATTTGCGTGTTTTGCGTTTTCTTTATCAGCTTTTCAAAAACCCGTGTTCGGCCAGGAAAGCCTCGGTAATGTTACTACCCGGCTGCGCAGCTTTGTCGCCCAGTACCAGACGTTCCAGGTAGCGTGCGATCAGGTCCACTTCCAGGTTCACTTCGCGGCCGCTGCGATATTCGGCAATGATGGTTTCCTGCAAGGTATGCGGCACGATGTTCAGTTCGAAGCGCGCGCCGTCGACCTTGTTCACGGTCAGGCTGACGCCGTCGACGGTAATCGAACCTTTCATGGCAATGTAGCGGGCCAGTTCTTTCGGCGCTTCGATGATAAAGCGCACCGAGCGTGCATCGTCACGACGATCCACCACCTGACCAATGCCATCGACATGACCGCTGACCAGGTGACCGCCCAGGCGCGTGGTCGGTGTTAACGCCTTTTCCAGGTTAACCGCACTGCCCTGAGTCAGGTGCTTGAGTGTCGTCAACGACAGAGTTTCGCCGGACACATCAGCGCAATAAGCGTTCGCCTTGAGTTCGATGGCGGTCAGGCAGACACCGTTCATGGCGATACTGTCGCCCAGTGCCACGTCGCTCATATCCAGCTTGCCGGTGTTGATCCAGAAACGGGCGTCGCCGCCCTTGTCTTCGATGGACTCAATGTGGCCAACCGCTTCGATAATTCCGGTAAACATCAGTCTTTCAGATCCACGGTATGCAAGGTTAAGGGTAATGACGTGGCGGTGTTGAATTCGGCACCTGCTTCCACGCCGGCTCGGGCGATATCTTCGGCCGAGTCGAGTCGATCGTAGAGCGCGTGCATGGCACCCAGCGCAAACTCGGAACCGGAACCGATGGCCCAGAAACTATTGTACTCGCTCACCTCGCGCAGGGAATAGACACCGAAAATACCGTTCGGGTTACAGATGACTGCATCGATGTGAGTGGCTTCATAAGGATCTTCGTCCTCGTCCTTGGCGATCAGGAAATACTTGTCCTTAAGAATCGGATGCAGCTTACGGAAAGTTTCGAAAATACTCATGCGATCGCTGAATTCCATCTTCACCTTGTCATGCTTCATCACGCTTTCCATCACCAGTGCGTGCGCAGCACTGCCGACGATACCGAAATAGCCGTCGCCATAACGCTGAATCTTGTTGTGACCCGCATCGTAGGTGGCGCCCATGCGCAGATCACCAAAGGTGGTCAGACTGTCGGCGGCGATACAGGCTTTACCGTTTTTCTTTACCACGACGATGGTGGACATAAATTACTCCTCAATATACCGGGATCGGGGTATGGCGCTGATGCGCCAGTCGCCACCGACTGCGCGTATGTCCTGAATATCCAGGCCGATACGCTGTTTCATCTGTTCTAGCTGGGGTAGATGGAACAGGCCTTTGGCATTGTCACCCATCAGGTGCGGCGCCATGTAAATCACCACTTCATCCACCAGTTCCTGTTCCAGCAAGGCACCACTGAGGCGGCTACCGGCTTCCACATGAACTTCATTAACCTGTTGCTCGGCCAGCCAGCGCAGGGTTTGCAGCAAATCGACACGCCCCTCGAGCGCCGCCACAGGTTGAATGCTGACCGAATCGGGAAAGCCACCCTGCGGCTCGGCGCAGGTGACAATGACCGTTTTGCCGGGCAAACCGAACATCGCCGCATCGCCGGGGCTCTGCAGGCGACTGTCTACCACCACTCGCATCGGCTGGGCAGGTTCGTGCCGGCAACCCAGTTGCTGAGCACTGATACGCAGATTCATCGACGGGTCGTCCGCCAGCAGCGTACCGATACCGGTGAGAATCGCATCACTGCGCGCGCGCAGGCGTTGCACATCGAGCCGGGCCGATTCACCGGTAATCCATTTGCTGTCGCCGGAGGCCATGGCGGTGCGACCGTCCAGGCTCATAGCCAGTTTAACCCGCACCCAGGGCAATCCCTGTTGCATGCGCTTGATGAAACCCGGGTTCAGCGCTTTGGCCTGGGACTCCAGCAGGCCTGATTCGACCTCGATTCCGGCCTGCGCCAGACGTTCCAGCCCTCGACCGGCGACCCGGGGATTGGGGTCCACCATGGCAGCGATCACTCGGCTGACCCGCGCTGCGATCAGCGCATCGGCGCAGGGCGGCGTTTTGCCGTGATGGCTGCAGGGTTCCAGGCTGACATAGGCCGTGGCGCCCTCCGCCTCCGCCCCGGCCGCCTGCAACGCATTGACTTCGGCATGGGGTCCGCCGGGATATTCGTGCCAGCCCTCACCGACAATCCGTCCCTGTTTGACCAGCACGCAACCTACGCGCGGATTGGGACGGGTGGTGTACAGTCCCCGTTTGGCTAGCTGGATGGCTCGCGCCATGTGGGCATGATCAGACATGGCAGACAGGTTACGCTTATTTCTGCTGTTCGAGTTTTTCGATGGCTTCGCGGAAGGCGTCCACGTCTTCGAAGCTGAGATAGACCGAGGCAAATCGTATGTAGGCCACCTGGTCCAGGTTCTTGAGCTCTTCCATGACCCACTCGCCGATGCGGCGCGCTTCCAGTTCCCGCTCGCCTGCAGCCAGCAGGTTATGCTTGATACGGCTGATACTGGCCTCGATCTCCTCCATGCTGACCGGTCGCTTTTCCAGCGCCTTGCACAGACCGGAGCGCAGCTTCTCTTCGCTGAAGGGTTCGCGGGTCCCGTCCTGCTTGATGACCCGCGGCAGGTTCAGTTCGGCGGTTTCGTAAGTGGTGAAACGTTCGCCGCACTGGGTGCATTCGCGGCGGCGGCGCACCTGGTCCCCGTCTCCGGAAAGACGGGAATCGATGACTCGGGTATCAGGCGCGGAGCAGAATGGGCAATGCATCAGGGCTTAGTCATTTTTATACACGGGCAGTCGTGAACAGATATCCGCCACCTTGGCTTTGACTTCCTCGATCACCTCGCTGCTTTCCATGTTCTCGATGACGTCACACATCCAGCCAGCCAGCGCGATCGAATCCTGCTCACTGAAACCGCGGGTGGTCATCGCCGGGGTACCGATACGGATACCGCTGGTCACGAACGGCGACTGCGGATCATTGGGCACGGCATTTTTGTTCACGGTGATGTGAGCCCGGCCCAGCGCCGCTTCCACATCCTTACCGGTGAGGCCGGCTTCGATGAAGCTGACCAGGAACAGGTGGTTGTCGGTACCGCCGGAAATCACGTCGTAACCGCGATCCTTGAAAATGCTGGCCATCGCCTGGGCATTCACCACCACCTGCTTCTGATATTCCTTGAATTCCGGCTCCATGGCTTCCTTGAAGGCCACCGCCTTGGCGGCAATCACATGCATCAGCGGACCGCCCTGGCTGCCCGGGAAAATCGCGGAATTGAATTTCTTGGTGATCTCGTCGTTGGCCTTGGCCAGGATGATACCGCCGCGCGGACCGCGCAGGGTCTTGTGGGTGGTCGATGTCACGACGTCGGCGACGGGCACCGGATTCGGGTAGACACCGGCGGCGACCAGGCCGGCCACGTGGGCCATATCCACCATCAAATAGGCGCCCACGCTGTCGGCGATATCGCGAAAACGCTGCCAGTCCATGACCCGGGAATAGGCGGAGAAACCGGCAATGATCATTTTCGGCTTGTGTTCTTTGGCCAGGCGCTCGACCTCGTCGTAATCCACTTCGCCGGTATCCGCTTTCAGGCCGTACTGAACCGCGTTGTAGATTTTGCCCGAGAAGCTCACTTTGGCCCCGTGAGTCAGGTGACCGCCGTGGGCCAGGCTCATACCCAGCACGGTATCGCCGGGTTCGCACAGTGCCATGAACACCGCGGCATTGGCCTGTGAGCCGGAATGCGGCTGGACATTGGCGTAGTCGGCGCCGAACAGGGCTTTGACGCGGTCGATGGCCAGTTGCTCGGCTTTATCGACGTATTCACAGCC
>CBDULQ010000183.1:0-7527 GCA_965368115.1 uncultured Gammaproteobacteria bacterium | reverse complement strand
GAACCACATCCCAACCGCAAGCACAGACGCTGCCGACACCCGGCCCGCTAACCCGGCCAGCGGTGCCTGTTGCGCCGCTGGAGGACAGCGAAGCGGATGCGAGCATGGCAGCGGCGCCGACCGGTGCCGGGAAGGAACGCAAGATGGCGCGCGAAGCGCTGGCTTATCGCGTTCAGGCGGCTTCGGGCCGCATGGCGCAGGATATGAGCCTGCTGCCACCGACGCTGGTCGATCGGGAGAACTACAACAGCTTCGACGACAATCCCTTACGGCGCGCCGCAGAACATCCGGTGTCCACCTTCAGTATCGATGTGGATACCGGGGCCTATGCCAATGTGCGCCGTTTCCTCAACCAGGGGCATTTGCCGAACAGGCATGCGGTGCGGGTGGAGGAAATGATCAACTACTTCGCCTATGACTATCCGGCGCCACAGGACAAAAGTCGCCCCTTCAATGTGATCACCGAAATTGCGCCGGCGCCCTGGAATACCGACAACCTGTTGTTGCATGTCGGGCTGAAAGGTTATCAGCTCGATCAGCACCAGCTCCCGCCGGCCAACCTGGTATTCCTGGTCGATGTCTCCGGGTCCATGCAGAGCACGGACAAACTGCCCTTATTGAAATCCGGCCTGCAGATGCTGGTTCGGCAGATGGATGCACAGGATCGCATTTCACTGGTGGTCTATGCCGGTGCTTCAGGCGTGGTGCTGGAGCCGACGCCCGGTGATCAGCATGCAAAAATTAACCGCGCATTGCAGGCGTTGACGGCGGGTGGTTCAACGAACGGTGCCGCCGGAATCCAGCTGGCCTACCAGATGGCGCAGCAGGGATTCATCAAAGACGGCATTAATCGCATCATCCTGGCCACCGACGGCGACTTCAATGTCGGTACGACTAATTTCGAATCCCTCAAGCAACTCGTCGAGCAGTATCGTAAAGATGGTGTGGCACTGACCACGCTGGGTTTCGGGACCGGTAATTATAACGATCACCTGATGGAACAACTGGCGGACAGCGGTAACGGTAATTATGCCTACATCGACAATCTCAACGAAGCACGCAAGGTACTGGTGGAGCAGATGGGTGCAACGCTGAATACCATCGCCAGCGACGTCAAGATCCAGGTCGAATTCAATCCCTCGGTGGTCGCCGAGTATCGACTGATCGGTTACGAAAATCGTCAACTGAAACGGGAAGACTTCAACAACGATAAAGTGGATGCGGGTGAAATCGGTGCCGGTCACAGTGTGACCGCCCTGTATGAAATTTCCCTGCAGGGCAGTGCCGGTCAACGGCTCGATCCGCTGCGCTACTCGACAGCACAGGCGGCGACACAGAAAACCTCGGAACTGGGTCTGTTGCGGCTGCGTTACAAGCCCGCGGTCGGTGCGAAAAGTCAGCTTATGGAACAGGTGATCGCCAGGCCCGAAGCCGGTCAGCTTAAAACCTCGGATAACTTCCGGTTTGCTGCAGCGGTGGCGGCGTTCGGTCAGCAGCTGCGCGGTGGAGAATACCTGAATCAGTTCGCTTATGATGATATTCTGCAACTGGCGCGTAGCGCGCGCGGTGATGATCACTTCGGTTATCGCGGTGAATTTCTGCAACTGGTGGCACTGGCAAAGACTTTGAATTGAAATTGTTTAAACTGGCTTCAGCCGCCACGGATAAGGCGGCTGAAGCGCCTGAAACATTATCCGATGAACAGCTGATGCTGAATTACCAGGCTGGTGACGCGGCGGCTTTCGAATGTCTGTATGCGCGGCACAAGGGGCCGCTGTTTCGTTATTTTCAGCGTCAGTTGGCAGCACAGCCGGAGTTGGCGAATGAACTGTTCCAGGATGTGTGGATGAAACTGATCAACAGTATCGATCGTTATCAGCCCAGCGCTCGTTTCACGACCTATCTGTATCGCATTGCTCATAATCGTCTGGTGGATCACTGGCGTGCGATGCGCATCGATGATCCGCTGGATGAAGAACAGCTGCCTGATACAGTCGGTTCGGCCCCCGAACAACAACTGGCCGGACAACAATTGCAGCAGCAATTCGAACAGGCGCTGGCCGCACTGCCGATGGAACAGCGCAATGCTTTTCTGCTCAAGGAAGAAAGTCATTTCAGTTTACAGGAAATTGCCGACATCACCGGCACCAGCAGGGAAACCGTTAAGAGTCGATTACGATATGCCTGCCAACGTTTGAGGCAGGTACTGGCACATCATTATGAGCACTGACGATCACAAACAACCGGATGATCGACAGCTCGGCGAACTGTATCGTGAGCTGCCGCAACACCAGCCGTCGCCGGAAGTCGACCAGGCGATACTGGCGGCTGCCCGCAAGGCAAGTCGGCGGAAACCGGGCGGGTCGACCCGGCCACGCTGGTACATGCCGTTGTCGGCAGCGGCGGTAGTGATGATCAGCGTCAGCCTGGTGATGACCATGGTCTTCGACGAACAGGCTTTACAGCCGGAAAGACAGTCGCAACCGAGTGCCGTCGAAGAACAGATGTCGATGGACGACGAGCCGGCATCGATTTCGTCTTCATCTGCTGTCGAGGACACTGCACCGGCAATGGATACCGCGCCGTTGATGGCGCCAGCGGCGCCGGCCCCGGCACAGCCGATGGAGCGCAAGAAAGCGCGTGCAGCGCAGCCCGATAGCATGATGCAATTCAGGTCCGCCGCCCCGACACGGGTGATGCGTGAACAGGCTGCGGGTGCTGCAGAAAGTATCGAAAAAGAACAGTCGTCATCGGTTGATGAAGCGATCATCCGACAACAGCTAGAAGTGTTACAAAGCCTGTATGAACAACAGCAGTATGAGCAACTGGCCGAGCGACTACAGGCGTTTCGCCAGCGTTACCCGGGTTACCCGCTACCCGATGCACTGGCACAGTGGGCGGACCGCCACCTGCCGCCCCCGGCGGATTGATATTAATCACGCTTTCAAACATACTGGGTGCCCGGTGACCACTCATCAACTATGATTAGTAGATTGTTAACCCGGCATCACCCGGCATGAGGCTCATATGAATAAAATAAAAACCGCGAACTGTTCCGTGTCCCTGCTGTTACTGCTTCTGTATTCCGCAACCGCGCTGGCCGATGATTTCCGTGCCCGTATCGTCAAAAGTGAAGGCGATGTGGTCGTCATGAACGAAAAAGGCGAAACCCGCAAACCGGAAAAAACCCAGTACCTGGTTAATCAGATGGATACCGTGGTCACCCGAGAAGGCAGTAAGGCGGTTATCCAGTTTGATGACGGTGCCATGTCGGTACTGGACGAAAAAAGTAGTCTGCGTGTCGAACAGTCGGGCTGGTTATCGCAGTTGAGTGGTAAGGTCTTTTATGTGTTCCGTAAGGTGTTCGGCGATGGTCATGAACAACGCAAGGTCAAGACCGAGTTCTCGACCATCGGCATTCGTGGTACGACCTTCATCGTTTATGACAACGACGACGGACAGGGTGTAGCTCTGCAGGAAGGTAAGTTGAATATCGAGTCGCCGGGCCAGGCGTACGAAATACATCGTCGTCAGCAGGCGGATGATTTCCAGTCTTTCAAGCAGCAGATGCAACAGGATAGTGAAGCGATGCAAAAAGCGTTTCAGGACTACAAGGACAATATGAATCGCGAATTCGTCGAATACAAGAAAAGCTTCGACCTGCAACCGGATCGGGTGATTCGCTTTGACGGTAACCGAGTCGACGAAGCGGCACTGGATGATGAGTTGAAAAACGAATTCAACAACTTTGAATCATTCGCCGGTGACTATATACGTGCTTATCGTGAGCTCGATGAGGAAACCACCGAATAGTCGTTCATAGCCGGTACGCATTGATTTAAGAAAAAGACGGATTACCGTCTTTTTCTTTTCTTGTTAACAGAAAATATTAACTAAATCATCTAAGTGTTTGAATTTTTACCTGCAATTGCCGTCCATCATAATCGTATTGCGCCATTTATTAGCGAATGATAAATTGATTCGGAACATGTTGTGCGGAGTGTGATGAACCGATGGAATTGCCGGATTTTGAAAGCCTTAAATATCTTGCCGAAACCAATCCCGATGAGCTTGAGCAATTACGTCAGCGTTGCTGTCAGGAATTGATCGACAATGCGCCGGAACGGTTTCGGCGTCGCCTGGCAGGCCTGTTGTTCCGCATCGACATGCAGTCCCGCTTGAGTAGTAACTCCATGCAACGCTGTATCAAGTTATCTGAAATGATGATGGACTCGTTTAATGAACTGCGCGACGCCCTGAATTTTCGTTATCCCGAAGTGGATCAGCCGGCTGCCGATGTGGCCGTAGCGCGCGACAATGTCATTCCTTTCCGCCCGCCCAGCGAACTTGAATCCTGAACCTGCTTTAATGCGTGACCGGCGCTTATAACTGGAAACCGCGCAAGCCCTGTAAGCCGCCCGAGTGCAACGCCAGTATGCGGCTGCCGCGAGCAAAATAATCCCGCTCTATCAGATCGAATATGCCGTAAAACATTTTTGCGCTGTATACCGGTTCCAGTTGTATGTCGTGTTGTTGTTTGAACTGCTGTATGAAGTGCATCAGTTCCGGTCGGGTTCTGGCATAACCGCCGAAGTGATAATCCAGATTGATGTGCCAGTTGTCGAGGGTCGGAGTACCCAGTTGCTGTAAGTATTGCTCGACATCCCGCCTGATAAAATCCGCGCCCTTGAGTACTGCAAAACCGAGCACCTGGCCGGAGCCCCTGAGACCGTTGATGATACCGGCGAGGGTTGCGCCGGTACCGCAATCGACACAGATGACATCATAATCATCCTCCAGCTCGTCGACGATTTCCCCACAGCCGCGAATGCCGGCCAGGTTGCTGCCACCTTCGGGAATCAGGTAAAACTCGCCGAACCGGGCGTGTAGTGAAGCAATGAATTCGTCGCGGTGTTTTTCCCGATAGCTCTGGCGGTCGATAAAGTGCAGTTGCATACCCCAGCGTTGCGCGTCGGCCAGTGTCGGACTGAGTTGTGGCGGACGTTCGCCGCGAATGATGCCGATGCTACGCAGGCCGAAATAATGACCGGCTGCCGCCGTGGCATGGATGTGGTTGGACCAGGCTCCGCCGAAGGTGAGCAGGGTCCGGTGTCCGGCGGCACGGGCGGCCTGAAGATTGTATTTGAGCTTGCGCCATTTGTTGCCCTGCAGATGGGGATGAATCAGGTCATCGCGTTTGATGCTGAGGTGCAGGTCGTGGGACTCGAGTAGCGGGTGCTGGAGTCGGCTCAGTGGCGAGGGCAGGGTGAGGATATTGCTGAGACTGGTCGTCATGCGGCACGCATGTTACCGCAGGGCATACCGGTGGCGGCGTTATTTGGCCACCACATGGATGACCGAGGCATATTCGAAGTAAACCACCCGGTCGTCATAGACCCAGCGGGTAATCGGCGGATTGCCCACCGGCGGTACGATTTCGATGGGGCGGCCCAGTTCGTTCTGCACCTTGCTTTCGCTCATGCCGCGACGCGGGAAGTCGAGCTGGCGTACCGGCTCGGCGATCACTTCGCCACTGTCCATGTCGAGTACATCGCCGGAGGTCCGGGTTTCGTTGCTCATGTAGGGATTGTCGCTAGTGTCCGCAGGTGCGAAGTCCATGTTCTCCGGGCTGGCCGGCACGGTATCGACGGCTTCGGCTTCAGCGGCCGGGCGCTCGGCCATCAGGGTGAGCGGTGCAATCAGCAGCAGGCCGGTGAACAGGCGGGCGATGTATTTTTTATCCATGGGCATTGGCCATTTTTGAAAACTGTTTTAATTCTAGCGGTATTTCCCAAAAAATACAGATGTTTATGGCAGCTTTGTAAGGTCCAGTCTGGAATTTGTCGAGTGTACCGGGCCGGATGCCGCTCAGCCTCGCGTGGCGGCCAGCAGATCCTGCCAGTTGTAGTCGCTGCGCAGCAGGTCCTGGGGGCTGATATCGCCGTTCTCCAGCCACTGGCGCACGGTATGGCCTTTCCAGTACATCATCACCCGGCCATCGAGATTACGTAGATATATGACGGGTTCGGCCTGTTCCAGGCGGGCATCGATCAGGATGGTCATCAGTGTTCTCCCTGAGTGTTTTTCTAATGATAATGATTCTCATTAACAAAATAAAGAGGTCACACTGAAAATGTTTCGCTGTCCTGCAGCAGGGCGTACTGCTCGCGCAACTCGAGGATGTGTTGTTCCCAGTAACCGGCGGTGTTGAACCAGGGGAAATTCATCGGGAAGCTGGGATCGCTCCAGCGCTGTGCCAGCCAGCCGGTGTAGTGGGTGATGCGCAGCGTGCGCAGCGGCTCGATGAGGCGGGTTTCCGCCGGGTTGAAGTCGCAGAACTCGTAATAGCCGTCGAGTAGTCGATCCAGCTGCTGGCGTTGTTCGTCGGCGTTGCCGGCGAGCAGCATCCACAGATCCTGAATCGCCGGGCCGTTGCGGCAGTCGTCGAAATCCACGAAGTGGGGCCCCTGCTCGGTCCACAGCAGGTTACTGCGGTGACAGTCGCCGTGCAGGCGGATGTAGCGAATGCCCTGCAGGTCGAAACGCTGTTGTAGCAGCGGGACCAGGTCTTCGATCAGGCTCTGGTAGGCTGCCTGCAGGTAATCCGGAATCAGGGCATTGTCGAGCAGGTAGCGACTGGGCTGGATCAGATAGCTGTCCAGGTCGATGTCCGGTCGATACTGGAACCGGCTGGCCGCCCCCAGGGCATGGATACGGCCAAGGAATCGACCGACCCAGCGCAGGTCGTCGGCCTGTTCGAGTTCCGGGATATGGCCGCCCTGGCGCGGATAAAGGGCATAGCGAAACTGCCGGTATTCGAGCAGGCTGCCTGCATCGAAGCAGAGCGGGGCGACCACCGGGATTTCCAGTTCCGCCAGCGCACGGGTGAACTGATGCTCTTCGATGATCTGTGCGTCGCTCCAGCGGCCGGGTCGGTAAAACTTGCCGATCACCGGTGGCGCATCGTCCAGGCCAATCTGGTAGACCCGGTTTTCATAACTGTTGAGCGGAAAAATGCGCAGGTCGCAGTTCAGGCCGCGGGCCTCGACGGCCGATACGATGGTATCCGGATCGAGCAGAGCGAAATCGCGGTTATGCTGATCCAGGCTGGTGGGGGTATCTGACATGCGGGCATTGTGCTGACAAGTGTGTCGGGAATCAATGGATAGATGCGTCTCGTCGGGATGGGACGCCCATTATTGCAGGCTCCACTATACTCTGGGAGTAACATCTGGAGAGAGCATTCTATATGACCGTCAGTTTCGCTCACGAGGATTCCCTCAAAGCCTTGCAAAGCAAAGCCTCGTTATCGGAAAAGCTGCGTTTTTTGCACGATACCCTGCGCGAACGCTATGATTTCATCGATCGTATTGCCATCACTGTTTACGACGCCCAGCTGGATTTGCTGAAGACCTTCGCCTGGAGTAGCGAGGATCGCAGTCCGCTGACCAACTACCAGTACAAGCTCAGTGAGTCGGAATCCCTGATGGAGATCCTGCAGCGTGGCCAGCCCCGTGTGGTCAATGA
>CBDULQ010000182.1:0-7532 GCA_965368115.1 uncultured Gammaproteobacteria bacterium | reverse complement strand
GTTTTAGCGTGTCCAAAGCGGCTGATCAGCACTTCGTGGTGCCCTCGGCCGTGAGCCGGCAGATCAGCATGCTGGAGGATGAACTGGGTGTTCAGCTGTTCGAGCGCAAAGGCAAGCGACTCACCGGAGCCACTGAACTGTGCCGGGATATTGCCGCAGAAGTGGACGACATCGAACTGTCGTTACAGAATATTCGCGACATGGCGGAGGAAAGCCTGGACGGGCGTCGGGGCGAATTACGCATCGCCACCACCCACACCCAGGCCAAATATTTTCTGCCTGCGGTGATGAGCGAATTCACCCGCCTCTACCCGCATGTCGCCGTGCACTTCGTGCAGGGTAATCCGCATCAGCTGGTGGAAATGCTGCACGATCGCCAGGCAGACATAGCCATCTGTACGGAAGACCTGGACGAAGACGCCGCACTGATCACGCACAAATGTTACGACTGGAATCATGCCCTCATCGTGCGCCCCGACCATCCTTTGGCGGACGGTGAACTCAGCCTGCAACGCATCGCCGAACACGGCATACTGACTTATGTGTTCGGCTTTAGCGGCCGTTCGAAAATTCATCAGGCATTCAAGATGCAGGGTCTGGAGATGAACGTGACGTTTTCCGCCACCGATACCGATGTCATCAAAAGTTATGTGCGACTCGGCTTCGGCGCCGGTATCATTGCGCAGATGGCCTATGACAATCACACGGACAAGGATCTGGTGCTGCGACCGCTGGGCGAATTTTTCAAACCCTCCACTACGCGCATCGCTTACCTGAAACAGAAACACATCCGCGCATACATACAGGATATTGTGGATTTACTGTCTCGACATGGTGCAGAGAATATGCGTTCGGCCTGTTGAACCGGTTGATACCATATAAACCTTCATTATCGGGCGCCCGGCTTTTCTCTAATATCATCAAATCATTCTATGAGGCCCAAACTTCACTTGATTTAACACGAGAAAAATGAACTATTATAAGTGTGCGCTGCCGTTTAATTAATGCAGACAGATTTTTTAAGTCCGGAAGGAGACGTGTGATGCTCCAACCACAAATAATCGATAATAATAATCTCATCACCTGGCTCATCATGGCCTGCTGTATGACACTCTTGTTCGACGCGACCGCCGAACCCGGTCGACTGATGAATCCAGAATCGCTGGACGACCGCTTCAATCTGCCTGACACGGCCATCGATACAGAACAGATCCCCGAATTCAGCCTCGCCCCGGATACCGATCTCAATACGCCGCTGCCGGTTTACCAGCTCACCGACAACAGTTACTTTCTGTTCGGCGGCATCGATACCCTCAACGAACGCAATCGCGGCTGGAACGGTAATGCCGGTTTCGTGGTCACCGATGAAGGTGTCGTCGTCATCGACAGCCTGGGCACACCGCAACTGGGCCATCGCTTCATAGCAACCATTCGCTCGATGACCGACCAGCCAATTCGCTATCTGATCATCACACATAACCACCCCGATCACGCCTATGGCGCGGCCCCGTTCATGGCACTGGACGATGTCAAAATCATCGCTCATCCGGGCGTAGAGGATTACAACCGTTCCGCCACACTGCAAAGCTCGGTTGATTACCGGGAACAGACACTGCCGCAGGATATGCAAGGGTTTCAGCCGGTACGAGCGGACATCAGTGTCGAAACCCCGCGCTTCGGGTCCATCACCTTTACGCTCGGTGACATCACTTTCCAGGTTTTCAATACCGGTAAACACCATTCCTATGGCGACCTGGTCGTTTATCAGCAACCCCAGAATATTCTGTGGATATCCGACCTGGCGTTCAATCAGCGCACGACCTACATGGGTGATGGCCACAGCAAGCAGATTCTTGAAGCTCACAAATGGCTGGTGGAACGATTTTCCGATGTAAAACTCATGGTGCCTGGTCACGGTAGTGCACAACGTTCACCCTTCCCGATGCTGCATCGCACCAATGACTACGTGAAACGTATGCGTGAAGCCATGCAGCAGGCCATCGACGACGGATTGAGCCTGCACGATGCGGTACAGAATATCGATTTCGAAGACTGGCAGGACAGCCGCCTTTATGAACAGAATCAGCGCGCCAATGCCAATTTCGTTTATCGGGAAATGGAAAAAGCATTTTTCGAAAACTTCTAGACCCGACTCATCCGGGCGGCTTCAAACATGCCCGAATATCCGGTGTCCATTGACAATTTTCAATGTGAGCCGACAACAGCAGATCTACCCTGATCATCACATCAGCGCAAACATACACTCAGGGTAAGCAGTCCCCTCAACAACGATAAGGAGATATGGCCATGAAAAAAACCCTCGAAATGCCCGATGTCAGCGGCTGCAGCGTCAGTGAATGTACCTACAACGTAAACAGTAAATGTCATGCCCGTGCGATTACTATCGGTGACGGCGATACCCCGCATTGTGACACCCTGTTCTGTAATTCACATCATGTACAGGGTACCCGCATCAACGCCGGTGTCGGCGCCTGCAAAGTTGGCAAATGCAGCTTCAATGAGGACATGGAATGTACTGCGGAGCGTATCGATGTCGGCATCGTCGGCCAGGACGTCATGTGCATGACCTTCAGCCAGTAAGCCGATCAGTCAACAGGAAAGAGTAACAGCAGGATTTCACATAATGCCGCAGGGTTATCGAGCGGATTCGATGACCCTGTCGATTTTTACGGAGGACGCTCTCATGCGCACTCACTACAAAACATTCACCCTGCCCTGCATCCTGTGTAAAGCAGAGATCCCCCTGTCGGAAATATTCAGCCCCGAAGCCAGAGACTATGTCATGTACTTCTTCGGGCGAAACTGTTTTAATGAATGGCGCAAGCGCGCGCAACGCAAGTTCAACCCCACACATCGATTCTGATTGGCGGGAACCAGCATGACTTTACTGATCAGCGGCCTGATTTTATTCTTCGGTATTCATTCCATTTCCATCATCGACGACGAATGGCGTAACCGCATGGTGGTGAGGCTGGGCATCATGACCTGGCAGGGGCTATACAGTTTGCCCGCCATCCTCGGACTGGTGCTGATCATCATCGGCTATGGCCAGGCGCGCGGCGAAGCCGAATGGCTTTACAGTACGCCCCAGTGGATGGTCTGGCCGGCGCTGATTCTGCTGGTTCCGGTTTTCCCGCTGCTACTGGCGACCTATCTTCCGGGTCGCATTCGATCCTCGGTACGCAATCCCATGCTGGTGGCTGTGATGTTATGGGCGCTGGCACATCTCCTGATCAACGGCAGTCTGGCGGACGTATTACTGTTCGGGGCCTTTTTTCTCTGGGCACTGCTCGATCTAGCATCGCTGAAATGGCGATCGGCGCATCCGGTACCGGGACCACCTCCCCATCCACTCAATGATGTTATTGCAGTCGTATTCGGCCTGGGCCTGTATATCGCTTTTATTTACGGCATTCATCAATGGCTTATCGGCGTACCCGTTTCGCTTGCTGTCGCATAGCGATTCAGGATGCCTTCACCGAGTCTGATTCGAGCGTGATGGCAAAGTGTTGCTGGCGTGCCCGAGCCATTCGATCGATACGATTTTTTATCGCAATCAGCAATGCAAGCCCCATGAACGCACCAGGCGGCAGAATAGCGAGAAGAAAACCCTGATAGTCATTCACAACATGGATCGTCATACCGCGAAAACTTTCACCGAACATGAGATGTGCCTGTCGGAACAGGGTACCGTAACCCAGCATCTCACGCATCATGCCCAGCACTACCAGTACCAGGCAGAAGCCCAGCCCCATACTGAATCCGTCGACGAAAGACTGCCTGATCGAATGACGTGAAGCGAAAGCCTCCGCCCGACCAATCACCGCGCAGTTGGTAACAATCAGCGGAACGAAAATCCCCAGCACTTTATATAACTGATAGAGGTGAGCACTCATCAGTAATTCGATGGCGGTAACCACCGATGCAATAATCAGCACAAACATGGGAATACGGATTTCATTACGAATCCACGGACTGACGGCGGCCACGATGACATTGGTCAGAATCAACGTCAGCATGGTTGCAATACCCAGACCTAGACCGTTGATAGTCGTGGAAGTCACCGCCATCAACGGACACAGGCCGAGTAATGCAACCAGTCCCTGATTATTGCTCCACAGGCCGTCGTGAATGATTTTTTTATATGCCGTGTCGCTCATGATGTCGTGCCTCCACCGGATTCCAGGGCCAGGGTTTGTTCACGGTCGGCATCGAAAAGGCGTGCCCGGTACTGTTGATAGAACTGCAGACACCGGTGCACGGCTTGTACCACGGCACGCGGCGTAATGGTGGCACCGGTAAACTGGTCGAACTCGCCGCCGTCTTTTTTCACTTTCCAGCCCGATGGCCCAGGGTTGTCCAGTGAGCGATGATTGAAACCCAGCACCCAGTCGCTACGCTCCACATCGATGGCGTCACCCAGCCCCGGTGTTTCACGATGACTGAGGATGCGAACGCCACTGATCTGCCCGTCGAAACGAATCCCCACCAGGATTAAAATATCGCCGCTATAACCGTCCGGTGCGACCGTGGTCATGGCAATGGCGCTCGGTTCGTCACCGAGGCGCGCACGATAAACCGTATGCGGACTCGGACGTTCTTTTGCGCTGACCTCGTTCACCTGGATAAAATCACGACTCAGATCATTATCGTAACCACCCGCGGGCAACACCTGTTCCAGATTACGCAACAGGGCCTGGCGCTCGTTGTCCGCGATATACGCCTGGGCATGCCAGGATGTCAGCCACAGCAAACCGGTGCCGATCAATGCGGCGAGCGCCAGTAAAACACCGGACGATAAAATGAACTGCCGATTATTTTCCGACATCCGCATCCCCGCCGCTTCGATCACGGCCACTCCGGGTACCAAACACCTTCGGCACCGTATACTGATCCAGTAAAGGTACGGTCAGCCCCATCAGAATCACTGCGAAAGCGACGCCGTCCGGATAAGCGCCCCAGACCCGAATCGCATAGATCAGCAGTCCGATACCGGCCCCATAGATGAGCTTACCGCGGGGTGTGGTCGCCGCGGTGACCGGATCGGTGGCGATGAAAAACGCACCCAGCATGCTTGCCCCGGCAAACAGATGCAGCAGCGGCCCGTAATAATGTTGCGGTTGAATCCAGTGAAACACGCTGGCGATCACGGCCAGACTGATGATCATCGCCAGCGGAATGTGCCAGCTAATGATGCGTTTATAGATCAGGAACAGCCCGCCCAGCAGGAAAGCCAGGTTCACCCACTCCATACCACGCCCGGCAATCAGGCCGAACATCGGCGCCGGATCTAACTGAGCAAGATTCTGCCCCATCGACAACTGAATGCGCATATGATCGAGAACAGTCGCCGAGGACACCGCATCGATACTCGACGTAGACGGCCACTGGCGATTAAACACATAGTCCAGTGACTGGAAAAAATTAAGCGGCATTGCGTCCAGCGTCGACGGTGACAGCCATACGCTCATCTGTGCCGGAAACGACACCAGTAAAATACAGTAAGCGGCCATCGCCGGATTGAAGGGATTGTATCCAAGACCGCCGTACAGGTGCTTGGCAACCACGATGGCAAAGAACATTGCCAGCACAGGCAACCACCAGGCCACCAGCGGCGGCAGTGCCATGGCCAGCAACAGGGCGGTGACCAGGGCACTGAAGTCGAACATGAAAGGCCGCAGGGGTTTCTGCAACAGCAGCAACATCATCACTTCGAAAAACCATGCGCTGGCGAGTGTCAGGCCCATGTTGATCAAAACGCCCCAGCCGAAAAAATAGATGAAGGTCAGCATGCCTGGCACCATCGCCAGCAATACCAGCGCCATCACCCGACGTACGGAAGAGCTGGAGGCAATAAAAGGCGAGCTGACCACAGCATTCATTTTGCATTCACCTGCAAGACCGGTGCCGGGTCCTGCGCTTCGTCGGTCGACGCAGGCCTGGGTTTACGGGCCGCCTTGCGCGCGGCACGTTTAGCTTCTTTCTCCGCTTTCAGTCGCGCCAGGCGACGCTCGCGGTTTTCGTTGCGAATACGCGACTGGTTCGCCATCTCGCGATTCTCGTCGCGCTCGGCGATGGCGGATTTAGCGAAACGAAAATAATGCACCAACGGTATCTGCGCCGGGCAGACCACTGCACAACAACCGCATTCGATACAATCCTTGATGTGATAGTGCTCCAGCTTGTCCAGGTTGCTTGCGCGACTGTACCAGTAGAGTTGTTGCGGCAACAGATTCATCGGACAGGACTGGGCGCAGGCGCCACATCGGATACAGGGCATGACCGGCAGATTTTTCTGCTCACTTTCATTGACCAGCAGACAGTTACTCGCCTTGACCACCGGCACGTCATGATCTTTCATGCGCTGTCCCATCATCGGCCCCCCCATGATCAGCTGCCGATCCCGCAGATCATCGATGCCGGCCGCCTGTAACACATGCTTCATCGGCGTACCCAGCAACACTCGATAGTTGCCCGGTCGTGGCACGGTCGGCCCGGTCACGGTAACAATGCGATCGATCAGAGGTTTGCCGTCGTAAATCGCATCGTAAACCGCCGCAGTGGTGGCCACGTTGAGACAGACGATACCTGTCTGGTAAGGTAAACCGCCCTTCGGTACTTCACGACCGGTGACCACCTTGATCAACTGTTTTTCACCGCCGGCGGGAAACAGGGTCGGCACGTTGAGTATTTCGACATGATCGGCACCCTCGACACCGGCGGCGCGAAATTTATCCAGTGTGGCTTGCAGTGCATGGGTTGCCGCGGGTTTATTGTCTTCGATCGCGATAATGCATTCCCGTGCCGCCAGCAAACGACGCAACAGCAGGCTGCCACGTAAAATGGCATCGGCGCGTTCGCGCATCAGGACGTCGTCGCAGGTAATGAACGGTTCGCATTCGGCCCCGTTGATCAGCAGGGTGTCGATGGTGCGTGTCGGTTTGAGTTTGACCGATGAGGGAAACACCGCACCGCCGAGGCCGACGATGCCCGCTTCGGCTATCCGACGGCGCATCTGCTGGGCATCCAGATGCTCAGGATGTATTTCGGCGTTTAGCTCACACCAACGATCCTCACCGTCGGGCTCGATGACGATGGAAAGTTCGGGAATGTGCGAACTGTGCGGCATGGCATAGCGACCGATATCAACAACGCGACCGGAAGTGGGCGCATGTACCGGTGCACTGACGAACTGACGACTGCGTGCAATCAACTGGCCTTTCAGGACATGATCACCAATGTCCACAACAGGCTCCGCCGGTATGCCGATATGCTGTCGCATGGGCAGTACGATTCGTTTCGGCAACCTTATCTCGCTGATGTCCTTATCGCTGGACAAATCCTTGTGATCGTCAAGATGTACACCGCCGGGGAAACGAAACAGTTTTCTCATGCCGCCCGCTCCCGTTTATCCGGCGTCTGCCAACGCCAGCGATCCAGCACCGGGGTTTCACTGTGCATTGTGATGCAATTTTCCACCGGGCACACCGGCGGAAGACACAGTTCGCAAC
>CBDULQ010000181.1:0-7614 GCA_965368115.1 uncultured Gammaproteobacteria bacterium | reverse complement strand
GTTTTTGGGTTGTTGCAGAACAAGCGGAACTCGTTCCTGTGTATGTATATCTGTCTGCCAAAGCCCACCACTTGATGTCTGACGAACAAGAATGTGCTGATTATCTGGATGCCAGTTCAAAAATTCTTCTGCTGTGACAGTAGAAAGTAGTTTACCGCTTGCCAGCTCAAAAAAGTCGATTACAGTTGCCAGTGTTTCATAAGTTGTCGCTAAGTATTTGCCATTAGGTGACTGTAAAAACCCTTGGATAGGAACCACTTTCTCCAACGGGAGTATTTCTGGCTCATCAATTATGCTACCACTCTCATCAGTACGAATAAACTGAACCGTTGACTTATAGGTAGTTTGATCGAAATCTGCGAAGATTAATATTCCTTTGTTATTTTCTGTTAATGTGCCGTAAACAGTCGTCTTGAAATTATATGTGTCGATTACTTGCTTATCTCGGTCCGAATATCAGTTTAAACCGACTTTTATTTGAACCTGAACACAGCCTGGAAAAACAGGCCTGGCAACCCAGAGAATTACGGGAAGCGAAACTCAACGCCGATGGCTTTGGTATTGGCTGGTACCACCATAGGCAAGCGATGCGTTATCGTCAACCCATCCCCATCTGGAACGACGCCAACCTGGAAGACCTGGCCTCCAGCTTGCATGCCGATCTATACCTGGCCACGGTTCGCAGCGCAACGCCCGGACTTGGTGTCGGGCATTACAACACACAACCGTTTCGCTATCAGAACTGGCTCTTCATGCACAATGGCTATATTCGTGATTTTGCGGAAACCGGGCGACCGCAGATCCGCAAGATACTGGCGCACGAATTCGAAGCCAACATCCAGGGCAACACCGATTCTGAATATATTTTCGCACTAATATTACATTTTCTTGAAAATGACGATATGACCCAGGCAATTGTGCATGCGTTCAGTATATTGAACGAAATTCTCGGCCAACAATCCGCGCTGCTCAATGTCATGTTGAGCGACGGTGAAAAAATTTATGCCACACGCTATGCGATCAATGGCCTGTCGCCTTCCCTCTACTATGGTGCAAATGTGGAGGGTTTCGCCCCCGACAGCCAGCTGATTGTTTCCGAAGCGCTCAGTGACAGTACTCACTGGCAAGTGGTGGATGAACACCGTTTGCTGATCATGTCGCGCGATGACGAGTTGGTGGAACTGGCGTTATGAGCACTTCACTGACCACCATGATTCGGTTGCGCGCCATTCAGAACAAGACCCGGGAGCTGTTCCTGAGCATGGACGATTACACCTATCGCAACCAGTTTCATGGCGACCTGAGTCCCATCGGCTGGCATCTGGGCCATTGCATGTTCATCGAAAACTACTGGCTGCACGAAGTCGTTCAGGGCAACGACAAACTCACACGCAAGGCCAGAAAACTTTATATCCCGGAAAACTGCCCGAAACCGAAACGCGGCGGCAAATTACCGAAGCTGGAAAAACTGCTCACACAGGTTCAACAACAGCAGGACGACAACGACATGTTCCTGCTGGAAATGATCCCACCGGTCAGCGATCATCCATTATTTCATGACGAGTATCTGCAGAATTTTCTAAT
Organism: uncultured Gammaproteobacteria bacterium; assembly: GCA_965368115.1. Lineage (GTDB taxonomy): Bacteria > Pseudomonadota > Gammaproteobacteria > SZUA-229 > SZUA-229 > CBDULQ01. The sequence goes on along the minus strand of CBDULQ010000181.1, from coordinate 6,030 downwards.
TCAGCACTACGCCCAGCACTACGAGACCATGCAGATGATTCTCAACCAGATTGCCATTCGCAATCACCAGGGCAATTACCACCCGGAAACACCGCTATTGAGCAAACCGCTCATCGAAGAATACGTGCGTGTCGAACAGGATGATTTCGAAGTTGGCGGCGAATCACCCATGTCGTATGACAACGAACTACCGCGTCATATTCGTAACCTGGAAAGTTTCAGAATTGCCAGTAAGCCGGTGAGCAACGGTGAATACCTGAACTTCATCGAACACAATGGTTATAACGAAGCGCAATGGTGGAGTGAAGCAGGTCGTCAGTGGCAACAACTGAATAACATTCAACACCCCGAACACTGGTGCCGCAATGAACGCGGCGAATGGTACGGCATCAGGCACCAGGGACCATTCGATCTGGATGCGGATGCGCCGGTTTACGGTATCAGTCATTTTGAAGCACAAGCCTTCTGCAACTGGGCGGAAGTGCGCCTGCCTCACGAACACGAATGGGAAGCCGCTGTACGCAGTGAACAACTGCATCACACCGGCCAGGTCTGGGAATGGTGTCAGAACGTTTTTTATCCCTATCAGGGCTTCAAGGCCTTCCCCTACGATGAATATTCCAAACCCTGGTTCGACGACAATCATTATGTGTTGCGCGGCGCCAGTCAGTTCACGCGACCTGAAATTCGCCGCGCCTCGTTTCGTAATTTTTTCAACCCGGACAAGCGCCATATATTCGCCGGGTTGCGGCTTGTATTTGACTGATTTCCGTTTATCCTTGCCGAGTCATTGATCAGGACCCGAATTCATGCAGGTACCCCAGAGTTACATCGAAGACAGCGTGCATATCGCCATCCAGGAAGATGTCGGCAGCGGCGACGTTACAGCAAAACTGATCGATGAAGATGACTTCAGCCTGGCCAATGTGATCTGCCGTGAAGATGCGGTGATCTGCGGCGTGGACTGGTTCGACGAAGTGTTTCATCAACTCGACCCTGAAGTATTCGTGGAATGGGATGTGGACGACGGCGATCGTGTCGAGGCCGGCCAGATGCTGTGTTCGATCAGCGGCGCCACCCGCGCCCTGCTCACCGGCGAACGAACCGCGTTAAATTTTCTGCAAACCCTGTCCGGTACCGCGACCCTGGCAGCACAGTATGCAGCCGCGGTCAGCAGCACACAGGCCAGAGTACTGGATACACGCAAAACCATTCCCGGCCTGCGCATGGCACAGAAATATGCCGTATATTGCGGCGGTTGCCATAACCATCGCATCGGTCTTTACGACGCTATCCTGATCAAGGAAAACCACATCATCGGCGCCGGCGGTATTGCCGAAGCGGTGCAGGCGGCACGCTTCAACAGTCCCGAACTGGCAGTGGAAGTTGAAGTGGAAAATCTCGACGAATTGCAGCAGGCGATGGCGGCACAGGTGGAACGGGTACTGCTCGACAACTTCAGCCTCGAACAGCTGAAACAGGCCGTCAGTATCAATAACCATCAACTGGAACTGGAAGCCTCCGGCAACGTCACCCTGAACAATATTGCCGAAATTGCAGCCACCGGCGTCGACTATATTTCCACCGGTGCACTGACCAAGGATGTTCGCGCCATTGATCTGTCGATGCGTTTTTCCGGATGAGGTACTGGTGACGTCGTCATGAAAGCACTGCTTCGGACACTTCGCATTAGCTGGCGCACCCTGTTGCTGTTCGCCCACATCCTGCTCGGCATCATCCTCACCCTGTTATTCGTCAATCGCGACCTGCCACCCGGTTCACGCGCTTCGCGACTCACACTGTGGTGGCATGCCCGCGCCTGCGGTATCTTCGGCGCCAGTCTGCAACGTCATGGCGAGATCAATCCCGGCACCACATTATATGTCTGTAACCACATTTCCTGGTTCGACATTCCGGCGCTGGGTTCGCAGTTGCCAGCACATTTTCTGTCCAAGGACGAAGTAGCACGCTGGCCTGTCGTCGGCTGGTTCGCCACCCGCACCGGCACGCTATACATACGGCGTGGAGCCAGCGGTGCCGCGCAGCGTTCGATGAATGAAATCCGCGACACCCTGCAACAGGGCGGCAATGTCATCCTGTTCGCCGAAGGCACCACCAGCGACGGCAGCACGGTACGTCGTTTTCACAGTCGCCTGCTGCAGGCCGCCATCGACGCGGGCGCCCAGGTGCAGCCGGTCGCCATCACCTATCCGCATCCGCAGGGGGTACATCCCCATGCACCGTTTCTTGACGATACCAACCTGGCGGAATCTGCCGGTGGCATCATGGGCGGCGAACCCATGCAGGTGCGCATCGAATGTCTGGCCCCGGTGAATGCGGCCGACTATGGCCGCAATCAGCTGGCGTCGATCTGCGAAGCACAAATTCGCGAGGTCGTTGAACGCGTTTACCGACAGGGACGCAAAGACTAGCGGACGTTTTTCAGCCGCGACAGGAAGAACAGCAGAATGGCGGCGACCACCACCGAAGGACCGGCCGGACTGTCCCAGGTCATCGACGAACCGATGCCGAGCAACAGGGACAACACACCCAGCGCAACCGCCACCAGCGCCATGCTTTCCGGTGACGATGCGAATCGCCGCGCCGTCGCCGCCGGTATGATTAATAAAGCGGTAATCAACAGAATGCCCACCAGCTTCATCGCCATGGCAATCAGCAAGGCTATCAGCAACATGAACTGCAGGCTCACCCAGTCCACGCGAATGCCTTCGCTGCGCGCCAGTTCTTCATGAATGGCAATCGACAGCAGTGGACGCCAGAGTCGCCACAGACCGATCGCCACCACGATCACCACCGCCAGCATCCAGGCGATGTCGTTCCAGCTCACCGCGAGGATGTCACCGAACAGGTAGGCCATCAGGTCGACGCGCATGCCCCGGTTCTGCATCAACGCCAGTAACACCAGACCAATGGCCAGGGTGCCGTGCGCCATGATGCCGAGCAGGGCATCGCTGGACACATCTTTTTTACGCTGCAAACCGATCATTAGAAAACTGATCAGCAGGCCGACCAGCAATACGCCATACAGGGTACTGAACTCGAAACTCAGCGCCAGCGCCGCACCCAGCAAAGCGGCATGCGCCAGGGTATCACCGAAGTAGGCCATGCGCCGCCACACCACGATGCAGCCCAACGGACCGGAGATCAGTACCACCAGCAAGCCGGCCAGTAATGCACGCCAGATGAAATCATCAATGATCATGCGGATGATCCTTGCAGTCGATAACCGAGCCGTGGATGTCGTGAGTGTGGTCGTGGTGATGGGTATAGACTGCCAGGCCATCCAGCGAACTGCCGAACAGTTTCAGGTATTCCGGGTGTTTGCTGACCGCTTCCGGTCGACCGGTACAACAGATGTGTGTATTCAGGCACAGCACCTGATCCGTCGCCTCCATCACCAGATGCAGATCATGGGACACCATCAATACACCGCAGTGATATTCGTCGCGAATGCCGGCAATCAGTTTATAGAGTTCCTGCTGACCATTGATGTCGACGCCCTGCGCCGGTTCATCCAGCACCAGCAAATCCGGGCGACGCAACAGTGCACGCGCCAGTAACACGCGCTGGAATTCACCGCCGGAAACATTCTGAATCGGTTTGTCCAGCAGACCACTGATGTCGACACGGTCGACGATATGATTGAGCTGGTCGCGTGTGGCCGGTCCGGCCAGCGTAATGAAGCGGCGCACATTGATGGGTAACACCGGATCGATGTGCAACTTCTGCGGCATGTAACCGATGCGCAGACCCCTGGCGCGTACCAGTTGACCGGAGTCCGGCTTGAGTAAACCAAGCAGCAGACGGACCAGCGATGTCTTGCCCGAACCGTTGGGACCGATCAGTGTCACGATATCGCCGCGATTGACCGCCACATCGACCCGATCGAGAATGGCTCGGCCGCCAATGTGCAGGCTGATGCCCGTGGCGCTGATTAAATTGTCCGCCTGATTCATATTAATTGGTATGCATCGCCCAAAGCTATACAATCGAAGCCCACAGATTCATTGTGACAGCGGCCGCTCGATCGGTAAAATCGCTGGCTAGATTAGCACAAACACGGGCTTCGGTAACTCTTATGCACTTCAGGTTATTTTCATTACGCACATGGCTGTACTGTGTTCCCTTGTTGTTACTGAGCTTATCTGCACAGGCCGCACCGCAACTGCTGGCCACCATCAAACCACTGCATTCATTGCTGGCCGGCCTGACCGAAGGCCTGTACTCTCCGCAGCTGCTCATCGACACCCCGCAGTCACCGCATCATTATCATCTCAAGCCCTCGGACATGCGCGCCCTGCAACAGGCCGAGCTGATCGTTTACGCCGGACCGGAAGTGGAAAGTTTCATGCAACGCACCCTGAGCCGGCTGGATAAGGACAACATTGTCGCGCTCACCGAACTCGATGGCATCGAACGGCTGAATGCCAGGGCACTGGGCCACGACGATCACGGCCATGATCAGGATAATCATGACGCTGCCCATGAAGCACATCACATCGACGGCCATGCCTGGTTATCGATCCACAACGCCCGCGTACTGATCGACGCGCTGTTACCGCGTTTGCAGCATCTCGATGCCGCACACGCGGACCACTATCAACGCAACGCACAGGACATGCACAAGCGACTGGATACCCTGGAACAGGATATCCGCAAACGTGTACAGCCCTTGCAGGACCGTCCGTTCATCCAGTTTCACGATGCCTTCCAGTATTTCGAACATGATTTCGGACTCAGCCGGGGTTACTCCTTCACCAGCGGTAGCGAACATAAGATCGGTATCCAGCGTTTGCAGGAAGTGCGTCAGCTGATCCGTGATCGACAGATTCACTGTATCTTTTACGAACCACCGAATCGTCCGCCGATCCTGAACAACCTGATTCTCGACCCGGCAACCCGGGTGCTGCCACTGGACCCGCTGGGCACCGCCTTACCGGCGGGGGCAGATTTATATTTTAAATTGATGGATAATATCGCCCGACAACTCGAAGTCTGTCTGCAACAAAAATAAATGATAAAAGACCACCATGATCAGAAGAGAGAACCGACGCGCCGTTGAAGACGCTTTCCTGCACCTGGAACGCCTGAGCAAGGACCTCAGCGAGGCCGAGCCCGTCGCCGTCGATCAGCAATACCCCATCGAAAACATTTCCCGCGGCGGCCTGCGATTTCACGGCTCAACCCTGTTTCACGTCGACGAGCGCATTAATATCACCGTGACCCTGGCCGGCGGCGAACAACATTCCGCCCTGGCACGCATCTGCTATCGCGAAAACGGCCATCAGGGCTATTTTCACTACGGCGTGAGTTTTCTGGATAATTTTCTGGAAATGGCCGCCTGCCTGTAACACACAACTTAAAATCAATCGGCGTTGAAAGGTAAAGGTTGGAGGCGTCCCTGCTTCCGGCATAGCGTGGCTGTGTGTTTTATGCACCCAACCAAAGGGGAAAACGGTACCCGGCGATAGCCGCCGGGTGAGTAGGAATAAAAATAGCGGGGCGCAATTGCGAGTTTGCGCCTACATGGATGTAGGTGGTAGACAATGCACGCCTATAGGGAAATAGGCGGTAGAGCGACTCAGGAGACAAAGCCGAGGAGCACATTGTCGAGAAACTCGCAAATCCAGCGTGCCGTCAGGCACTCTGATCCCTACTATGAAGGCCCGGAACACTCAGGCTCCAAACCTCGGGTATAAAAATAGCGGGGCTAATCCCTGCCCCTAAGCATCAGCGTGGTTGCTTTATGGAACTGTGGTGAGTCGTCTCGCGACTCGGCAGGGAGACTACCTTCTCCCGGCTCGGGTATAAAAATAGCGGGGCGTTCTTGCGAGTGAACGCCTACACGGATGTAGGCGGTAGACAACGCAGGAGCACGTTGTCGAGAGACTCGCAAATCCAGCGTGCCATCAGGCACCCTCCTTCCCACTATGGAGGTCCGGAACGCTCAGGCCCCAAACCTCGGGTATAAAAATAGCGGGGCTAATCCCTGCCCCTAAGCATCAGCGT
>CBDULQ010000180.1:0-7719 GCA_965368115.1 uncultured Gammaproteobacteria bacterium | reverse complement strand
GCAGATGTATACCAAAAAAGCCTTGCAGAAAATGCATGACGGCGATGTGTTGACGTTGATCTTCGACAACCCCTCGTCGGGTGAGTCCATTATGGCGATGTGTGAGAACGAAGACAATGAACTGTTTGAGCGTGAAGATCACGATGGTTCGTTCGTCTGGAAAATTCGCAAAGGACTGGCATGAATCTGGGTATCGTAATCACCGACCACAGCTACAGCGATCTGGCTATGGGGCTTGCCAGAGCCGCTTCGGATCGCGGCTGGCAGTTGCGTTGTTTCCTGACCGATAGCGGTGTACGCCTGCTGGAAGATCTCAGTTTTCTCGAACTCTGTGGAGCGGATAATTACTGGGTGGCGCTGTGCGAACTCAGTGTCGAACGTTATCAGGTGAATGAGAAGCCGGCACTGGAAATGGTGCCAAAAATCATTATCGGCGGACAGTACCAGGATGCTGAACTGGTGAAAAACTCCGACCGCGTACTGGTCTTCTGAGGGTGGATGGAATGACGACGAAGAATATATTGATGATCGCCAGGCACCGCAAGGTGGAAGGCCTACGCATGGCGACGGGTCTGACCTTGCTGGATGACCTGGTTGAAGTGTTGTTATGCGGTGAACCGGAAGACGAACAGCAGGCTGAAGAGCAACTGGAAGCACTGGAATTTTCTGATGTTCCGGTCATCCGTGTCGATGAAAGCGACATCATGTCTCCCGTAATGGCCGAAGCGATTTCAAAAGCAGATGTGGTGTACATCCTATGAGTGAAGCAAAAACCGTTTTGATATTGTGCCCGCGTGCCGACTTTGCCGACGTTGGTGAGTCGATGCGCGAGTCTTTCGAAAGCATGGGTGTGAAGGTCGAGTCCATGGTTGTCGAAGAAAATTACTCACAGGTTCTCGATATGTTGCAGCAGGACGTGGTGCCCGTGGTGCTGAAGTGATGCGCTGCGATTGCAAAATAACACCGAAACCCGTGGCCGTTTTATCCTGCAACCGGAAAAAACTCGCAGGATGTTTTAATAAACAGAATAAGCTGCTGAAAAATATAAAAATATAAATTTCGAGATCAACTGGCACGCAAGTTGCCATTGAACAGAAGGTCTCTATAAAAAAACCGGCCATTGTTTGACGATGTAACCGGGACAAAACCAGGTATTGTGGAGGAAGGGTAAATGTTGAATCTAAAACAGTTGATAGATAACAGGGGACGGCGCTCGGGACGATTTGTCATCGTGCTGGGGCTGTTGTCTGCACTTGCAGCCTGCGGCACCGAGAACGATCTGGCTTCGAGCAGTGGTGAACTTTCCGATGTCAGTGATATACCGCAGACATCAGCGGATAACTATGACGACAATGTTAATGGCCTGGTGACCGGCAATACATTGAAGAGCTGGATGACCGACTGGACTGCGAACAAACCGGCGGGTATCACCGGTAAACTGGTGATACTGCAAACCTCTGCTGGTGAAACCGGTTTTGAATATCTCACATCGAACGACAGCAATGTGTTTACCTATGAAGTCGCTAGCAGCGAGTGGATCGAAACCCGTTCCAATGGTGTTATCGAAACCATCAGTATGGTGCCCAGCGGGCGTGCCATGGATACCTTCCTGGCAAAATATAATATCAACCCGGCTGAAGATATGATCGTTTGCGCACAAGGTACAGCCGGTGCCGGGCAAAGCATGCGCGCCGGACGTTGCTGGTATATGTTTCGCTACTGGGGTACGCCCAGAGAACACCTGGCGGTTCTGAACGGCGGCAACCAGTGGCTGGGTAGCGCTACCAACACCAGTCTCGAAGGCACCGATTTTTCCGCGACTGCGGATACGCCGCCATTGAACGGTACTGCCAGCGTCAAGGACCTGCCGGAAATCAACGTGGTACTGCAGGCGACAATGGAAGACATGTTGAATATCGTGCCCGCCCAGGACGTCAATTTGCTGACCGATGGCGTGTTCATCTGGGATGCGCGCGGTAACGGTACACCGGCATCCAGTGGTAATGAGTACAGTCCCGATGATGATACCGATTTTCGCAACGGCGGCTCGACTCAGGGACATCCTAACGGCGCTCTCATGCTAACCTACACAAACCTGTTGAATACCACTGAAGGTTATACTTACAAAACCAAAGCGGAGATCCAGGCCTACATGAACGGTGATACCGATGGTGGCGGTGTCGGTTTCTCCGGCGCCGATCTGCAACTGGTGGGTAACGGTTTTGCCTATCAGCCCGGTGATGTCGTTTACACCTACTGTGAAACCACTTTCAGAGCGATGATCACCGGTATCGCTTCGGCGGTGGTGCTTGGCTTGCCGACACGTTTTTACGACGGTGCGATGTATGAATGGCACTCCCTGGCTAACGTGGTCGACAGCAATGGTGATGCGATTCTGCCCTGGGATTCACCATGGCGCACCGATAAATCCAGCATTAGTATGTTTCTGACATACAGCGACTCGGCCGGTATCACGCCACGGAACATCACCAATGCCTACGCAGAGAGCGCCAATGCAATCATCGAAGAAGACCTGGCATACAAGGGTTATGCGGTGAGCAGCAGTTCCAGCTCCAGCAGCAGTTCAACCACCAGTTCCGGTGGAAGTTCCGGCGGTGGTCTGTTGCCGCCGAATCCCTGTGGCGGTTAAGCTGACAGGTAAAATTCATTGAGCGAGACCTGGGCCCATGGGACACTGTGGGCCCCTTCTTTTTGCGGAGAGATATTCAGGTGCGTGTTCTGCTGTTGGGTCTGATGGCGATGGTATGCGGTTCGGTACTGACCGCTTGCGACTCCGGGCCCGAGCCATTGTCGGTCGACGATTTTCTGCAGCAGCACTGGCCTGCCATTATTCCACCACAGGGCGAACCACCGCAGGGATATTCGGCACAGGAAGCGTCACTTGACCCTGATGACTGCGGCGCATGTCATGCTGCACAGTTCGAGCAATGGCGCGGTAGCCTGCATCACCAGACCATGGGGCTGGGCATCCAGTGGCAATTGCAACTCATGGATCAGCAACAGGGTGATAAATGTCTGGCCTGTCACGCGCCGCTGGCGGAACAGAAAGCGCTCACCGCCATGCATCAGCAATGGCCGAATCAACCGTCCGCCGCAGTACCGGCCTGGGTGCCGAAACAACTGGCCGATGACGGTCTGGTGTGTGCCGCCTGTCATGTGCGTCGACATCAACGTTTCGGCCCGCCGCCGCGACAGCAGCCGGCAGGCGATCTGCCTCATGACGGTTTCGTCATCAGCAAGGCGTTTCAGGACAGTCGTTTCTGCGCCACCTGTCATCAGCACAAGGTTGAACAGAATCCGCCCACCATCAATGGCAAATTGCACATGGATACTTATCGACAATGGCAGATGTCCGCTCAGGGACGCGCCGGTATTCAGTGCCAGCAATGTCATATGCCCGACCGACAACACCTGTGGCGTGGTATTCACGACGCGGACATGACGCGCAGTGCACTGGTGGTGAATTTCGAGGTACAACGCAGCGCGCAAAACCAGGTGCGGATCACCAGCAGCCTGACCAACCAGGGGGCAGGGCATCACTTTCCGACCTACATGGTGCCAAAGATCGAACTGGTGTTTGAACTGCTGAAACCCGACGCTGAGGTAGAGCGCGAACTGTATCGACATGTCATCGGCTGGCAGGTGAATGTGGCGCTGGACCGCGAGCGTTTCGACACGCGTATTCCCGCCGGCGAAACGGTCCGGCTGAGCTTTCCCGTAAATTTACCTGGCTCCACCGATGAACAATGGGCCATTCGCCTGCGTGTCGAGGTTGCGCCCCGCGAACATTACGAGCGCACCTTTCGGCAAAGTCTGCAGCACGCTGATCGTTTGCCGCCGAAAACCCTGAATACCCTGCGGGAGGCGCTTGCCGAGGCGGAAGCAACCCGCTACCGATTGCTGGAGCAGCAGCGAATGATTCCCGCTCTGCCCATTGCAAATTAAAACCGGCTTCCGTTGCAGGCGCAGTATGCAATCTGCCGAAAATGTGGAGTTTGACCTAAGTGATTGATTACATGAGTTTTACTTTGGTGGCACGCTTCATGCCTTAGTAAATGATGACGCTATCTCGGGTAACCGTATGATTCCGGAAAATAACATCAAAGTGTTTTCGTTGTTCCTGCTGCTTGCACCCGGCCTGCTCATGGCTGCTGATGACAGCGAGCGGGAGCGCAAGAAAACATCCGGTTTACTGGAATCGTCAGTGCAGACTTCGGGCTTACCGTCTTCACCGCAACCGAATCGACGCTCGTCTCGACTCAAGTTTCGTGACGGACCGGTGTGTATGTGTAGCCGAGGTCTGAGTGAAGCGGATATTCAGGCGGGCATGAAGAAAAAAAACAACGATAAATAAATGTCGTCGCGCGAAACGCCGATGACAGTCAATCGAATATAAAGCGTGTATGGTCGTCCGGCCTGGTCGGCACCGGTCACGGCAATATGATATGAGGAGGAGACGTGAGACGTTCAATTCAATTTTTTAAGCAATTGTTAACCCAGTTCGCGCGTGCATTGCTGGTGCTGACGCTGATGGTGTCCGGCTCTGCAGTATTGTTCGTCATGCAGACGGATCAACAGGTGAATCAGCAGGCGCAGGATGGCTGGGGCAGTGAGGTTGTTTACGGCGACCATCACGGCATGTCCCGATTCTCACCGATTCCTCTGGCCAATGCCTGCGGTCTGGGTGCTTCGAGCTGTTTCAAATGTCATAACGGTAAACGCGCGGTGGCGGCGAACATGGACGCGGAAAAAGCGCCCTGGCACAGCCATCATGCCAAGGTCAACAATTCCTGTGTCGGCTGTCATCAGGGCAATCCGCGACTGATGAAGAAGGCGATGGCGCATACGCGTATGCTGAGTAATCCGCTCAGCGATTTGAATAAGGCTTGTTCGACATGTCACTCGGGTGATGACGTTAATGGGTTGAGCAAGCCTTATATGTCTCTGCGGGGGGAATAACAAATGACAAATAACAATAATTCAATTGCAATGGTGTTCCGAACAAAAAAACTGACCGCCGGCTTGCTGCTGGCGATGGCGCCGGCGTATGCCGGGGCGGGTGTGTATCTGCAGGTGGGTGAAGAGGGTGGTCTCAATATCAATTATGCCCTGCAGGTCTGGACCGAGTTTCGCGATTATCGATCCGCCTCCGATTCCGGTAGCTCCGTCGACACATTTTTGCGCCGTAATCGAATCACTTTTTCCGGCCAGTACAACGACCTGGTCGGGTACTATGCGCAAATCGAAGCGGGCAGCGACAGTCGCGGCGGTAACGATAATCGCAGTACCTATTATCGTGATGCTTACATTACGCTCGATCATAGTGACGCGATACGTTTTATCGTCGGTCGTTTCAAAAACACGTTTTCCAGGGAAAACCTGGAAGCCTGTCTGGAGCCGTTGACACTGGATCGTGCACAGGTGATTGCGTACACGCCATTCGGTGGCAGTCGTGATACGGGTATTGCGATGTGGGGTAATCTGGCGGATGCTGCGTTCCAGTATCGATTCATGATGTCTGACGGTCGGGAGGGTGACGAGCCTGCCAAGGATTCGCCACGCTTCACGGCACGTTTCCACTGGAGTCCGCTGGACCCGGAGTATGATTACGGTTATCGCGGCACTTATCTGGGCACCAGCCGAGTGTTTACCATTGGTGTCGCCTATGACTACCAGCCCAATGTTGCCTATGCCGATTACGTGAATCGAACCGATATGGTGGATTACACCGGTATGACCGCGGATATCTACTGGGAAGAGCCGACCGCCAGCGGAACCTACACCTTCAGCGCGGCTTACTTCGACTATGATGCGGAGGATGCCATCAACAATGCCAATCACGATGCGGCACTGCCGGTGACCACGCAACTGGAAGCCAGTTATGTAAAACTGGGATACCTGTTACCGGACAAGGTCGGCCCCGGTCGTCTGCAGTTTTTCGCCCGTCACGAAACGTCCGATTATAAATATACGGTGCAGAACCTGGACCAGGTGTGGACCAGTATCGGTGCCAATTATTACTTCGACGGCCAACAGCTTAAGTTGACCGCGGAGTTTGCCCAGATTGACTTCGACGAAGAAGATCCTGCCGATGCCAGCCGCCAGGATTATGGCCAGGCGACGGTGGGCCTGCAGTTGATATTCTGATGTGAGGCGATTTTGTGCTCCTGGGTCAGTAATGTGACTGACTATGTTGTGCCGTTTTGCGGTGCCACCGGCGGGTGGTGCCGTATTTGTTTTGCGCGTGATATACTGATTGCGTTGCGGAGCTGTCGACCGTTTTTGTGTTATCGACAAGCTGATAATAATGATAATGCTGGTATCGAATCCGGTGGCCTGTTGTTGCTTTTCAATCGACAGGTAAGTTGTATTTTATTTTGCAAAACTCTGTTTAGGCGGTCTGGCGAATATGTTTAGCGTCCAGCAATGGTTTTATCCTGCACTTGGTATTCTGCTGTTATTGCTGCTCGTTTTCCTGGCATACCGTTTTTCTCTTTCCGGCTTGCGGAAGCGTCTGCTCGATGCGCGAGAAGGCCTGTTGTTGCCGGTCGATATGCCGGCGCTGACGCCGCCGCCGGTGTCCGGTCTATTGAAAGATTATAACGACACCATTGTCACACTGGGCTCGATTTTCAAAACAGTGGAAGAATGCCAGACCCGGGTGCTCAACGAACGCAATAAAATCAATGCCATTCTTCAGAGTATGCCCGGTGTGCTGCTTACCGTATCCAATGAGCTGAGCATCAATATCGCAAATCGTCTTGCCGAGGAAACCTTCGGTGATCCCCAGCACTCGATCATTGGCACCAACCTGTTCGACCTGATTCGCTTCAACGAAGGTGATCGGGATATTTTGCGCGACAGCTTTCTGTATAAAAAACCGATTCGAAATCTGGAAATCGCCCTGCAACTGAAAGACGGTACTCGATGGTTCTCCCTGAATGTGGCTTTTTTCAGCGAAAATGAAGCGGAAATGGAAGCCATACTGACACTACTCGATATCAGTGAAAACCGCGATCTGCAGGAGACTCTGGCGAGTCGTGAAAAGCTGGTGGCCATGGGGCAGCTGGCCGCCGGTGTCGCCCATGAGCTGAACACGCCACTGGGCAATATTCTCGGTTATGCGCAGCTGATAAAGAGCAGTCTTGGCGAAGGCGACCGGTCGATTGAATTCGCCGGTATCGTCGAAGAGGAAACCCGCCGTTGTTCGAAGATCATTCATGACCTGCTTAATTTCGCCAGTCAGGAAAAATGCAGCGGGGAAACCTGCGACATCAACCAACTGCTATCCAATATCAGCGATACCTTCCTGAGTTGCCGCACGCGCCGCTACGGTATCGATATCGCCATTCAGCTACAGCCCGAGTTGCCGCCGGTGGAAGGTGATTGCGGACAACTGGAAATCGTGTTTACCAATTTGATTATCAATGCCATCCAGGCACTGGACGGCGTCAGCCAGCCGGTTATCAATATTCGTAGCTGGTATGAGGATGGCGATTTCGTTCATGTATGCGTGGAAGATAATGGACCGGGCATACCCGGCGATATACGTTGTAATATTTTTAACCCGTTTTTCACCACCAAGGAAGTGGGTGCGGGTAGCGGACTTGGTTTGTCGATTTCACAGGCACTCCTGGCCAAGCGCGGAGCGTTCATTAAATACGATGCCGATTACCAGAGTGGTGCACGATTCATCAT
>CBDULQ010000179.1:0-7743 GCA_965368115.1 uncultured Gammaproteobacteria bacterium | reverse complement strand
GGGCCGCGCGCCCCACGGCGGAGAAACCGCGCCCACCCAGCCAGCGCTGCATGGCGTGCTCGGGTATATAGGCCTTGACCAGGCCAGCGGCCAGTAGCCCCAGTAACAGCCAGAAGGCCGTATCCAGGTAGACCAGCCAGATATTGTGCAACAACTCAAACATGCCGACAGTTTAACGCAAAGCCGGTAAATACGTTAAAATAGCGTTTTATTACCCCCTGTAGATACCATGAAGAAAGTAGAGTTACTCGCCCCTGCCGGCACATTGAAAAGCATGCGCTATGCCTTCGCTTACGGCGCCGATGCGGTTTACGCAGGTCAGCCGCGTTACAGCCTGCGGGTACGCAACAACGACTTTCTGGAAGACAATCTTCGCACCGGTATCAGTGAAGCCCATGCGCTCGGCAAGAAGTTTTTCCTCACTTCAAACCTGATGCCGCATAACAGCAAAATCAAAACCTATATCCGCGACCTGGCGCCGATCATCGAGATGGGGCCCGATGCGTTGATCATGGCCGACCCGGGCCTGATCATGATGGTGCGTGAAGCCTGGCCGGAGATGCCGATTCATCTCTCCGTGCAGGCCAATACGGTGAATTATGCCGCGGTCAAATTCTGGCAGTCCATCGGACTGGAACGCATCATTCTGTCACGCGAACTGTCGCTGGAAGAAATCGAAGAAATTCGTCAGCAATGTCCGGACATGGAACTGGAAGTCTTCGTGCATGGTGCACTCTGTATCGCCTATTCCGGTCGCTGCCTGCTGTCCGGCTATTTCAATCATCGCGATCCCAACCAGGGCACCTGCACCAACGCCTGCCGCTGGGAATACAATACGGTGCCGGCGCAGGAAAATGCCGAAGGCGTTTACAAACCGATGACTTCGAACATGGGCGACCAGCGTAATCCGCAGGCGGAACAAGTGGTGTTCATCGAAGAAAAAGGCCGACCCGGCGAATACATGCCGATGGAAGAAGATGAACACGGCACCTACATCATGAACTCGAAAGACCTGCGTGCCGTCGAGCATGTGCACAAGCTGGTGCAGATCGGTGTCGACAGTTTGAAAATCGAAGGCCGCACCAAGTCCAATTATTATGTGACTCGCACTACGCAAAGTTATCGGCAGGCCATCGATGATGCGGAAGCAGGCAAGCCCTTCAACCCGGAACTGCTCGGCGTGCTGGAGAACCTGGCCAACCGAGGTTATACCGACGGGTTTTATCAACGTCACCATACTCAGGACTACCAGAATTACATGGTGGGCAATTCCGTCAGTCGCCAACAGCAATTCGTGGGTGAAGTGGTGAACTATGACAAAGATACCGGACTCGCGCACATCGACGTGAAAAACAAGATCAGTCTCGGTGACAGACTGGAACTGATTCAACCCGCCGGCAACCAGAACCTGGTGATCGATTACATGGAAGACCTGAACGGCAACCCGATCGAAGAAGCCAAGGGTGGCGGTTACCAGATTCGCATGCGCGTGCCGGAGACCATGGCTGAGCTCGGCCTCATCGCGCGTTATATTGACGAACCGGTATATACCTGAACATCCAGCCCGCCCAGCCATGACCGCCGCACAGGCCATACGCGATCTGAAAAAACTCGGCGACCCGCAACGCGCAGAACATGCCACCAGCTACTTTAAGGCAAGCCCGGGCGAATATGCTGAAGGCGACCGCTTTCTCGGCGTTCGGGTTCCTCAAATCCGCAAACTGGCCAGGCAATATCTTTCAATGGATCTTGCACAAATCAACACCCTGCTCGAATCGCCACTTCATGAAGTTCGACTGCTCGGCCTGATCATCCTGGTCAATCAATTCAAACAAGCGCAAGCTCACCGTCGAACGGCGGACATGCAAACGATTTACCGGTTTTATGTTGCACATACCGAATACGTCAATCACTGGGATCTGGTGGATGCGTCCTGTCGGGACATCGTCGGCGGCTACCTGTTACACGCGCCCAAAAAAATGCGCAGACAACTGGACGACTGGGCGACCTCGGGCAATCTATGGCAACGACGCATGGCCATCATCAGCACCTGGACACTCATCCGTGACGGCCAGCTCAACGACACGATTAGAATTGGGAAACACCTGCTTGAGGACCCGCATGACCTGATTCACAAGGCGGTGGGCTGGATGTTGCGCGATCTCGGCGGCAAGGACATGCATACGCTGGAAAACTTTCTGCAACGTTACGCCTCCCGCATGCCTCGTACAATGTTACGCTACGCCATCGAGAAAATGCCGCCGTCCCAACGAAGGAACTGGCTGGACAGCACAGTTTGAAACAATCAGTCCAGCATATGTGATACCAGGCCATCCGCCAGCTTGGGTTCGAACCAGGTGGATTTGGGGGGCATCACTTCATTGGCATCGGCAACCGCCATCAGGTCTTCCATGCTGGTGGGATACAGTGAAAAAGCGATCTTCATTTCACCACTGTCGACGCGTTTTTCCAGACCTTCCAGGCCGCGTATACCACCAACGAAATCGATGCGCGCATCGGTGCGTGGATCGGCGATACCCAGTACCGGTTCCAGTAGACTGTTAGCCAGCAAACTGACGTCCAGGCGCGCAACCGGATCATCCGGAATCAATTCAGGCGCGATGTTCAGCCGATACCATTCTTTATCCAGATACATACCGAACTCACCCGGCTGCGTGGGCCTGACCGGCGCGGTTTCTTTTTTACATTTAAACTGCTGACCGATACGATCGAGAAAAGCTTCGACCGTCAGGCCGTTGAGATCCGTGACCACTCGGTTGTAGTCAAATATTTTCATCTGTTTATGCGGAAAAATAACAGACAGAAAATACTGGCTCATATCCTGTTCATCATCACCTTTGCTGTGCGCCACTCGCGACGCTGCGGCAGAACGATGATGACCGTCGGCAATATAGATCGCCGGCATGGCATCGAAAGCGGCACTGAGCTGATCGATCGTACCCTGATCGTCGATCAGCCACAGTCGATGGCCGATGCCGTCGTCGGCCTGCAGATCATACAGCGGTACGGAACGCGTGACCTGTTGCAGTATGGCGTCCACATCCTCCTGTGACTTGTAGGCCAGCAACACCGGTCCTGTCTGCGCATTGAGCGCCTCGATCTGGCGCACTCGATCATCTTCCTTGGCGGGTCGGGTAAACTCGTGTTTACGTATCCGGTTGCTGTCGTAATGTTTCACCGAAGCCGCCGCCACCAGTCCGGTTTGCACATGCTCCCCCATCACCAGCTGATAAGCGTAATAGCAGGGAGCGACTTCGCGCATCAGAATGCCCTGGCTAATCATCGACTGCATATTCTCGGCGGCTTTTGCATACACCGCAGGGTCATAGGCGTCGGTGCCTTCCGGCAGGTCGATTTCGGCCTTCGAGATGTGCAGAAAACTCCAGGGTTTACCGGCCGCTCGTTGGCGAGCTTCTTCGCTGTTGAGTACATCGTAGGGTGGCGCCACCACATCGGCGGCGTGCTCGGCGACCGGACGCAGAGCGGCAAAGGGACGAATCAGAGGCATAGCAATATCCGTTGGTTGAGATTGAACAGGTGGACTGCAACACAGACAGAAAGCCGAAGGCTCCTGGTTAATCTTTATTATTAAGGCGGCAATCCGCGAATTTATCGTTGTTTTTGTCAGCGGCCGGGTGTAAACAGGTTTCGATACACCGGCTGCCTTGATATTTCTGGCTGACCATTATACAGGGATCACCCGGTCGGGCGAAGCGGCTCGTTTCCGGACAGCAGCCAGGAAAAGCCATCATTTTCCCTGCATCGACTTGAAGCTGGGGCACTATGACCTATGCTAGATGGGTGTCTGATTCGTTCCCGTTCTTCCAATGATCACCCCTGAACCCCGCCAGCGCTGGCTCCGACAACACACCCTGGGCACCACCCTGGTCGATCGCATCAGCATTGTGCTGATCCTGGTAATCGGGGTGACCAGTTCGATCGCGGTCGCAATACTGGCTTACCGGACCAATGTTCAGATGGAACAGCACCGGCTCAAGGGGCAGAATGACCAGTACGCTTTCCAACTCAAGCAGATCACCAACTCCAATATCGAGAATCTGTACAGCCTGCGCGCATTCTTCGCCGCATCCGATCATGTCTCGGCCATCGAATTTCGTGCCTTCAGTAGCGCCATGCTGCGTTACCATTCCGAAGTGAAATCACTGATCTGGGCACCACACACGCCATCCCCGGATACACAGGCGCTGTCGTTCTTTCCAATTCGCTTCGTCAACTCCAGCATCGATCGTAACGGGCCTTACGGTTTCGACCTGAATGATCTCGGTGACTTCGCCGCCCTGAGCCGCAACGCCATCGACAGCGGTTTGCCACAGATACTGATCGAAAACCCGGACCCGATCAGCGAGACCCAGTCCCCTGCGCTGATGATTGTACTCGCTGCATACAATACAAAACGTGCCCCTCTCAGTATCGAAACCCGACGCAAACATTTCACCGGCTTTGTCGTGGCTCTGCTCGATCTGAACTTCCTGTTCAGTATCGGCAGCCACGACATCCAGAGCGGTAGTCCGACGATACGGGTAAACGACGTCACACCGACAGAAACGGTTCAACAACTGTATATTTCCGGTGTCGACCTGAACACTTTACAGAGCGTCAAACCACTGCAAGTCGCCAATCGGCAATGGCAGGTTACATTCAACTCGCCCCATCATTTTCGCCATTATCTCTTTCCCGGGCCGATCAGTCTGTTGATCAGCGGCGTGCTCATCACCCTGCTGCTGGCCTATTACACGTTGAATAATGTGCAGAAACGTCGCCAGGTCGAACACCAGGACAACATGCGCAGCAAGGAAATAGATCGACTGAAAAACGACATGCAGCAGATCATGCAGAACACCGGTGAAGGTATTTTTGTGCTCGATACCTCAGGACTGGTTCGTTACGCCAACCAGGCCACACTGGAAATGACCGGCTTTAGCGAAGCGGAATTACTGGGTAGTTCCTATTCGATACTGTTTGCCAACGACAGTGAACGAGAAGATGCCGAGGCCTGCCTGGACAATGTATTGTTGAACAACAGCAAAACCACCACCGAACGTTATTTCAAAACACAACAGGGTGATTCACTTCCGGTCGAGTGCGTGGTTACTGCCATGCTCACGCCGGAACAACATACCCGGGGCGCCGTCGTGGCATTCCGCGATATCTCACAGCGTCTGCAACACGATCGCGAGCTCAACGACGCACGCTTCAAGGCCGAGGCCGCTTCCCAGGCAAAGTCGTCGTTCCTGGCTGCGGTGAGCCATGAAATTCGAACGCCAATGAACGGCATATTGGGCATGGCACAATTGCTCGCCGATTCATCGTTATCAGAGGAACAACGGGAGTATGTGGATGTGATGCTCAAATCCGGCGATGCCCTGGTCTCCCAGGTCGAAGGCATCCTCGAGTTTTCCAGCATGGACATGAGCCAGATACAACTGCTCATAAAACAGTTCGATTTACGCGAACTCTGCGAAGAATTAATGCAATCGGTTTACCCGAAAGCGAGAAGCAAGGGGCTGACTGTAGAATTCAACTGCGAAATTACAGGCGCCTGCCAGGTTATCGGCGACAAGTTGCGCATCCGGCAGCTGCTAACCAACCTGATCAGCAATGCCATCAAGTTCACTCAGCAGGGAGAAATCCGCATTCAGGTCGAAGAACAGGAAACGGACGAAGCCAACGCCATGTATCGCATCGAAATCATTGATACGGGTATCGGCATCGCCTCCGAACAACTCCCTCATCTTTTTGATTCCTTTTCCCAGGCCGATAGCGGCATTACACGTCAATACGGCGGCACCGGTCTGGGCCTGGCGATCTGCAGGAAAATAGCCGACCTGATGGGCGCCACTATCGAAGTCAGTTCGGAACTCGGCAAAGGTAGCCGGTTCACAATTCATTTGCCGTTACCGCGAGCAAACGGTAATTCGACGACTCAATCCAGCGAAGACCAGCCTATGACAGACAAACTGATCATAAACACTGACCAACTGCGTAAGATGTCGGAATTAATGAAAGATATGTTCGATGAATTGATACCGGCTTATATCGACACGGGTGAAAAGAATCTGCAAGCCATCGAAAGTGCGCTTACCGCCGATGACATGAAAACCGCACAACGTCTGTTTCATTCGATGAAATCATCGAGCCTGAATGTGGGCGCCGAATCCCTGTCGAAACAGGCCGCGGATCTCGAAGCGCGGGCCCGTGCAGGGCAACAGGCCGAGGTGCGCAACGCCATGAAACAGTTCAAACAGGATTTTGCCGAAGTCGTTGAACGGCTCAGGCAATTCCGGATTTCAGCCTGAATATTGTTTCGCAGCAACGTTTTTAAAATTCACCCGCTGCCTGCAGGTCTGCATGGTAGGACGATCGAACCATGGGGCCACTGGCGACCTGCTGAAAACCCAGACGTTCCGCAATCAGCTTCAACTCCTCGAACTCTTGCGGTGTCACATAACGCTTAACCGGTAAATGATGACGACTGGGTTGCAGATACTGCCCCAGTGTCAACATGGTAACCTGATGCTTGCGCAGATCTTCAAGCACTTCGACGACTTCTTCTTTTGTTTCACCCAAACCCAGCATAATGCCCGATTTGGTGGGCACGTCCGGACACAGTTCAGCATGCCGACGCAACAGATCCAGCGACCCCTGATAGTCGGCACCTGGTCGTGCTTCACGATACAGGCGCGGCACGGTTTCCAGGTTGTGATTGAATACATCCGGCGGTGTCTGTTTGAGGATGTCGATGGCGGTATCGACGCGGCCGCGGAAATCCGGCACCAGAACCTCGACTTTGATACCGGGATTCTTTTCCCGCGTCAGCCGAATACAGTCAGCAAAATGCCGAGCACCGCCGTCGCGCAGGTCATCACGATCCACCGAGGTAATCACCACATACTTGAGGCCCATATCACGAATCGTCGATGACAGGTTTTCCGGTTCATCTTCATCCAGTGGCAACGGGCGGCCATGACCGACATCGCAGAACGGGCAACGCCGCGTGCAGATTTCGCCCATGACCATGAAGGTTGCGGTACCGTGCCCGAAACACTCACCCAGATTCGGGCAGGAAGCCTCTTCGCAAACGGTAAACAGCTTGTTGTCCCGCAAAATGCCCTTGAGTCGTTTGACTTCAGGATGGGCCGGTGATTTTGCGCGAATCCATTCCGGTTTGCGCAACAGGGTTTCGGTTTTACTCACCTTGACCGGGATGCGCGCGACCTTGTCCGCGCCTTTCTTTTTTTCGCCGGCGACGACCCGATTCGGATTGCCGCCCGCGACTGTACCTTGTTCACTCATAGTCTGTCTTTATTTCGTCGATGTGGAAGCGTTTACAGAGTTTATTCAGCAAACGCTCGCTGAGTTGCTGCATAGTATAACCCAGACCCAGATCACGCAGGTTGATCACTTCCAATCCCGGATAACCACAGGGGTTAATGCGTTGAAACGGCTCCAGGTCCATGTCCAGGTTCAGGCTGAGGCCGTGATAGGTCGCACCGCGTTTGACGCGCAGGCCCAGTGCCGCCACCTTGGCCTCGCCGACATAAACACCGGGCGCATCGGACCGGGCACTGGCCTGGATCTGTTCATCCTGCAGCAGGTCGATGACCGATTGCTCGAGCGCAGTCACCATCTGGCGTACGCCGAGCCGATTGCGTTTTACATCCAGCAGCAGATAAACCACCAGCTGTCCCGGGCCGTGATAGG
>CBDULQ010000178.1:0-7773 GCA_965368115.1 uncultured Gammaproteobacteria bacterium | reverse complement strand
AATCTGATTAGAAATTAACAGGTAAGATAAGATGAATGCGGAATTATCTGAACTGATCGATGAAGTCCTGGAGCGGGCGCGCAAACAGGGGCTTACCCAGAAACAGCTCGGCGAACTGTCCCGCCTCGGCGAAGTCGCCATCTCCCGCCTGAAAAGCGCCGATGATGCCCGTTTCTCCACCCTGCAAACCCTGGGGCGTAGCCTGGGCATGCGCCTGGTCTGGGTGGACGATTCCACCCTGGCGGAACTGGTGACCCGGGGCGAGCTGTTCGACTGAGGTGATGGTATGAAAGATCGTATCGCCGTGGTCTGGACCCGACTTGGGCCGCAGCCGCTTAAAATGGGTGTGCTGACGGTGACCGAACGTCAGGCCCGATTCACCTACGAAGACGATTACGCCGCCCTCGGTTTACGCGGCCTGGGACTGGTCTATCCGCCGGATCAGTTTCGCGCCACCATCGCGCGCGACCGTGACGCCTGGTTCAATTTTCATCCCCCCATCCAGAGTCTATTGCCGCCCCCCGGTGAACGCCATTTTCTACGCGCCCTGCTGTTGCGTTACCTGGATAGCATTGGCGTGCGTCCGCAGCCCGGTTTCGATACCGACTGGGAAATCCTGATTCGTTCCGGCCATGGCGGTATCGGTCATCTGGATGTATTCGAAAGTGACGAGGCCGCGCTGCAGTGGTACGCCACACCATCGCGCAAGGGCCTGGTGGAACTGGATGAAAAATTCGGTTTCAGCCTGAAAGAATTCATGACCTGGTACGACGACGAGGATGACAGTCAGGCGCTGATCCAGTTGCTGGGGCCGACGCCGTCGCTGGGCGGCGCCATCCCCAAGCTGCCGCTATCCATCAACCGTCAGGGCTGGGACGGCCGCATCGGTCTGCCGTCCCGCTTCGGCGATCTGGAGCGCACCGACATCATTCTCAAGCTGGAAAACAGCAACACCTATCCGGGCATCATCGAGCTGGAAACCCTGGCGCTGGACATGCATCGCGAGGCCGGTTTCGATGTGCCTCGCTACTGGCCGGTGGAGGTGGCGGGTCTGCGTGCACTGGCGGTGGAGCGTTTCGACCGCACCGAGCAGGGCGCACCGATCTTCATGGAGTCTTTATATTCGATTCTGGCCTCCGGCAGTCGCAGCATCACCAATCATTACAGCGCCAGTTACGATCGTATCGGCCAGGCGCTGGACAGTCCGCGTATTCAGCTGGTGTCGGACAGTAAACAGGCGCGGCAATACCTGTTCGAACGTCTGTTGATGGCGATGTTGACCGGCAATGGTGACCTGCATCTGGAGAATCTGGCAATCATCGAACGGAATGGGGAGCTGCGTTTTTCCCCGGTTTATGATCCCACGCCGATGCGCGCCTATCGCATTCATGACATGTTGACTCCGCCGGGCATGAGCTTCGGTGATTATGGCGATTATCTACAGGAAGGCGATGAGTCGGCAGTGGACTTTACGACAGCGATCAACCGTTTCGCTCATCACCTGGGGCTGCGTGCCGATCGCTACCGGCCCATTATCGAGCGCCTGCTTGTGGTCACTCGTGACTATCCGCGGCGCATCGAGGCCCTGGTGAGCCTGCCGGGCGACAATAAACAGCGTCTGACTCGCATCCACTCCTGGGTGGTCGATCAACTGCAGCGCGTGTTGAACTGAGCATCAGATTTCGTCGGCCACAGCCAGCAACTGATCGAGCAGCGCCTGCGCCGCATTCGACAAAGTGCGTTGTCGGTGATAGGCCACACCCAGCTTGCGTTGTATATCGAAACCCGGCAGGTACAGGGTTTTCAGATCCGCCGATAGCATGGAGATGGGCAGGACGCTCCAGCCCAGCCCGATCGAGACCATCATCTTGATGGTTTCAAGGTAATTGGTTTCCAGCGCGATATGCAGTTTACTGGTGGCCAGTCCGAGTTCCTGCTCCAGCAGGCTGCGTGTGTAGGTGCTCTGCGATGGCAGAATCGCCGGGTGTTGAATCAGGTCATTGATACTGATTTCGGATTTGCTGGCCAATGGGTGCTGGTCAGCCACGACGAAATCCAGGGGATCGTGCCAGATCAGGTGGGTATTGAGTTTCTCCGGCGGTGTACTGGGCAGGGTGGCAATGGCCAGTTCCAGTTCACCACGCAGTACTGCATCGCAGGCTTCTTCCGAATCCATAAAATGAATGTCCAGATCGACGCCGGGATATGCTGCCGTGAAGCTGCGTAATACCGGGGGCAGTCGATGCAGGCCGATATGGTGACTGGTGCCGATGCGCAGGGCGCCGCCGATCTTGCCATTGAGGTTGGCGATAATGCGGCGGCTTTCATCCAGTTCGGCGAGGATGCGGCGTGCACTGGGCAGCAGGGCCTGGCCGGCCTCGGTGAGCTTAACCTGTTTGCCAAGACGGTCAAAAAGCTGTACGTTTAAGGCCTGCTCCAGCGCGGTAATCCGTTTGCTGACCGCGGGCTGGGTGATGAACAGGGATTCGGCGGCTTTGGAAAACGACCCGGTTTCACTGACGCCGATGAATGCCTGAAGATTCTGAATATCCATCTCAGTTCGCTCCTCCCTTGCTATTCCCTATTAGAATGATTCATATGAAAAAGATGAATTTGTTTTATATTTAACCCAGTAATACACTTTCTTCAATCGCCTGATCGGGTGAGCATTGACCCAATCCCTGATTCCTGAGGTATGCGGAGATTTATTTGATGGCCGGTAAAACCCTGTACGACAAAATATTTGATGCCCATGTGGTGCGCAGTGAAGACGACGGTACGGCATTGCTGTATATCGATCGTCACCTGGTGCACGAAGTGACCTCGCCGCAGGCCTTCGAGGGGCTACGTCTGGCCGGCCGTAAGCCCTGGCGTACCGATACGGCGCTGGCGGTGCCGGATCATAATGTGCCGACCACCGCCCGCGATCAGGGCATTACCGATCCGGTGTCGCGCATTCAGGTGGAGACCCTGGATGCCAATTGTAAGGAGTTCGGCATTACAGAATTCAGTATGGATGATGTCCGCCAGGGTATAGTCCATGTCATCGGCCCCGAGCAGGGCGCCACCCTGCCCGGTATGACGCTGGTTTGCGGCGACTCTCACACAGCCACCCACGGCGCTTTCGGTACCCTGGCGTTTGGCATCGGTACCTCGGAAGTCGAGCATGTACTGGCCACTCAGTGCCTGTTGCAGAAACGCATGAAGAACATGCGTATCAATATCGAAGGTGAGCTGGGGGCCGGTGTCACCGCCAAGGACATTGTGCTGGCGGTGATCGGTAAAATCGGCACCGCCGGTGGTACCGGTTATGCCATCGAGTTTGCCGGCAGTGCCATACGCAAACTGTCCATGGAAGGTCGTATGACCATCTGCAACATGGCCATCGAAGCCGGTGCGCGGGTGGGTCTGGTGGCAGTGGACGATATCACCATCGATTATGTGAAAGGCCGCCCCTTCGCACCTCGAGGTGACGTCTGGGAGCAGGCGGTTGCCGCCTGGCGAGAGCTGGTCAGTGATGACGATGCCGTGTTCGATCAGGACATTACGCTGCACGCCGCAGATATCAAACCCCAGGTCACCTGGGGTACTTCACCGGAGATGGTGGTGCCGGTGGATGCGGATGTGCCGAACCCGGCTTCGACTGACGACAAGGTCAGGGCCAGCGGCATGCAGAAGGCACTGGATTATATGGGGCTGCAGGCGGGCACGCCGATCAGCGAAATCGCGATCGACAAGGTGTTCATCGGTTCCTGTACCAATTCGCGACTGGAAGATCTGCAGCAGGCAGCGGCGGTGATCAAGGGTCGTAAAGTGGCGGACAACGTTAAGCTGGCGATGGTGGTACCCGGTTCCGGGCTGATCAAGCAACAGGCGGAACAGCAGGGACTGGACAAGGTCTTTACCGAGGCCGGTTTCGAATGGCGCGAGCCGGGTTGTTCCATGTGCCTGGCGATGAATGCGGACCGGCTGGAACCGGGTGAGCGTTGCGCGTCCACGTCGAATCGAAATTTTGAAGGCCGTCAGGGCCAGGGCGGTCGTACCCACCTGGTCAGCCCGGCCATGGCGGCGGCGGCAGCCATCGCCGGACATTTTGTTGATGTAAGACATTTCTGAGGAAATCATGATGAAGAAACTGACCCTGTTAATGATGTTATTCGCCGTGCTGTCATTGAGCGCATGCAGCAATACCCTGGAAGGCATGGGTAAGGATATTCAGGAAATGGGCAAGTCCATTGAAGACGCGGGTGATAAGTAACGCCAGCCGCATGCGGAGTTAATCGTGGAAAAATTTATCAAGGTCACCGGTATCGTGGCGCCGCTGGATCGTCCCAATGTGGACACCGACGCCATCATTCCGAAACAGTATTTAAAGTCCATCAAGCGTAGCGGCTTCGGTCCTAACGCGTTCGATGACTGGCGTTATCTGGATCCGGGCGAGCCGGGTATCGACAATGCCACGCGTCGTCCCAATCCGGACTTCGTGCTCAACCAGGCGCCTTATGATCGGGCCAGTATCTTGCTGGCGCGAGAAAACTTCGGTTGCGGTTCGTCGCGCGAACATGCGGTCTGGGCGTTGACTGATTTTGGTTTTCGCTGCGTTATCGCGCCGAGTTTCGCCGACATCTTTTTCAACAACAGTTTCAAGAACGGCCTGCTGCCGATTGCACTGTCGGCGGAGCAGGTGGACAAGCTGTTCGACAAGGTGAACAGTAAAAAAGGTTTTCAGTTAACGGTCGATCTGGATGCGCAACTGATTACCACCGAAGACGGCGAACAGATTGCCTTCGAAGTGGAAGCGTTTCGAAAATACTGTCTGCTGAACGGCCTGGATGATATCGGCCTGACATTGCAGCATGCGGACGATATTCGCACTTACGAACAACAGCGCAAACAGCAGGCGCCCTGGCTGTTCAACGGCTGACACGAGTATTTGAATGAATCATGCGTCCATTGGATGACGCAGAACACAGGAACACAAGATGACAAAAAAAATTGCCATATTGCCGGGTGACGGCATCGGACCGGAAATCGTCAACGAAGCGGTCAAGGTAATGAGTTTTCTTAAAGACCAGGGCGCGCTGGACGTGGAACTGGAAGAGGCGCCGGTGGGTGGCGCCGGGTATGATGCGGCGGGCGATCCGTTACCGGAACAGACGCTGGCGCTGGCCAGGGCATCCGACGCCATCCTGCTGGGTGCCGTCGGTGGTCCGCAATATGAAACCCTGCCGCGCGACAAACGTCCGGAAAAAGGCCTGCTCGGTCTGCGTTCCGAGCTCACCCTGTTTTCCAATTTGCGTCCTGCCATTCTGTATCCGCAACTGGCGGATGCGTCATCATTGAAAGCGGACATTGTTGCCGGTCTCGATATCATGATTGTGCGCGAACTCACCGGCGGGATTTATTTCGGCCAGCCGCGCGGTATCGAAGAACGCAACGGTGAGCGTTACGGTTACAACACGGCCGGTTACAGCGAAAGTGAAATCGAACGCATCGGTCGCTCGGCATTCGATATCGCCATGAAGCGCGGCAAGTCGGTGTGTTCTGTGGATAAAGCCAATGTGCTGGAAGTCTCCGAGTTGTGGCGTGAAGTGATGGAACGAGTGGCAAAAGATTACCCGGATGTCAGTCTCAGTCATATGTATGTGGACAATGCGGCCATGCAACTGGTGAAGTGGCCGAAACAGTTCGATGTCATGGTGACCAGCAATATGTTCGGTGACATTCTCTCCGACGCCGCAGCCATGCTCACCGGTTCCATCGGCATGCTGCCGTCCGCATCGCTGGACGTGAATGGTAAAGGCATGTACGAACCGATTCACGGTTCGGCGCCGGACATTGCCGGCAAGGGCGTGGCGAATCCGCTGGCGACCATTCTGTCGGTTGCCATGATGTTGCGTTACAGCCTGGATATGCAGGACGTTGCGCAACGCATCGAAGATGCGGTCGGCAAGGTGCTGGATCAGGGGCTGCGTACGCCGGATATCATGTCCGCCGGTTGTAACGAGGTGGGGACTGCCGCCATGGGCGATGCGGTGGTCAGTGCACTGGGTTGATTCAGAACGATTTGCCGGGATCGACGCGTGGTTTGAACGTGCAATCGATCACGGCCATTAAAGAATAAAATTTCAAAAGGTCATTCATCATGAGTAAAACATACGATGTAGCGGTAGTGGGCGCCACCGGCGCGGTGGGCGAAACCATGTTGTCGATCCTGGCGCAACGCAAGTTTCCCGTCGGCAAGGTCTATGCCCTGGCTTCAGAGCGTTCCGCAGGTAAGAAAGTGGAGTTCGGCGACAAGATGCTGACCGTGGAAAACCTGGCGGATTTCGATTTCTCCAAAGTGCAGATCGGTCTGTTCTCCGCCGGTGCATCGATTTCCAGAGAGTTCGCGCCGAAGGCCGCCGCCGCCGGTTGCGTGGTCGTGGACAACACATCCCAGTTCCGTTACGACGACGATATTCCGCTGGTGGTGCCGGAAGTGAATCCGCATGCCATTGCGCGCTATAAAGACAACGGTATTATCGCCAATCCCAACTGCTCCACCATCCAGATGCTGGTGGCCCTGAAACCGATTCACGATGCAGTGGGCATTACGCGTATCAATGTGTGTACTTATCAGGCCGTGTCCGGCACCGGTAAGGAAGCCATCGAAGAACTGGCTACGCAAACCGCCCGTTTGCTCAACGGTCAGCCCATCGAATGCGAAGTCTATCCCAAACAAATCGCGTTTAATGTATTGCCGCATATTGATGTATTCCAGGACAACGGCTATACAAAAGAGGAAATGAAGATGGTTTGGGAAACGCGCAAGATCATGGAGGACGACAGTATCCAGGTGAATCCCACCGCTGTGCGCGTACCTGTTTTCTACGGTCACTCAGAAGCCGTACACATAGAAACGCGGGAAAAAATGACTGCCGAACAATGTCGAGAGTTGCTCTCCAAAGCACCCGGGGTAGAAGTGCTGGATGAGCGCAAGGACGGAGGTTATCCCACCGCCGTCACCGAGGGCGCCAATCATGATCCCACCTATGTCGGCCGGATTCGCGAGGATATCTCCCATGAGCGGGGGCTTAACCTCTGGGTCGTATCCGATAACGTCCGTAAAGGGGCCGCATTAAACAGTATCCAAATTGCCGAGATTTTGATAAAAGACTATTTGTAATCTATAGTTACACATGCATACTAAAGTGCATTCTTAGCAATGTGACCGAAATAGGGGTCCTGAAGGCCCCAACACACTGTTTTTGACATCAGAGGATTTGGATTTGAGGGGAACACCGGTGCGGAAACTGACCTTAAGCCTGGCGGTGCTGGCGGCATTATTGCCCGGCCGGGCAATGACATTGGGCCTGGGCGAGCTGGAGCTGAATTCCGCGCTGAACCAGGAGCTGGATGCTGAAATCGAGGTTCTGTCGGCGGCGCCCGAAGACGCCGAGCAGCTGATCATCAAACTGGCCGATCGCGAGGCGTTCGCGCGTGCCGGAATCGATCGTCCATTCTCCCTGCAACAACTCAAATTCGAAGTCCTTCTGAAAGACGACAAACCCTATATCCGGGTGTACACCAAGACACCGATCCAGGAGCCGTTCCTCAGTTTCCTGATGGAAGTGGACTGGCCGGAAGGACATTTATTACGCGAATACACCATGTTGCTTGATCCGCCGGTCTATTCCGGCGGTTCCGGTCCCGCCAGCTCGGGAGGCGGCAGCCGGCCTTTTAGCGAACCGGCTGGTGGCAGTGCTCAACCTCAGCCGGCAGCTCCCCAGC
>CBDULQ010000177.1:0-7867 GCA_965368115.1 uncultured Gammaproteobacteria bacterium | reverse complement strand
GAGCAGCGTGTTGTACTGTGCCAGTATTGCCACGGAAAAAACGGCATCAGTAAACGGGATAATATTCCGAATCTGGCCGCGCAACATGTCGAATACCTGATTCGTCAGTTTGAGCTGTTTGACGGTCAGGATCGTGTTGACCCCATCATGAGTGAACTGGCGGGCACTCTGAGTGATGAGGAGCGTATTAACGTTGCATTGTTTTACTCAAGCCAGCCGCCGGGCCCCGGTCATCGCTATGATGAGGGCGATAAAAATATCGGTAAAAAAATCTATCACGATCAGTGTGCGGCCTGTCATGGTCAGGAAGGCTATGGTAATGATCAGTATCCACGCATTGCCGGTCAGCAGGGGAGATATCTGGTTAGAACCCTGGCGCGTTATCGAAGCGACGAACACCTGCGTCCCAATTCCCCCATGCAGGCCATCGCCAAACCCTTGACCAACGAACAGATCAAATCGCTGGCCGCCTATATCAGCGGATTGAAATAGGGAATCCGATGTTCACCTTTGGTGTTATGAACAGCTGGAACACTCGGCTTCCAGGAAGAAAACGCCAGTGATTTGATCTATATCGATGTTCCTGCCTGTTCCCGCTTGACCCTTCGATTTCTATCCATTCTAATGAGCTTAACGAACGTTAAGTAAGGACATTGTCCGTGGTTTCCGCCAGGGCCGAATCGCTCGACACCCGTATAGTCATTCTTGAGAATGCACTTCCCCTGTTTGCCGAAAAGGGATTCACCGGCGTATCGATGCGCGATATAGCGCGCGCCGTGGGGATCAGCGCGGCAGCCCTTTATCATCATTTTCCCGACAAACATTCTCTGTACATGGATACGGTGCAGCATGCCTTTGCCGATATATCGCAGGGGTTCGTCGATGCGTTAAGGGCGGACGTACCGGCCGAGGAACGGCTCGAGCGCTATGTCCGGACGCTGGCCAGGCAGGTGAGTGGCAATCCGGTACTGCGTCGCTTCCATCAGCGTATGATGCTCGAGGGTGACGAGGACATGTTAAAGATCATGTCGACGAGGATTTTTAAGGACCAGTATCAGGCGGCCACGGATCTGGCCCGGGAACTGGCGCCAGGTGCGGATGCCCATATGCTGGTTTTTTCCATCTCCGGGCTGGTGGTCCATCATTTCGATATGGCTTCCTTGCGGCGTTGTTTTCGCGGTCATCGCAAGCAGCATGAGGATGTCGATTACATAGTCGATCACGTGTGCAGTCTTCTGCTCAATGGCTTAAAAGGTATGGCGAAGCCACAACCCAAACGAAAAAAATCAAAAAGGTGAATAATGTCTCCGACAAAGAAAAAGCTGGCTGTTCAACTTGGCGTGCCGGGTTTGGCCGTTGTCGTCGCTCTGCTGGTCTGGCAACAATATAAACCGGATGAGCTGGCGGAAGGTTTCGCGGGGAGCAACGGCCGTATCGAAGCGGTAGAGATCGATATCGCCGCGCGTGCTTCCGGGCGAGTCAGTGACATTCTGGTGAAGGAAGGGGATTTCATCCATGCCGGCGACGTGCTGGTGAATATGGATGTTGCGGTGTTGAATGCCCAGCTCAAGGAGGCCGAGGCTCAGTTGCAGCGTGCACAAATCGGTATCGATGCCGCGCAGAACCAGGTGAAACAACGTGCTGCGGAAATTGCCGCTGCGCAGGCGGTCGTTGCGCAACGGAAAGTCGAACTGGATGCCGCGGGAAAACAGCTCAAACGCACCCGGGATCTGGCGGCGAAAGGCAATACCAGTCAGCAGAATCTCGATGACGACCAGGCGCGGTTTCATGGTGCGAAAGCCGCAGTCAGCGCAGCTCGGGCACAGGTTGCTGCTGCCGAGGCTGCTCACAGTTATGCCGAATCCCAGGTCGTCGCAGCGCGCTCGGCGGTCGCCGCGGCTAAGGCAACGGTGCAGCGCATCGATGTCGATATCGAAGACAGTCGGCTCAAATCACCGCGCGACGGCCGTGTTCAATATATCGTTGCGCGTGCCGGCGAAGTGATATCCGCCGGCAGTAGCGTGCTGAATATGGTCGATCTGACCGATGTCTACATGACCTTTTTTCTGCCGACGGAACAGGCCGGTCGGCTGGCTATCGGATCAGAAGCACGCATCATTCTGGATGCTGCGCCGCAATACATCATTCCTGCCCGAATTTCTTTCGTCGCCGACGTCGCCCAGTTCACACCTAAAACCGTCGAAACGGCGGTCGAGCGACAGAAACTCATGTTTCGTATCAAGGCCAGTATCGAGCCTGAATTATTACGTCAGCACCTGAGCCATGTAAAAACGGGTTTACCGGGCATGGCTTATGTGCGCCTCGATCAACAGGCTGACTGGCCTGCTCGGTTACAGTTGCGACTACCCGAATGAAACCGCCTGCAGACCAGCAGAAGGATGAACAATCACCCGCGATACCCGTAGTCCGCTTACGTCGCGTGGGTTTGCATTATCGTAAACAGGCAGTGCTGTCGGGTATCGACCTGGATATACCCAAAGGCGGCATGACTGGCCTGATCGGTCCGGACGGGGTCGGCAAATCCAGTCTACTGGCATTGATCTCGGGTGCAAGAGTCATCCAGCAAGGCGAGGTGCGTGTTCTGGGTGGTGACATGTCCGATGCGCGTCATCGTCATCGAATCTGTCCGCAGATCGCTTACATGCCGCAGGGGTTGGGTAAAAACCTGTATCCCACCTTATCGGTTTTTGAAAATGTGGATTTCTTCGGACGCCTGTTCGGGCATGCCCGAGAGGAACGAGAACGACGTATTGCCGAACTGCTAGCCGCTACCGGACTGGCGTCGTTTGCCGATCGTCCTGCGGGCAAGCTGTCCGGTGGGATGAAGCAGAAGCTGGGCTTATGTTGTGCCCTGATCCACGATCCGGATTTACTGATTCTTGACGAACCGACCACCGGTGTCGATCCATTGTCACGCCGCCAGTTCTGGGAACTCATCGAGCGTATACGTCGGACTCGTCCTGAAATGAGTGTGCTGGTCGCCACAGCGTACATGGAAGAGGCTGCGCGATTCGACTGGCTGGTGGCCATGAACGGGGGTGAAATACTGGCCACCGGCACGCCGGACGATTTGCTGCAACGCACCGATAGCGCCAGCCTGGACACCGCCTTCGTCAAGCTGTTGCCGGAGTACAGGACCGAAGACACAGTACCCGTTGTAGCTCCGGGATCAGACACGACATTCGATGGTGATGACGTTGCCATAGAAGCACGGGATCTCACCATGCGATTCGGTGATTTCACTGCAGTCGATCGTGTCAGCTTTCGTATCGGTCGTGGCGAAATTTTTGGTTTTGTCGGTTCAAATGGTTGCGGCAAGACCACGACGATGAAAATGCTTACCGGCTTGCTTTCACCCAGCGAAGGTCGGGCCTGGTTATTCGGTCATCCACTCGATCCCCACGACATGAATACGCGTCGACGTGTGGGTTACATGACGCAGTCGTTTTCTTTGTATAGCGAGCTGAGTGTTGAGCAGAACCTGATTTTGCATGGACGTCTGTTCGGCCTGACAGAAGACGAATTGCCGCAACGTGTCGAGTCGGTAGCAGAAAGTTTCGGTCTCAAGCCAATCATGGACAGTCTTCCCGATGATTTGCCGTTAGGTGTGCGTCAACGCCTGTCACTTGCTGTGGCGATGATCCATGGTCCTGAAATCCTGATCCTCGATGAACCGACCTCGGGCGTTGATCCGGTGGCCCGGGACAGTTTCTGGAAGGTATTGATTCGACTGGCGCGGGAAGACAACGTAACCATCTTTATCTCGACACATTTAATGAATGAAGCGGAGCGCTGCGATCGCATCGCATTGATGCATGCAGGCCGGGTCCTGGTGACTGCAACGCCTTCTACCATTGAATCGCAACGTAACGCCGAGCATCTTGAAGCGGCGTTTATCGGTTACCTGGAGGACGAGGTGGCGCGTCTGGCCGGATCGTCCAATGCCGATACGAATCACGAAGAGGATGACACGCTGGCGTCGCAAACACCCGTTCAGAAAACATCGGACCACAGCATGACAGGAATCGTGAGTCTGCGTCGTTTGTTCAGTTATACCCGACGCGAAGCGCTTGAGCTGCGACGTGATCCCATTCGGTTGACTATGGCGATGCTGGGTAGTGCGATTCTGATGCTGGTTCTTGGCTATGGCATTAGCCTGGATGTGGAAGACCTTAACTTCGCTGTCATCGATCGTGATCAGACCACGGTGAGTCGTGACTATATTCTTAACCTGGCGGGTTCCCGTTATTTTAACGAACAGCCACCGGCACTTGATTACGGAGATCTCGATCGACGCATGCGTGCGGGTGAAATCAGTCTGGCCATCGAAATTCCACCCGGCTTCGCACGGGATCTCGCTCGCGGTAAACAGGTAAAGATCGGTGCCTGGATCGACGGCGCCATGCCGACACGAGCCGAGACGGTGAGTGGTTATGTGCAAGGCATGCATCAACACTGGTTGATGATGAAAGCTCGGCAAGCGGGGCAACGGACGTCGACAGGATTGGTCGACATTGAAATACGCTACCGTTATAACCCGGATATCGAAAGCCTTCAGGCCATGGTGCCGGCCGCTATTCCGCTGTTGCTGATGATGTTGCCGGCTATGCTGGCCGCACTATCCGTGGTGCGGGAGAAAGAACTGGGTTCGATCATCAATTTTTACGTGACTCCCGTTTCAGCGCTGGAATTTCTACTGGGGAAACAGATACCGTATGTGGTGCTGATCATGATCAGTTTCGGCATGTTGACGCTGATGGCGATATTTCTGTTTGGTGTGCCGCTCACGGGCAGCTTTGTGACGCTGGCGACAGGTGCTCTGTTGTATATCACATCGGCCACGGCACTTGGCATGGTGATGTCCGCATTTACCCGCAGCCAGGTTGCCGCATTGTTCGGCACGGCATTGCTCACCGTGTTGCCTGCAGTCGAGTTTTCCGGCCTGGTTGAACCCGTGTCATCATTACAGGGGGCAGGGCGCGTGATCGGCGAGATTTATCCGACCACACATTTCCTGGTGATCGCTCGCGGTACGTTCTCCAAGGGACTGGACTTTTCACATCTACAGGACTCGTTCATACCACTGATTATCGCCGTGCCCGTGTTGATTGCCGTGGGTGCTTTGTTACTGCGTAAACAGGAGTCATAGCGGTGCAGGGGACACGTAATATCTATCACCTGGGAATCAAAGAACTGCGCAGTCTGGTCCGCGATCCGGTCATGCTGTTTCTGATTGTCTGGGCCTTTACCTTTGCCATCTATACATCAGCCACCGCAATACCCGAATCACTCCACATGGCGTCCATCGCTATTGTTGACGAAGATCAGTCGCCGCTGTCGCAACGTATCACCGATGCGTTTTACCCACCTTATTTCGTGCCGCCTTCATTGATTAATCGATCGGAGATGGATGCGCGCATGGATGCGGGGCTGGATACTTTCGCGCTTGTTATTCCTTCCGGGTTTCAGCGTGATGTTCTGGGCGGGCATGCGCCTGCTGTACAACTTAATGTCGATGCGACACGCATGAGCCAGGCATTTACCGGTAGTGGTTACGTGCAAGCTATCGTGAACAGCGAAGTAAGTACATTCGTCAGTCGAGTACGGGTAGATGAGGTGCCCAGGGTTGACCTGGCGCTACGCGCTCGTTTTAATCCGGAGCTGAACAATGCCTGGTTCGGGGCGGTTATGGAAATTATCAACAACATCACCATGCTGTCGATAGTGCTGACCGGTGCCGCATTGATCCGTGAGCGGGAGCACGGCACCGTCGAACACCTGCTGGTAATGCCTGTCACACCATTCGAAATTATGTTCAGCAAAGTCTGGGCAATGATTCTGGTTGTGCTGCTTGCATCGGCTTTTTCGCTTCAGGTCATCGTTCGCGGTCTGTTGTCAGTGCCTGTCGAAGGCTCTCTGTTGTTGTTTTTCTCCGGTGCTGCGCTGTGTTTATTTGCCACGACCTCGCTGGGTATTTTTCTCGCCACCATTGCACGTTCGATGCCGCAATTTGCATTGTTGATGATTATGGTTCTATTACCACTGGAGAATTTATCAGGCGCCATGACGCCGCGAGAGAGCATGCCGGAAATCGTGCAGTATATTATGCTGGGTGCGCCTAATACTCACTTTGTGATGCTGGCGCAAAGCATTTTATATCGTGGTGCAGGGATGGGTGTTGTTTGGCCACAGTTTTTGAGCCTGATCCTGATCGGTGTAGCCTTTTTCGCATTTTCACTGATGAGATTTCGTAAAACACTCGCGTCTATGGCATGAGAAATATTCCCTGGTTTAAGTTACTGATCACGACCTGCGCGGTTTTTGCCGCACAGTCGTTGCAGGCTGACGATCGCGAAAAAACAGGCGTACTTTCTTTTACTCTCGAAAACGATCTTTTCTACGGCAACGACCGGCATTACACAGGGGGTGTGCGTTTCATCTGGGCACCCGATCCTTCTAACAAAGCCCCAGGCTGGCTGCTTAAGCTTGCACGCGTCGCACCCTGGTTTCCGCAACAAGGTGAAGCACGCGTGGGTTATGGTTTTGGGCAGAGCCTGTTTTCGCCCAGCGATATTACCATTGAAAATCCACCATTGAATGAGCGACCGTATGCCGGCTGGTTGTATGGTGGAATCGGGCTGGGTATATCCTCAGGACGGCAGCTGGATCTGTTTTCCATCAGTGTCGGTATCGTGGGACCTGATGCCCTGGGTGAAGAAGCCCAGTCATCGGTTCATGAGCTGGTGGGCGCCGATGAACCTCAGGGCTGGGATACGCAATTAAAAAACGAACTGGGCATCCTGGTAACTTACCAGCAACTTTGGCGCGGCACCGAAACCAGTACTTATTCAGGTCGCCAAATGGATCTGAGTCCACATATGGGCATTGTGTTGGGGAATGTATTTAGTTACGTCAATACCGGTTTCACGGTGCGCTATGGAAACAGGCTGCCTGACGACTACGGACCGCCACGTATTCAGCCCGGATTACCGGGAACACCGGTTTATGTGCACAGCGGTGATTTCTCCTGGTACCTGTTTGCCGGCCTGGAAACCAGGGTAGTGGCACGAAATATTTTTCTCGACGGTAATTTAATCCAGGACAGCCGGAGTGTCGAAAAGGAAATACTGGTGGGTG
Organism: uncultured Gammaproteobacteria bacterium; assembly: GCA_965368115.1. Classification (GTDB taxonomy): domain Bacteria; phylum Pseudomonadota; class Gammaproteobacteria; order SZUA-229; family SZUA-229; genus CBDULQ01. The sequence goes on along the minus strand of CBDULQ010000177.1, from coordinate 709 downwards.
ATCTCCAGTTTGGCGTCGTATTCGACTGGACTGATTTCCGGCTCAGCTATGCACATGTCATCCGCTCCCGGGAGTTCGAAGCACAGGAAGAAGTGGATCAGTATGGTGGTATCGGATTGACGTACCGGTTTTGATGCTTGTGTGGCAGCACGTGTCGAGGCGTTGTAAACGGCTGCTCGGAGGGATTGGGGGTATTCCCCGGGTTTACCTTGAATATATATTTATGTGCATAATGTATATTATGTTAAATAATAAATAAAGGGCTATCCCACATCGAACAGAGAATGTCTCACCCGGTCTTTCAACACCTAATATATTTTCTAGAAAGATATAATAACTTATTGAAATTAATGTTTTTACGCTTTCTTCACAGAGACTGACTGTCAGAGATCATGATTCCCACTTTGCCCTGATATTTTGCCGATGACGTATAACCTGTGATTTTTAGTATCTGAAGCTGATAACTGAAGAACCTGTCCTCGGCACACGAAATGACCAGTGAATATCTGCATCGCTTTTTGCCGGGCCCTGACGCGGATCACCCATAAATTACGCATTGACCCCGAAGGCTGGCCACCACACCCAACAGCATCAAGAATACAAACAGCGTGGTGATGGTAACGGGCAGCGAGAACCTGGTGGCTGCTTCTTTACATGTGAAGCAGCTTCCTGAGCCGGGATGGCTGCTGGTTCAGGTCCGCGACGCTAT
>CBDULQ010000176.1:0-7874 GCA_965368115.1 uncultured Gammaproteobacteria bacterium | reverse complement strand
CGTTACCACCCTTGGTCAGTCGACCGAACAGAAGCTCGTCGGCGAGCGCCCGCTTCAGGTGATCCTGGATGACGCGGGCCATGGGCCGTGCGCCCATCTTCGGATCATAGCCTTTCACCGCCAGCCACTTCCGCGCCTTGTCATCCACCATCATGCTGACACGCTTCTCTTCGAGCTGATGCTCCAGCTCGAAGATGAACTTGTCGACCACATGGGTGATGGTGCGTTCGTCCAGCGCCTTGAACTGAATGATACCGTCCAGACGGTTGCGGAACTCCGGAGTAAACACCCGCTTGATCTCTTCCATACCGTCGGTTTCGTGCTGTTGTTCGGTAAAGCCCATGCTGCGACGACTCATCAACTGGGCGCCGGCATTGGTCGTCATGATAATGATCACATTGCGGAAATCGGTTTTGCGGCCGTTGGTATCGGTCAGGGCACCATGGTCCATAACCTGCAGCAGCAGATTGAACACATCCGGGTGTGCTTTCTCGATTTCATCCAGCAACAACACCGCATGGGGATGCTTGTTGATGGCATCCGTGAGTAGCCCACCCTGATCGAAACCGACATAACCCGGGGGCGCACCGATCAACCGGGATACGGTATGGCGCTCCATGTATTCGGACATATCGAAACGAATCAGCTCGATACCCATCACCTTGGCCAGTTGCCTGGTGACCTCGGTCTTACCCACACCGGTCGGACCGGCAAACAGGAACGAGCCCACCGGCTTGTCCGGATTACCCAGACCTGAGCGCGACATTTTGATGGCATTGCCCATGGTCTCGATAGCTTCGTCCTGGCCGAACACCACCAGCTTCAGGTTGCGTTCCAGGTTCTTCAGCAATTCAGCATCGGAGGAGGATACGGTTTTCGCCGGTACCCGGGCAATCTTCGACACGATATTCTCGATATCATGCACGTTGATGTTCTTCTGCTTGCCGTCCGGGTTGGTCATGCGACGGTTGGCACCGGCCTCATCGATAACATCGATGGCCTTGTCCGGCAGGAAGCGATCGGTAATGTAACGATCCGCCAGTTCCGCCGCGGCACGTAAAGCATTCATACTGTATTTGACGTTGTGATGATCCTCGAAGTAGCGCTTCAGGCCCTTGAGGATATCCACCGTTTCCGACACGCTGGGCTCTTCCACGTCGATTTTCTGGAAGCGACGGGTCAGCGCACGATCTTTCTCGAAAATGCCGCGGAATTCCTGATACGTGGTAGAACCGATACATTTCAGTTCACCGGACGCCAACAGCGGCTTGATCAGGTTCGACGCATCCATCACACCGCCGGATGCCGAACCGGCACCGATGATAGTGTGGATTTCATCGATAAACAGAATCGCACCCGGGTCTTTCTGCAACTGGCGCAGCACACCTTTCAGGCGCTTCTCGAAATCACCGCGGTATTTGGTACCGGCGACCAGCGCACCCAGGTCCAGTGAATAGATGGTGGAACCCTGTAATACATCGGGCACCTCGTCATCGACAATTTTCTTGGCCAGGCCTTCGGCGATGGCGGTTTTGCCGACACCGGCCTCACCCACCAGCAAGGGGTTATTCTTGCGACGACGACACAGTATCTGGATCGTACGTTCGATTTCCGCATCTCGACCGATCAACGGATCGATCTTGTTCTGCAGAGCGCGCATATTCAGATTGGTAGCAAAATTCTCCAGCGGCTGCTTTTCGGTTTCACCGCCCATTTCCTCGTTATTTTCCAGTTCGTCCTGATTTTCATCGGAGACCTTGGAAATGCCGTGGGAAACATAGTTGACAATGTCCAGTCGACTAACGTCCTGCTGATGCAGCAGGTACACCGCCTGGGATTCCTGTTCGCCATAGATCGCCACCAGCACATTGGCGCCGGTCACTTCTTTCTTACCCGAAGACTGAACATGGAATACAGCACGTTGCAGTACGCGTTGGAAGCCGAGCGTCGGTTGTACTTCACCGCCGCTGGTATCGTTGAATACAGGGGTATTCTCGTCGAGGTATTCGGCGAGTTCGTTCTTGAGGCGGATCAGATCAGCACCACAAGCCTTGAGCACGGAGTTCGCGCTGGAATTGTCCAGCAACGCCAACAGCAAATGCTCGACCGTGATGTATTCATGTCGTTTGCTTCTGGCTTCGTTGAACGCAACGTTCAGGGAAGCTTCAAGCTCCTTACTCAGCATAACATCGCCTCATCAGATTCAGGGTGCCCCAACAAAATCCTGAAAAAAATTTCAAGCTGCACCCGATACACACACGTCCCTACTCTACACCTCTTCCATAGTACACAGCAACGGATGCTGGTGCTGGCGGGAATAGTCGTTGACCATTTCCACTTTGGTTTCGGCAATCTCGTAACTGTATTCACCGCAAACCGCTTTACCTTTGGTATGCACGGTCAACATCACCTTGGTTGCGAGTTCCTGGTTCATACCAAAAAATTTGGTTAAAACTTGAACAACAAATTCCATCGGTGTGTAGTCATCATTCAACAAAACGACCTTGTACTTCCTGGGCTTCTTAAGTTTTGGTTTGGCTTCCTCGACTGCCAGCCCATCGTCGCTGTTCCAGTCTGACTGTTGATCACTCATGCCTCAATTATCTCTAGTGTAGTTCATGGCATTGGCAATTTCCGACCATTTACCGGTAGCTCGGTTTGGATCACAAATTCTCAAATTACCGTTAATCGACCAGACGAAGTTACTTGCGCCTGCAGAAATAACTGCTGGTTTCCAGTCATCATGAATACACAGATTTCCCCACAATGACATTGGACCAGTCGTCGTCTTGTATTATCCCCGACAGGGGAAAAAATCTCACCATCGAGCGCCGAACTCTGAATCACGACGCGCTGAACTGCCGAACAACCCGTTCGACCTAACCCGTTCAGATTAATGCCATTTTACCACCAGCTTCGTGGGAAGGTTCAATACCAGGATTGGGGTCAATAAACCCGGTTTCAACTGACAATCGGACTTGAATTGCCTATCTGATCGCGTATTATCTTCTATTAAGCAGGCGCTGCGTCAGTCGCCTGTCAGCGGTAACCTAAACAGGGATCTCATCAGATGCCCATAAATGAAAAACGACTGAACCTGAGCTTGATGTTATTGCTGGGTTCCCTCCTTTTATCCACCCAGTCTTTCGCGGGTGGCGCCAGCACCACCGTCTTCCGATTTCAGCAAACCATGGCCGATAAAGGCCTGCCCCAGGCACAATACAAACTGGGCATGATGTATGAAACCGGCTCTGCTGTCGAACAGAACATGTTACAGGCCAAATTCTGGTACGGACGCGCCGCCTTCCAGAACTACAAACCGGCCCGCCATCGTCTCACTTATCTCGACATCAAACAAAACGGCTTCACTCCGCAACACGAACAGTGGGTACGCGATCTGAAACAGGATGCCGCGCACGGCAATGGCGAAGCCATGCTGTTGCTCGGCCAGATGTACGAAGACGGCATTGCCCTGCAACGTGATCTGGACAAATCCATTACCGTGCTACGCAAAGCCAGTGCCGCCAATGTGCCCGGCTCCGAAGCGGAATTGCTGCGGGTGGAAAATCAGTTGCTGGCCGAACAACGTGCCGAACAGCAGCGCAAACAGGCGCTGGCGGAACAACAACAGGCCAAAGCCGAGCGCCAGAAACAGATCGAGCAACAACGTCGTGCGGAACAGCTCAAGCAACAGAAGCTACAGGAACAACGCCTGCGCCGCGAACAGCAGGAACGTGAAAGACAGCGTCAGTTGATCGCCGAACGCGAACGCCAGCAGCGCCTGCAGGCGATCCGTGCGGAACAGGAGCGCCAGCGCCGTATCGCCTCACAGAAAGCGCTGGAAGCCGCACTGCGCGAACCCATGCTGGTCACCGAAACCGATACCAGCGACGTCTGCAGCGGCAGCAATCGATTTTCGGCAACCTGTCGTTAAACTCACAACACCCCATGCCCCATCCCCGCCTGCGGGGTGGTGACGGGATGCCGGTAAAATTGATCCAGATCATGCCTTCCCGTCGTCGATCATGACACCTTTATGCCCTTCTCTGGGCATACAACATCAGCTAACGCATGACTCTCGCGGATCACGTCAACCCATTCGGGCAATACCTGTTAAAAAAATACGGTCAACGCGTTCATAAAATCGCCATCGACGCCGGCTTTACCTGTCCCAATCGCGACGGCAGTAAAGGCCTTGGTGGCTGTAGTTTCTGTAACAATGCCTCGTTTAACCCGGGCCAACGCCAACCGGCATCCGTCGATGAACAGTTGACCGCTGGTCGGCGCGTCATCCGCAAGCGCACGGGCGCGCACCGTTACCTGGCCTATTTCCAGGCCTATACCAACACCTATGCCGATACCGATGCGCTGGATCGACTCTACCGCCAGGCCTTAACTCATCACGATATCATCGGTCTCGCCGTGGGCACGCGGCCCGACTGCGTACCATCCCCCGTGCTCGATCTGCTCTGTCGTTATCGCGATCAGGGTCATGAAGTCTGGCTGGAACTCGGCCTGCAGTCCGCTCATGACCAGAGTCTGCAAGCGGTTAACCGGGGTCATAGTTTCAAGGATTACCGACATACCCTGAATGCAGCTCGCAGTCGCGGCCTGCCGGTATGCACCCACCTGATTCTGGGTTTACCTGGTGAAGACGAGCAGGCCGTGGCGAGCAGTTTCGACCGCGTCATGCAGCTCGGCACCGATGGCCTCAAGTTACATCCGCTGCATGTGGTCAAAGGTACTCAGCTGGCCCGGCAATGGCGTCGAAACGACTATCAGCCACTGACCATGAAGCGCTATATCCAGATGGCCTGCAACCTGATCGAATCCACGCCGGACTCAGTGATCTATCACCGGGTGACCGCTACAGCACCCTCCGAATTGCTACTCGCGCCGGCCTGGTGCAGCAAAAAATGGACGGTGATCAATGCTATCGAGACCGCTCTCAAAAACCGCGGCACACGCCAGGGGCAAGGAACTTCAGCCCTTCATGAAGCCACTGGACGGGAGTTCGCCCTGTGATGGAACTGGTTTGTCCCGCGGGCAATCTGCCGGCGCTTAAAGCCGCCGTGGACAATGGCGCTGATGCGGTCTACATGGGTTTTCGCGACGACACCAATGCACGTCATTTCGCCGGACTCAACTTCAACGACAAGCGCATGGCAGAGGCCATCCGCTATGCCCATGATCGGGGCCGTCGCGTGTTCCTGGCCATCAATACCTACCCGCAAGCCGCCGGCTGGTCTCGCTGGACCGCCGCCGTGGACAAAGCCGCCGACCTGGGCCTGGATACACTCATCATTGCCGATCCAGGCCTCATGGAGTATGCCGCCACACATTACCCCGGGCTGCACCTGCACCTGTCGGTACAGGGTTCGGCCACCAGTTATGCGGCGGTGAATTTCTACCGCCGGCACTTTAACATCCAGCGCGTGGTGCTACCCCGCGTATTGTCGGTAAAACAGGTCAAACACCTGGTCGACAATACTGACGTGGGCGTCGAAGTATTCGGTTTCGGCAGCCTGTGTGTCATGGTGGAAGGGCGTTGCGTGCTGTCTTCTTATGTCACCGGCCAGTCACCCAACAGCTACGGAGCCTGTTCACCGGCCCATGCGGTGGAATGGCAGGAGCGCCCCGACGGCGGCCTCGACACCCGTCTCGGCGGATTACTCATCGAACGCTATTCCAGCGAGGAAAACGCCGGTTATCCAACCCTGTGCAAAGGCCGCTTCCAGGTCTCGGGAAACACCTATCACGCCCTGGAAGAACCCACCAGCCTGAATACCCTGGACAATCTGCCGCAACTACTGGATGCGGGCGTTTCCGCAATCAAGATCGAAGGACGTCAGCGCAGCCCCGCGTATGTCGCCCAGGTCACCCGGGTCTGGCGCCAGGCCATAGATACCCTGCTTCGCGACCCGGAGCACTTCCACGCACAGCAGGACTGGACACGCGCTCTGCAGAACGTATCAGAAGGCACCCAGACGACCCTGGGCGCCTACCACCGACCCTGGCAATGATGTTATGAAGCTCTCACTCGGTCCCCTGCTCTATTTCTGGCCCCGCCAACAGGTACTGGATTTCTACCGCGAGGTCGAAAACTGGCCGGTGGATATCGTATACCTGGGCGAAACCGTATGTTCTCGCCGCCGCCAATTACGTGGCGATGACTGGTTACAACTGGCGGAACAATTACACCAGGCCGGCAAAGAAGTGGTGTTATCCACGCTGGCACTGACCGAATCCGATGCCGAATTAAAAACCATGCAACGCATTTGCATGCACCCGCATTTTCGCGTCGAAGCCAATGATATGGGTGCCGTCGCTCTGCTGGAAGGCCGGTCTTTCTGCTGTGGTCCCGGCATCAATATCTACAATCCCCACACATTGCAACTACTGGCAAAGCTGGGTATGCGACGCTGGGTATTACCCGTCGAACTGGGCCGGGATACATTACGCGAGCTGCAGGCCCAACGGCCAGACGAACTTGAAACCGAAGTGTTTGCTTACGGCCGCCTTCCACTCGCCTGGTCGGCACGTTGTTTCACTGCACGCGCACACGATTTACCCAAAGACGATTGTCAGTATCGCTGTCTCGACTATCCCGACGGCATGCTGTTGCAAACCCAGGAAAACCGGTTTTTTCTCAACCTCAACGGCATTCAGACCCAGTCGGCACAAACCTGTAACCTACTTGACGTGGTACCTGAGTTGAACGCACTGGCGGTTGACGTGCTGCGCATCAGCCCGCAATCCACACACACGCGCACTGTTGTCGACCTGTTTCGTCACTGTATCGATAATGAGGATGATTGCTCGGAAGGCATGAAAAAACTGAATGCGATTACACCGTACGGCAGCTGTAACGGCTACTGGTACAATGAGGCGGGGATGAATTCCTGTTCCAAATAAAACATAAATCGCTCTAATTATCAATCTGCCCAAAGCGCCCCAAGCTGTCTATAATGCCAGAACAATCTGTACGATTGGTCCGTGTGACATTAACCGTGACGCATCCCCCTTAGCAAAGTCGCAGAGAATCCGGCATGACAGATAAATATATACTCCGCAATCAGACCTCAGGTGACGAAATCGAGCTGGAACTGCTCCAGGGCACGACCGGCCCTGAAGCGCTGGACATAACCCCTTTGTACAAACAGAAAGGTATGCTGGCCTACGACCCCGGATTCGTCTCCACCGCCAGCTGCCGGAGCGCCATCACCTACATCGATGGCGAAAAAGGCATTCTGCGTTACCGCGGCTACCCGATCGAGCAACTCGCCCAGAACAGCAATTTCCTGGAAGTCGCCTATCTCCTTATTTACGGCGAACTACCCACGGCGCAGGAACTCTCCGATTTTGAAGAGATCATCGTGCATCACACCATGATCAAGGAAACCATGCGTAACTTCTTCGACGGTTTCCATTACAACGCACATCCAATGGCCATCATGATCGGTGTGGTCGGTTCCATGTCCGCGTTCTATCACGATTCACTGGACATTCATAAACCACGGCACCGGGAAATTTCCGCACACCGCATGATCGCTAAAATGCCGACCATCGCCGCGGCCTGTTTCAAGCACAACATCAGCGAACCCATCATGTATCCGCAGAATAATCTCGATTATTGCGGCAATTTCCTGCACATGATGTTTTCCACCCCCTGCGAACCTTATGAGCCTTCGCAGGTTGCCATCGACGCCATGAACCTGCTGTTCATCCTGCATGCCGACCATGAACAGAATGCCAGTACTTCGACGGCACGCCTGGCCGGCAGCTCCGGCGCCAACCCTTTCGCCTGTATCTCCTCGGGTATCGCATCGTTATGGGGTCCGGCTCATGGTGGCGCCAACGAGGCCGTATTGAAA